>RFHA01000206.1 GCA_003696565.1 Chloroflexota bacterium
ATTATTTTTATTCATTCTTCTCCAATGACTTGCAAATCATTCAACAAATACATAAAATAGGATTACAAAAACGTTAGCGATATATTCGGGTTATATAACACAAATATAATTCCAGACAATTGCTTAACACGATGTCTGAAGAAAGGCTTTAAGTATGATTCATCAAGTTGTTACTCGTGTATCCCTCGATTCATTTAGAGAACGTTCAGCCGGTAAAAAAGTGGTCATTCTTTATCCCTGGACAAGCTATAAAAACCTCTTTTTAGGGCATTTCCTTTCTGACCGAAAAGATGGCTTGCTCTATTTTTGCATCTCAACTGGTCAAAATACCTTAAAAGCTTGGCTTAGCACAATGGTAGAAGAATTTGATGCAATGTTGGGCGGGTTTGGTGACCATTTAAAACAAGCTCTCGATGGTGGGTCTGCTGGTGATTTAGGACGTGCCCTTGCCCACGATTTAGGGGCATATAGTAAAGACCCGTTAACTCTTTTCATTGATGAGCTAGATCGTATTCCTTTTGATGATGATTTTAACGCTTTTATTGATGGATTAGTCACTAAAATGCCATCCAATGCTCAAATCGCCTTCAGTTCCCGCTTGCTGACTTATCAACCTTGGTACAGTTTGATTGCCGCTGGAGAAGCTGTCGTCCTGGGAACAGAATACCGCAAAAATGACATTATGTTCACCGTAGAAGACCAACCCAAACCACAAATTGAGGTATATGGCTTTGGACGTGGTCATGCTGTGGTCAATGGTGAGGAAATTGAGAACTGGGATGGTGCCTTACCCCGTAATCTGTTCTTCTATTTCATTGATAATCCGCTGGTCACACGGGATGATATTTTCGCCACATTTTGGCCCAATTTATCTGTGAAGGAAGCCACCAATGTGTTCCATGTTACCAAGCGCAAAATTAGTGAACGCATTAGTGCCAAGGTAGGAGACGGGGAAAATTACGAGCTGACTTTGTACTCCAGCGGGTTTTATATGCCATCTGATAAAGTTGTCCGTCATTATGATGTCGATGACTTCCAAGATGCTGTTGAACGTGCGACCATCAGCCATGACCCCAATGAACGCAAAATTTTGTATCGCCGGGCAATTGATTTATATAAAGCCCCCTTCTTAGAAACCATTGATATGCCTTGGGTAGAAGCCCGTCGCCACCACCTGAAACAACTTTATGCCCAAGCACTCACCGGTATGGCACGGTTGATGCAACAAGAGGGCAAACAAGAAGAAGCTTTAGGCTTTTTCATCCGTGCCGTAAAAGAAACTCCAGAACGTGAAGACATTCATCGTGAAATTATGCGCTTATATGCTGAGATGGGCATGGTAGAAGATGCCAAAAAGCAATATAAAGCCCTGGAAGATTATCTTAAGAAAGCACTCAAAATAAAACCCTCTCAAGAAACTCGCGACCTACTCGCCACACTCTAATTGTCTATAAAACAGGGTGTGGGATGTATACACCCTGTTTTTTTCGCTATAATAAGCGAATGACTGATGAACAATTACACCGAAAACGCAAACCAGCACCCCCAAAACAACCTAGCCTACCACCGGATCACATCGGGGTGTTGATTGCTGCACTCATGATGGCGGTTTTAGGTTGGGGGGGCTTATTTATTCTAGTCAATACCACCTTACCCTACCTTGGACCTGAACTCTGGATGTTCTTCTTTTTAACCCTTATCGCAATCAGTGGCACCGTATTGCCCGTAGTGCGATATATCAATATGCGCTTTGTCCGTGTGGACACACCACCACCGCCGGCTGGTGTATTAGTACGCCAAAGCGTGTGGATTGGGTTATTCGTCGTTATCTGTGCTTGGTTACAAATTTTGCGGATGCTTTCTTTGCCGATTATGTTTTTCGTTGGGTTGATTTTCGTTGTGCTAGAAACCTTCTTACGAACACGAGAGCGTCATGTCAATACATAATAAAAACTTGTTACGTGCTCTCCCTTCAGTGGATACGCTACTTAACCATTCAACAGACCTCATTGTTCAATATGGGCGTGATGATGTTCGGGACGCAATCCGCGCCGTTTTAGACCAAACACGTCAGCAAATTATCAAAGATAATGATTTGTTGATTAACGAAATCAGCTTGTTATCCCAAGTTGCTGACTATCTCTTACAGCAAAACACGCCATCTTTACGCGAAGTTATTAACGCAACCGGGGTCATTATCCACACCAATTTAGGGCGTGCGCCACTGTCAAAATCTGCGTTACAGGCAATGCAAGCAGTTGCCACAGGATACAGTACGCTAGAATATAACCTTGAACAAGGCACCCGCGGTAGCCGGAATCAACACCTTGAGGACCTTCTAAAACAATTAACCGGAGCAGAAGCGGCGTTAGTGGTTAACAACAATGCCGCTGCAACTGTTCTAGCGTTATCTGCCCTGGCACACAATAAAGAGGTCATCGTTTCACGCGGGCAATTAGTAGAAATAGGTGGCGGATTCCGTGTACCAGAAATTATGCAACAAAGTGGTGCTACTTTGGTAGAAGTTGGCACAACAAATAGAACCCGCGCAGCAGATTATCGCCGTGCCATTACAGAACAAACTGCCTTATTAATGCACGTTCATCCCTCTAACTTTAAGCAACTAGGATTTATTAAGGAAACACCATTACAAGAACTCGTCCATATTGCGCATGAACATGGTTTAATTGTCTTGGATGATCTGGGCAGCGGCGCATTAATTGATACTGCTTTATATGGATTAGATCATGAACCAACTGTGCAAGAAAGTTTAGCTGCCGGATGTGATTTGGTAACATTCAGCGGAGATAAACTGCTAGGTGGACCGCAAGCAGGCATCATTTTAGGGCGAGGTGATCTGATCCAACAACTCAAACATCACCCACTAGCGCGGGCGTTCCGTGCCGATAAGTTATGCCTAGCCGCACTATATGCCACACTGCGCCATTACCGTCAGGGTAATGCGCTAGAAAACATCCCTATCTGGCAAATGATTACCCGTCCATTAACAGATATTAAAGCACAAGCATATGAGTGGGCACAAATGTTCAATGCTACCGTTCAACCAGGCGAATCAACCGTCGGCGGGGGCAGTTTACCAGGAGCAACACTCCCCACCTATCTACTGGCAATAAATCACCCACAACCCGATGTATTAACGGCTCAATTGCGCCAATTGTCGCCGCCAATTATCGCCCGTATCACAGCTAACCATGTCGTGTTTGACCCGCGCACGATCTTACCTGAACAAACAACACTATTTACCCAATTATTGAAAGGTATCATCCTGTGAAACAAGATATTGATCGTCTCATGCAAGAGCGTGACCTTACAGCGATTTTGATCCCAGCAGATCACAATTATAGTCCTGCTTTAGATTATCTGGTTGGGCATGTGCATATCACTGGCGGTTTCGCACTCAAAAAAATTGGAGAGTCTCCAGTTTTAATCGTCGGCATTATGGAAATTGAGGAAGCAGCCGCCACAGGATTAACTGTTTATAGTGATAATCAATTCGGTTGGGCAGAAATTCGCGCATCTGATTATGAAAACCCTACTGCTGAATTTTGGGCGACCTGCCTTAAACAGCTTGGAGTCGAAGCTGGCAAAATCGGTATTTATGGTGTTGGCGAACTCAACTTATTATTGGCAATCCAGCAATATATGGCACAGAATCATCCACAATATCAACTCATCGGGGAAAAAGCCCCTACCCTGTTTGACCTTGCTGCTATGACCAAAGATGCCGATGAACTCATGCGGATTCGCTCTGTCGCAGAGCGTACCGTGTCCGTGCAACAAGCCACTTGGGATTTTATTCAACAACACCAAGCAGATGCTACAGAAACAGTTATTAAAGCAGATGGCTCACCGCTGACAATTGGCGATGTGCGTCGTTTTATCCTGATCCAATTAATGGAACGTGGGTTAGAAGACACAGGGATGATCTTCGCACAGGGACGTGATGCAGGGTTCCCCCATAGTCGTGGGCAAGATCATATGCCACTTAAACTTGGTCAACCGATTGTCTTTGACTTATTCCCACGTGAGCTTGGTGGTGGATACCATCACGACACCACCCGCACCTGGTGCATTGGCTATGCCCCGCCAGAGGTGCAAAAAATCTATGATGATGTGATGACTGCGTTTGAGGTCAGCCTGGAAGCCTATGGCTTAAACAAGCCAACACATCTGATGCAAGAGGCAGTATTAAACTATTTTGAATCACAAGGACATCCCACCTCGCGCAATGATCCACAAACAACAGTCGGTTACATCCATAGTTTAGGGCATGGTGTTGGCTTAAAAATTCATGAAGCCCCACGCATTACACATTTAAGCAACGAAGACACATTCCAGGTTGGTCAAGTGATCACCATTGAACCCGGGTTATATTATCCTGAGCAAGGCATTGGCGTACGGATAGAGGATACATTTTACATCGCAGAAGATGGCTCGCTCATCAGCCTAACGCCCTTTAGAAAGGACTTGATTCTGCCCCTTTTCTAATGTGGAGGTAAAACATTGTTTACAATTGGCGAGTATCTTAGATCAGATAAACCTGTTTAGTAGTGTGAGGATTAAACTTTATGCCTCGTTACATTAAATATCTAATTATTGCAGGGCTGTTAGTTGCCGCCGGCTATGTTTTGGGACTGGCGACAATTGACCGTTCCTCCCAACCAACACCAGAACCCTTCACAGTAGAAACCGCGTATACCACACAACGAATTGCCAATGAACCACAACCAATGAGCAATTTCTCCGAGTTTGCTCAAATCGAATTGACAACAAATGAGGCACGGCGTGTAGATGTTTATAACCGTGTCGCACCGTCAGTTGTTTATATTGAAATTACACGCCGAAGCACAGCCTTAGTTGATGAGATCGGTAGTTCTGGTTCTGGCTTCGTCATTGACCAGCAGGGGCATATTGTGACAAATTATCATGTTGTACAAGGGGCAACAGAGATCATTGTAACGTTTTTTGATGGAACAATTACCCGTGCTGAAATAATTGGTACAGATGCCGATTCGGATTTAGCGATCATCAAGGTTGATATTCCAGCAGAGCGACTGATTCCGGTTACGTTTGGCAATGTGGATGACCTACAAGTTGGTCAAGAGGTTGTTGCTATTGGTAGCCCATTTGGACAAAATTGGACATTAACCACAGGCATTATCAGCGCGACAAATCGTATTATTCGCGGCTTGGGGGATTACAGTATCGGTTCCGCCATCCAAACAGATACCCCTATTAATCCTGGTAATTCTGGTGGACCGCTGCTTAATCTAAATGGCGAAGTTGTTGGGGTAAATTCACAAATTATCAGCGAAACGCGCAGTAACTCCGGTGTGGGGTTCGCTATCCCAAGTGATCTTGTAGTGCGCGTCGCGGAGGAATTAATCCGTGATGGTGAGGTAAGCTATAGCTTTATCGGTATCAGTGGTGGCGATGTTAGTTTACCAATTATCGAAGCACTCAATTTAGCCAATAACCAGCGGGGTGTTTTTGTAAGCAGTGTTGTGCGCAATACCCCTGCTGAAGAAGCGGGATTAAAACCACCAGAAATTGTTGGAACTGGTGCAAATGAACGCCTGTTAAGTGCGGATATTATTCTGGCAATTGATGGCACAGAGACTCCCTCTATGGCGGCGTTAATCTCTTATTTAGCGCGTGAAACCCGTCCGGGGGATACGGTTATCCTCACTGTTTTGCGTGATGGGGAGATTATCGAGCTGCCATTAACACTAGCCAAGCGCAACTGATTGATCTATAGCACCACTCAGTAGTTGATCATTAAAGCACCTGTGTTACTATCAATAGCCAGGTGTTTTTGTTTTATCATCAAAAGGAGCGATTAAAGATGTCTGAATTACCAGCAACTTACCGGAAAGTTGTTGTAACACGTCCCAGCCGAGACTTTCGTGCTGCCACTGACATCGTAGAAGTGCCAATGCCAAAACCAGGTCCTGGTCAGTTACTTATTAAAACACTTTATGCGGGGGTTAATGCGTCTGATCTTAACATCTCTGCTGGGTTTTATTTCGCTGATGAACCGCCATTCGATACAGGCGTTGAGGCAACCGGGGAAGTCGTGGCGGTTGGAGCAGATGTCAATGGTTTTAAAGTTGGGGATCATGTGCTTTCTGTCATGTTAGGTGGTGGATACCGTGAATATAACATTGTTGATGCTGCCATGGCGATCCCGATTCCACAAGCCACCCCAGAAATCACCGCCACCGCAGTGGGTGCATTAACAGCATTAATGGCATTAGATATTGCTGGCGAAATGCGTAGTAATGAGATTGTTTTGATTACAGCGGCAGCGGGCGGCGTAGGTAATTTCGCTGTGCAAATTGCTAAACAAGCTGGCAATCACGTCATTGGCACATGCAGCACACCTGAGAAAGCCGAAGAATTGCGTCGCTTAGGTTGTGATCGTGTGATTGTATATACACAAGAGGACATGAACACAGTATTACAAACCGAATATCCGCAAGGTGTTAATCTGGTGCTAGAAGGTGTTGGAACAGATCAATTTGATAGCAGTGTTGCCAATTTAGCAAAACTCGGACGTGTGGTTATCATCGGGTTTATCAGTGAATACAAAGGTGAGCCACAGGTCATTACTGCCCCAAGAATTTATCATCAATTACTTTGGAAATCAGCCACCTTACGCGGCTTCCTCTATTCTGACTATCCAGAGCGCATCCCGGAATATTTAGGGCAAGTGATGCAGCTTGTGTTAGAAGGTAAATTAACCGCCCTGGTGGATGACACCCCATTCTATGGTGTGGAACAAGTGGCAGATGCTGTTGAACATCTGCACAGTGGCAAGAACAAAGGCAAAGTGCTTGTTCGGTTTTAAAGAGTGTGGCAAACTGCGCTTATTTTTATGACAGATATTATACGTCTATGTATGTTACTTTTGCTATACTATACGGGGATAAAAATTAGTTTGAGAGAGTTCATTCTATGACCAAAATAGGCACGCCAGACAATCCACTTCGAGTCGCTATTATCGGATCAGGACCATCCGGGTTTTATGCCGCAGAGCATTTACAAAAACAAAAAGACCTAACAGTCCACATCGATATGTTTGATAAGCTACCTACCCCCTTTGGCTTAGTACGGGGTGGTGTCGCACCAGATCATCAAAAGATCAAATCCGTGACAAAAGTTTATGATCGAATAGCCCAAAAAGAAAACTTCCGTTTTTTGGGGCATGTCAAGTTTGGCGTAGATGTCACCCGTGCTGACCTAGAGCAATATTATCATGCCATTATTTATGCAGTCGGCGCACAATCTGATCGCTCATTAGGTATTCCTGGAGAAGATTTAGTCGGCAGTCATGCTGCAACTGAATTTGTTGGTTGGTATAATGGGCATCCTGAATATCGTGATCTGACGTTTGATTTAACGCAAGAAGCGGTTGCGGTTATCGGCGTGGGGAATGTTGCAATGGATGTGACACGCATCCTTGCTCGTAGTCAAGCCGAATTAAAAGAAACAGACATTGCTGACTATGCACTAGAAGCTCTTGCTAATAGTAATATCAAAACAATCTATATTCTTGGGCGGCGTGGACCTGCACAGGCAGCTTTTACCAATCCAGAGATCAAAGAACTGGGGGAAATGGAAGAAGCAGACCTGATCATCGCGCCGGAAGAACTTGAATTAGACGAATACAGCCAAGCATACCTCGCTAGTGATACCGCTGATAAAAAAGACATTCGCAACGTTGAAATTATGCGAGAGCTGAGTGCACGCCCGCCGCAGGGTAAACCTAAAAAGATCGTGCTGCGTTTTTTGGTCTCACCGGTTGAACTCATTGGCACAAATCGTGTTGAAGCAATTAAGATCGTCAAGAATGAACTATACCAAACTGAACGCGGCGACATCCGCCCACGCCCAACTGATCAAACTGAGGTTATTCCTGTTGGACTCGTATTCCGGTCTGTGGGGTATTTAGGGGTAGCTTTACCAGATGTTCCCTTTTATGAAAAATGGGGGATCATCCCCAATAAACAAGGGCGTGTTGTTCAAGCGTTTGGCAGTGACGATGTTTTAACCGGGCATTATGTGGTTGGATGGATCAAACGCGGACCAAGCGGCATCATCGGGACAAACAAACCTGATTCCGTGGAAACAGTTGAATGCCTGCTTCAAGATATGTCAACAAATCAGCTCCTCGCACCATCTCAAACAGATATTGTTGATCTACTCAAAGATCGCGGGGTTCGCTTTATAGATTACCAAGATTGGCAAATTTTAGATCAACTAGAGTTAGAACGGGGTGCAAAAGTAGGTAGACCGCGTCTTAAGTTCACAAGCATTACTGACATGCTAGAAGCCCTAGACAAGTATAAAACGCCAATCAAGAAATAGCGCAAGGGGGTGGCAAATCAGCCGCCCTTTTTTCTACCGTTAACCCAAAATGGAAACTAGATATATACTAAAAACACCTGATAATCTATTTTTGTTCATCAACCATGGCTCAAATCACACTTAAATTTTACGGGGAAATCAATTTTTTCCTGCCGCAGTCCCATCGAGGTCACACCTATCAACCACTACTGAATTACAAAACATCTATCAAGGACTTTATCGAAGCACTTGGTATTCCACACCCAGAAATTGGAGAATTGTTAGTCAATAACCAAGCTGTCGGGTTTGATTATCAGTTGCTAGAAGATCAAGCCTATTCGATTGCCGTTTATGCACGCACCTTGAAAGACAGCACACAACTACGCCCCCCATTAATCGATAAGCCACGCTTTATTTTGGACACGCATTTGGGACGCTTAGCAAATCTGCTGCGGATGATGGGGTTTGATACACTCTATCGCAACGATTATCCTGATGACGAGCTTGCGTATGTTTCACACCATGAGCAACGTGTGTTATTAACGCGCGATATTGGTGTATTAAAGCGTAGCCTTGTCATTTATGGGCGGTTTATCCGAGAGACCAATCCCCATAAGCAAATCGTGGAAGTGCTGCACGCTTTCAATTTATTACCACATATTTCACCATTCAAGCGTTGTATAAAATGTAACGGGATGCTGAATCCCGTCAAAAAAGATGAGATTATTAACCTCATACCAGAAAATAGTGCCCGTCATTTTGAGATATTTCATCAATGCACAACCTGCAATCAAGTCTATTGGAAAGGCTCCCACTATGACAAAATGCAATCTTACATTGAGGCGGTTATCAATTTGACATGACCCGACCACACATCATCACAGGATAATGCCGTTGGTATTTCCTGACACATTATAAGTGGGGTTAACCATCGCACGGTGTTCCTCAACCCCATCTCATCAATGCTCATATGCAAGATGACCATTCATGAGCATCTATCTACAATCCAATAAGATTGCCTGAGAATATTAGAGTAGATAAAATAAAGAGGATAAAAGTTTGATAATATCTACAACATAAAAAGCAGTGTGCTTTATAGCACGGAGATTTTGATGAAGCCAAAAGTCCTGATCCTCTGCACCGCCAACAGTGCGCGCTCACAAATGGCGGAAGGATTATTAAGACACTTAGCCGGTGATCGATTTGAGGTGTATAGTGCCGGCACAAAACCATCCATTGTTAATCCGTTTGCCATCCAGGTGATGGCACAGCGTGGAATTGATATTAGTAATCATCAATCCAAACATTTAGATCAATACCGTTCCCAACAGTTCGACTATGTCATTACCGTTTGTGATCATGCCGCAGAAACTTGCCCAATATTTCCAGGGAAAGCAAAGCGGATTCATTGGAGTTTCCCTGATCCTGCCGCTGTCAACGGAGATGATGCAACGATATTACAATCATTTATCCATGTGCGGGATGATCTAGAGCGTACTCTTGCCAAATGGATTGAGTCGCTTACCAATTAATCGCCTGCATCAACCTTCAATCATGATCGGATAAGCCAGCCATGAGTCATTTACAAATCAATCAAGAAAAAACCACACGTTTTTTACAGGAGATGGTCAAGATCAACTCTGTCAATCCTGATCTATATCCGGGCGCACCAGGTGAAGCGGAAATCACCACATGGCTGGCAGATACCTGTCAATCGTTGGGGTTGGATATTGATATACAAGATACTGCACCTGGTCGTCCAAATTTAATTGCAACTTGGCGCGGGTTACGTCCTGGCAAAAGTCTACTTCTAACGGGTCATACAGACACAGTCAGTGTCGAAAATATGCACGGCAATCCATTCAGCGGAGACGTTCGTGGGGGGCGGTTATATGGGCGTGGCGCACTAGATATGAAAGGTGGTTTAGCAGCTATTTTAGGTGCTGTGGAGGCACTCAAAGAGAACGGTTTTCAGCCTTTAAATGATGTTTATTTGGGCTTTGTAACAGATGAAGAATATGCTTCGATTGGTATGGAAGCTTTAGTTAAACGCATTCAGCCTGCGGCTGCAATACTCACAGAGCCAACAGATTTGAAGATTTGCATCGCACACAAAGGGTTTGCCTGGTTGACCATCACAACCGCCGGTGAAGCAGCACACGGTAGCCTGTATGAAACTGGGGTAGATGCGATCCGCATGATGGGCTTAGTTTTAGCAGAACTTGACCGGCTAGAACGCCAGGTTTACCCAACAGACCCACCGCATGACCTGCTTGGGCGGTCATCAGTTCACGCTAGCACGATTACCGGCGGGTTAGGCTTAAGTACATATCCAGATCAGTGTATTTTACGGGTAGAACATCGTTTATTACCTGGTGAAACGGGGCGAATGATTGTTGCAGAGTGGGAGCAAGCATTTGATCGTATCCGTAAGATCGAGCCGCAATTTGATGCCATCATCGACCTAGATTTATACCGTCCGGGTTATCACATCAACCCAGATGCCCCAATTGTTCGTCTTATATATGATGCGTATCTGACCGTTTGCCAAACACAACCTATTTACAGTGGAATGCATGCCTGGTTAGATTCTGCTGTCCTAGCAGAAGCCGATATTCCAACTGTGGTTTTCGGTCCTGGTGGTAAAGGGATGCACGCTGCGGAAGAATATGTAGAGCTAAATGATGTGTTTACCTGTGCAAACGTCATCGCAGAAGCGATTCAACAATGGTAACGCAAGTAATTAACTCTGCTCATCTTGACGATTTAAATCTGCAAGCAGCTCAGCCAATTCTGGATCAAGAAATAGTTGCCCGGTGTTTACCCCTTTTTTGCGTTTGACGACACGATAAACTGTTTGAATATGGTCATACCCGTTCAGTGCCCCATCCACTTGACGAGCCTCACACTCAAAGAACTCTTTAACATGTTCATAAGTTGCCTCACTGATGATAATTTCACCGGCTTGTGCTTGGCTCTCTAAAAATTTACTGACGTTTGTTGCTTCCCCCAATGCAGAAAATTCTTGCCGGTCTGCACTGCCAATATTGCCTAAATATGCCGTACCAGTGTGAATACCAATGCCATAATATAGCCGCTGATCTTCTGGCATAATTTCATGGAGTGCTAATAAGTCATAAATAATACTCATCGCAGCCCGAACAGCCCGTATCGCATGATCCTGTTGTGGGTTAAGCTGAGTATTAAATAATCCTGTGACGGCATCCCCCATATACTTGTCAACAATCCCCTCATAAAGCTGAATACCATCACTAGCAAGGCTAAGATACTTATTAATGATTTCCATCAATTGTTCCGGGCGCAAATGTTCGCTAAAACTGGTAAATCCACGTACATCTGTTGCAATTGCAGTAATGTATCGTTCTTGTCCGGCGACATTGACATCGTCAATACTACGGATGCTATCAATTAACGCAGCCGGGAGGTATCGTCGCAATTCAGCTAATTGTGCTTCTCGTGCTTTCTTTTCCGTCAGATCTGCTAAAACAATTGCCACACCTTGCTTTTCACCGTGATCTGCATCCAACAACGGACTAATAATTATATTCCAAACACGTTGTCCTATTTGGGGCAACACCGGCTTAATTTCCAATGTGCGCTGCTTGGAATCCGCCATAACTAAATCAACGGCTGTATTGAATTTATCGTCTTTCAACGGCGTAATTTCATCAAGAGACCGCCCTACCACCTCCGGTTGATGGAGAATATTATGGGCAGCAGCATTACACGTCGTAATGATTCCCGCCGCGTTCACAGTTATTACACCATTAGCGATAGAATCAAAAACATTGCGCATCAACTCACGCATGTCGGTTAGTTGTTGAATTTGATAGCGAATCCGTTCAAACAAGCGAGCGTTTTCAATAGCAACACCAGCTTGGTTGGAAAAAGCGTTCATAATCTCCAAATCGCTTTGTTGGAATAAGCCCGTCACCACACGGTTATCACAATAGACCACACCAATAACTTCATCCCGAACTTTAAGTGGCACCGCCAAAACACTGCGTAAAGCAAAGCCAACAATACTTTGATGTCCTTGGTAACGGGTATCTAAACTGGCGTTATCTGTTACAACAGCTTGCTTTGTGCGGACGACTTCGTTGACAATCGTCTTACTGATAATCAACTCATTTCGTTTTCCATTTGGTTCATCCCCTTGTGGTAACAATAGATTTTGATCGATACCATGCACCACACGGAAATCATCAAACTCGCCCGTTTCTTCGTTTTTCAACACCAAGTAACCGCGCTCTGCGCCAGTAATGTTGACAATAGTCTGCATTACCTGGTTCAACACATCTTCTGTTTCTAAGGCGGAGTTGACCACAGCAGTTGTATCGGCTAGAGCGCGTAATTTTTGCAATTCCGCGAATGACTGGGAAATTTGTGTCGATAAGGTGGCGATTCGTCTTTTTAGCAAGCGTAAGTTATCTAACGAACCAGAAGGCAGGCTCATCCCACGTGCTTCTAATAAGTCACGCTGGCTAGTTAATAATTGCATTAAATTATCGATCTGCGTTGTTAATTGATTAAGATGTTCCTGGATAGATATCACGCTCTAAAAACCTCGTATATACCAACAAGTTGTTGTCGTCCTTTTACTTGAATACGTGGACGCTCAACAAAACGAATATGGGCAGGCAAGCCACCATGCTGCAAAATATGCTGATAGGTTGTCTCATGAATGATAATTTGCCCTAGCCCGGTATTTTCTTCGATCCTTTTTGATAAGTTAATCGTATCGCCGATGGCGGTAAACTCACGACGATTCAAACTCCCTACATTTCCCAGGGTAGCAATCCCCGTATTCATCCCAATGCGATAAAAGTGTGGTTCTGGGTTAATACCTAATTCCTGATAAAACGCAATAAACGCATCCCGTATATCCAGCGCAGCTTCTACCGCTTGCAAGGCGTGGTTTTGCATTGGGTTTAATTGTGTATTGAACAATGCCATCACAATATTCCCCATGTATTTATCAACAATCCCCTTATGACGATGAATGGCGTTTGTAGCACGAGCAAGATAACCGTTGATTTGCTCCATAATTTGCTGGGGACGATAATCCTTAGGGAATGATTTAACTGACCGAACATCGACATAAACACAGGTTACTTCGCGGCTTTCTCCACCTAATGCCAGGCTAGAGATTGCATGGATATTATCCACCATCTCCGGCGGCAAATACCGCTTCATCATCAAAATCAATTGCTCATTTCCACGCTGCTCAGTCAGGTCATCCATAACCATCACAACCCCTTGAATATTCTGATTAGCGTCTTTTAAGGGGCTAAAACGCATATTCACCGCGATGCGTCCACGCTGTGGAACATCTAATTCAGCCTCAATCGTCTGATCCGCATCTTTAGTACGGATATTAGCTAAATAGGCATCTAAATTTGCACTAACACCAGGAATAACTGCCGTTAACCGTTGCCCAATCACATCCTGCTGTGACTTACCTAAAATCAATTCTGCTGCTCGGTTAAATAATACAATGTGATGCTTAGCGTCTGTGGTGATAACCCCACTACCGATAGAGGCAAACACATTGTTCATTAAATCCTTCATCTCACGAATTTCTACCAAAGCGCGCTGAATTTGCTCATACAATTGGGCATTTTCAATCGCAACAGAAACTTGGTTAGCAAAAGCAGCAAGCAATCGTTTTTCTCGTTCTGTAAAAATCCCAGCGCGCAGTCTATTATCAACATAAACCGCGCCAAGTGTCTTGTTTTTGTATCGTAGCGGCACACATAAAACAGAGCGCAAAGTCATTTGTAAAATACTTTGCCCGCTTTGTAGCCGGTCATCCTGATAGGCGTTATCTGTTAAAAGTGGCTCGCCGGATCGAAACACTGCTTGTAAAATAGTCGTACTGATTTGCGGTGTTTGATTGATCGTTTCAGTCCCGACTTCATTATCCCGAATGACACGGAACATTAACTCACCAGTTTCATCATCTCGTAAAATGATGAATCCTCGTTCAGCATTCGTCAAACTGATGACGACATCCATCGCCTGCGTTAAGATATTATCCAAATTCAGGGATGAGTTTAATTGAGCTGTTGTATCTGCTAAAAAACGTAACTGAGACAACTCAACTTGATTTTCATAAAAGGCTTTTTCTAGTGTTTCAATATCAGCTTTTACTGAAGATAATGCTTGTAATGCCATCGGTGGTAATTTGAAGCCGCGTGTTTTCAGTAGATCACGCTGGTTACGGAGAAGCATTTCAGTTTCTTGTACAAGAATCTTTAGCTGTCGCAGTTCACCTATAGCGGTTGTGCTGGTTTTTTCTGACATATTGTTTTCACAGCTCATTCATTACAATCCTGTAAAGTGAGTATAGTGCTAAGTAAGTTATTAAGCAACTTAATTTAAGGGTAATTCCCCTATGATTAACCGACTCTTTTTCTACGTTCAATATGCGCTTCGCAGTCTGTATCGTAGCCGTCGCTGGTCATTATTCGCAATTTTATCAGTCACCGCTGGCGTGGCAGCAGTTGTTGCCCTGCGTAGCATGGGCTTGGCAATTCAAGAATCGCTTACAACCAACATTCAAGCAAGCAACCATGGTGATATTACCCTAGAACGCGGTTCATTAACGGGTGGATTGAATTTTGGGGCAGCAGTAGAGGAAAACGTTTTCCAGGATTATGAAATTACTCAAATTCAACACTGGGCAGAGCAAAATAACGCGCAAATGACACAATATATCACCACGAACTTACAACTATCCGAAATAAATGCACAAGTAAGCCGGCTCAGTTTTATAGCAGCCATTTTGATTGACCCGAACACCTACCCACCTACCCAAGACATTGTCGCACTTGAACCATCCGGCGTTCCTTTAAGTGATCTCTTTAAAGGCGGATATGAGGTTGTCATCAGTCAGAACTTAGCAGCAACACAAAATTTATCTGTCGGTGATGCTGTGCGTGTGACTGGCTCAACAGAACCGTTTATCATACGCGGGATCGTACCAACAAGTTCAGAGGCTGGTTTGAGAGATATTTTCGCAGCGTATTTCGGTTTTGCATACTTTGACTATTCACATACTGCCACTTTATCCGTTGATCCACGCCCAAATCGTATCAGTTTGTTGATGCCAGCTAATACCCCACTAGAAACAATTGAACAGGCTGGGAACGAGCTACATGAGCTTTTACAAGCAACCGGAACATTTACCCGCGTGCTAACAGTTGCTAGCATCCTTGAACAAAACCAAGCCATTGCTGATATTTTGGGGCGTTTTATTGTCGTTTTAGGGTTAGGGTCTTTGTTGATTGGTGGTGTTGGTATCATCAACACGATGTTAGTCATGGTACGTCGCCGAACATCTGAGATAGCTGCACTCAAAACATTCGGATTAAAAGGACGACAAATCGCCATTTTATTCATGCTAGAGGCGTTATTCATTGGCATAGCTGGCAGCATATTGGGTTCGATCACTGGCACATTGTTGAGTCGTTTTACTAATCAATATGGTGAAACATTTATCCAACAATCCTTGCCTTTTCGTATTTATCCAGAAGCGATTATATTCGGTATCGTGTTGGGAATTGTGGTGACAGCCGTTTTTGGGGTCATTCCTGTCCTTACCGCCGTACAAGTCCGCCCCAACATTATCTTACGCCCCAATGAGCCTTACATCCCAACACTGGGAATTATTCACTCACTTGGGGTTATCATGTTTGTTGTAATCTCATTGGGTGTCATTGCTGGTCAAATCATTGGACCGTTTCCTGATTGGGTTACCACATTCGAATTTATTCCACTGCCACAAAACATCACAGCGGGCATTTTGACTGTAGCAGGTACCCTACTCCTGCTTATGATACTCACCGGAATGATGTGGTTATTGGTGTGGTTAATAAGCCGTATGCCAGCATTCGGTTGGTTAGATTTAAGCATAGCACTCAAAAATCTTAAAACAGGACGGTTACGTACAGCTACCACCATTATAGCTATCAGCACTGGCATGTTTGCCATCAGCAGCATCTCATTTTATACAGCAGGAGTTCAAGAAATTTTAGCCGTGACATTAACCGAGTCCTTTGGGGGGAATGTATTAGTGCTAACACCGGCTTCTTTCAGAAGTGGGCAGTTCCCCGCCCTAGCTCAATTTGCAGAAGAACAATTTGAGCGCAAATTAACACAACTTGACGGTATTCTGTATCGAACACAAATCTTGTCTTATAGCGCACTCATTACCGCAGTTGACGGTCAATCAACTGGAGCCAAAGATAACACCGACGAACGCGAGGCATTGTTAGATGCAATAAGGCAAGCCGGACAGTCCAATAATTTTGGGCAAATCCGCGAGCTTAATCAAGCCTTTGAAGAAGCATCACGATATTGGATAAACATCACAGTACGAGACACCGAAAACCCAGATTTTTTTGGACCAGCTGTCAACCAAGGCGTGACGATCTCACAATCAGATTATGGTCGCCCCGTTGGGATACTTCGCCTAGACCCTAGGATAGCCGAACTCGGCATTGGATTAGGATCACAGGTCACGTTACAAATTAAAGGGATTTCATACACCATCGACATTGTTGGGGTTGTTTATCTTGATAGCTTCAATATAGAGACAAACTCATTTGGTGATTTATTGCTACCACCTGGCTTAATCACGAATACCCCGCCAGATATTCGTATTGATAGTTTGCTGGTTGAAGAAAAGCAAATTAGCGATGTTATTTTGGAGTTATCAACCATGGTTGGGTTTTTTCCGTTGGATGTTAAGCTGATTGATGGTATCGTCTCTCGTTTGATTGATCAGTTCACTGCCCTACCGTTGTTAGTTGGTATATTATCATTAGGTGCTGCAGCAGTCATCATGGCGAATACCGTTGCCTTAGCCACATTTGAACGCCGGCGACAGATCGGTATTCTTAAAGCAATTGGCTTAAAAGCAAATCGGATTTTACGCATTATGGTGCTAGAAAACCTGATTATCAGTTTAGTTGGTGCTATATTCGGCATCGGCACAAGCGGGTTCATGTTTGGGGCGTTCAGCTTGCTAGGATGGGATGAGTTAGTCTTAATTCCTGACGATTCTCAGACAGTGGTAATCGCTTTATTGATTGCCGCGCTGATGATTGCGAGTTTGGCAACGATTTTTAGCGCAAATATCGCTACACGTGAACGTGTTTTGAACGTTCTACGGTATGATTAACGTGTGTTTAATGGAGAAAAATAATTTATGATTTGACCTGACCCATAAACTATGATATATTTCGGGTAATTACCTCGTTTTCTACCAAAAATAATCACCGTCAAACACACACTATTCGCCAAATAGTGTTTAGACATTCCCTTCTTTTAGAGGTTATTGAAAGGATAGGAGGCGATATTTTACGCCTCACGCAACAACTCGATTATGGATATAGCACAACTTGAAACCAAAACTCTTGAAGAATTACGTCAGCTTGCAAAACAAGCAGAAGTTCCCCGTTATAGCCGCCTAAAAAAGCAAGACCTTATCCTAGGTTTGCTACGGGCAGAAGCAGAACGTAAAGGGCATAAGCTACGCGGCGGCATCTTAGAGGTCGTCGATGATGGTATGGGCTTTTTACGGGCAGAAAAATACCTCCCTGGTCCAAATGACATCTACGTCAGTCAAACACAAATCAAGAAATTCAACCTAAGAACAGGTGACATGGTTATTGGGCAAGTCCGCCCACCCAAAGATTCAGAGAAATATTTTGGGCTACTCAGAGTCGATGCCGTCAATGGTCTAAACCCAGAGGAATCCAAGAATCGTCCTTTGTTTGAGGAATTGACTCCCATTTTCCCGTTAGAACGCTTTAATTTAGAAACACGCCCGCATATCCTTTCCACCCGTGTGTTAAACCTCATTGCACCAATTGGTAAAGGACAACGTGGGTTGATTGTTTCTCCACCTAAAGCGGGTAAAACCACCATCCTAAAAGATGTTGCCAATGCCATCAGTACAAATTATCCAGATGTTCATTTGATGATTGCCCTCATTGGTGAACGCCCAGAAGAAGTAACCGATATGGATCGTTCAGTTGATGCCGAAGTCATCGCCTCAACATTTGATGACCCAGTACAGCATCATGTCCGTGTTGCGGAAATGGCACTAGAGCGTGCCAAACGCCTGGTTGAAATTGGGCGAGATGTCGTCATCTTGCTAGATAGTATTACACGCTTAGCGCGGGCATATAACTTGGTTGTACCAACCAGCGGGCGGACACTTTCTGGCGGTCTTGATCCATCCGCTATCCAACCGCCTAAGCGTATTTTTGGTGCAGCGCGTAATGTTGAAGAAGGCGGAAGCCTGACGATCATCGCCACTTGCTTAGTCAATACTGGCAGTAAGATGGATGATGTGATCTATGAAGAATTCAAGGGTACAGGGAACATGGAACTTCACTTGAATCGCAAACTTCAAGAACGGCGTATTTTCCCTGCCTTTGATTTAGAACAATCATCGACTCGGCGTGAAGAGTTATTGCTTGGTCCAGATGTGCTACAACGTGTTTATACCCTGCGGCGGATGTGGGCGCACCTGGCAGAAGAAGAAGAAACAGGTTCAATTGGCGCAACCGAACGTCTATTACAATACTTCCGCCAATATGAAACAAACGAAGATTTTCTTAACTCATTGCCCGGCGGTGGGAACGGTAACGGGCGATATTAACCGCAAGCAGTTACTGTGCATTCATCGCAACGCGCAACCTTAACATAAGCCTTATCATCTGCTATACTGGCGCGGAATATCGACAAGAGAGATAGTGAGACATAAAAGTCAATGATTGATGTGAATCAACTTCGTAGAGGGACAACCTACACCGATGACGGTGAGTTACTCAAAGTTCTGAACTATCAACATATCAAAACCGGACGTGGTGGGGGTACAGTGCGGGTCACTGTTCGCAATCTACGAACAGGCTCCACAGTGGAAAAAACATACAATACAGGTAGCCGCGTACAAGATGTTCGCCTAGAAGCGGTCGAGATGGAATATCTGTTTGACGATGGTGAATTCCTCCATTTTATGGATAACGAGACTTTTGAGCAACCACAAATTCGTAAAGATATTTTTGGCGACGACATCTACTATATGAAAGAAGGCACAGTAATTAAGTTACTGCGCTATGAAGGCGAACTGATCGACTACGAATTACCCTCAACAATGGATTTTACCGTCGTAGAGGCAGAAAACGCGGTCGCTGGCGATACTGCCAATAACCCGACTAAAAAGGTCACAACCGATACAGGTTTGGTAGTTACTGTGCCAATGTTCGTCAAGGAAGGTGATGTCATTCGTGTCAAAACCGAGGACGGTAGCTATCAAACAAGAGTATAGTCAGTGCTAGGTTTTGGATCGTTTATTCTTGTAATCCAGACGACATCAACTAACATCCTATCCTATAACGAACAAGCATCACAAAAAAACAGGGCGTGGCAATTAATCCTCCGCGCCCTGTTTGTATTAAATCTGTTTTTCAGCCTCACGTTCACGCAATGCCTGGACATCCAGTTCATAAAGTGTTCGTTCTTTCACCGCTTCAGCAAAAATAGATAATCCAGCATTTGTAGCAATTAGTCCAATTAATCCTTTGAAAAACCAATTGAAAAACCCTTTTCCCTGCGCACGGGAAATAATCGCGCTACCCAATACACTTAAGCCAAAACCAACTAATAATAAGCCGCGCGGTGCATATTCATCCCACTTTTGGTAATGCTTGTTCATAAAAACCTCCGTACTCACTAGGCTCTCTTAAAGTGCGTTACATCATTTTAGTTTAGCCTGTCCAGACATGAATACAAGTCACTGTTTGGTGTTTACTCATACAGCAGGCTCAAGCCGTTTGGCATCCAACGCACCTGGATGTGTTCCATGGAGCATCATGTTAACCGCCCGCTCAGCTGTCCCTGCTCCTAACGATAAGCCATGCCCAGTAAAACCTACCGCAAATCCTACATCTGGCATATCAGGCAAAACCCCTACCAGCGGTAAACTATCTGGTGTAAAACCCATAATTCCCGCCCACCGCCGAGAGACCGGCACAGTCACATCAGGAAAATGTCGTTTAAGATAATTATCTAGCACTTGTTGAACCGGATCAGTCACACGATCTTCTGTTGTATCATTTTCTAATGCAATATTCTGCTTGCGCCCACCACCAATTAACAGGCGGTTATCAAACGTCATACGATAATACATATATCCATAATCACTATAACCGCACGTATTTAAAACCGGAGCAACCAGCGGTTCTGTCACTAAACACTGAGCACGTGTAGGCACCACTTTATTGATAAAATATGGATGAAGACGCGGCGAATAAGCATTCGTACACAAAAGCACTTGCCGTGCCTTAAATATAAACATGCGAGTATATGCCGTTACGAATTTATCATCATGCTGTGTGATATGATAAAGTTCATTATTGGGAATAACCGATACACCACTTTGTTGACGGATAGCATGAACCAATTCAAAAGGCTGCACTGCCCCATCATCCGGTTGTTCAATAGCGGCAAAGTAACCTCGCTTAAGCGGGTCTGTTTTATGATGAATAATATTCAAATCATCCGCTAGCATGGCATCCGCTGCTTGTGCCAAATCCTCTGCTTCAGCCTCGCTTTCCGCTAATAATAAAGACCCTGTACGCTGAAACTTGACCGTTCCCCCTGCCCGATTGATAAATTCATACCATAATGCCTGGCTACGCTTTGCCAAATGCCAAATTTCACGGGTGACATCATGCCCATATTTTGCAATCGCATGATGATAATACACATCCACACTAGAGATCATAAAGCCTGCATTACGGCTGCTAGCCCCTAATGCAACATCTAATGCATCTGTAATCACCACCTGCCGCCCTGCCTGTGCCGCAAAGTAGGCGGCAGTACACCCCACTAAACCAGCACCAACAATCAAAAAATCCACCTCACGCAATGGCGGTAAGTTTGACTGCCAAATTGACACAGTCATCACATGACTCCTCACACCAATAATTTGTTAGACTATACCGCTTAGTCGAACAAATTGGCAATCAGTTTGATGGCACCTTGACCACAAATGTGCTGGCAATTTTGTCATGCCATCCTTGATGATCTCGATCAATCATCGCCCAGACCCAACCCAACATTAGAATACCGGAATTGATCGAATATCCAATGTATCTCACAACTGCTTCTACACCATGAATAGGCGTACCATCGGTTTTAACAACTTGAATATTCATCACCATCTTGCCAAGTGTTTGCCCGTTTTGATGCGTCAAGAAATACCATTGATACCCAGCCCCCAACATAAATCCCATAAACCCACCCCCAAAAAGTGAGTGCCCGCCAGTAAAGCCAATTGCCCCTCCAATGGCAGAAATAATTAAGGTATCAATCATTAAAGCAATAGCTCGTTCCGAAATTGTGGCTAATTGATATGTTCTGGTTTGCATGGTGATTTACCCCATCATTTAATCTGATTGTTTCACAATCTATACGATATAACAGATCACGAAGTTGTGACGATAGGCGAGTGAACTGCTTGTATTTTAAAATATGGTTGCGATAAGATAACTATAGACGGCAAATCAAGTTGTTTCCAAAATTCAAATAACCTGATCTGTTGATTATATTTCCCAACGAATAATGTGATCACCGTGCCATGTGCCACAATAGCTAAACGATCTTCTGGAAATTCTGTTAATGCTGCTTTCACCGCTGTTTCAAACCGTTGGCGTGCTGCATCTGCTGTTTCATGCCCAAAAACTAATTGATCTGGCACATCAAAAAATTGTTTGACCATTTTATAAAATGTTTCCTGATCATAATAAGGCACTCCCCGCCGATCATGTTCATGTAAATGATCCCTTGCAACACATGGAACCCCTAAAACCTGCGCCGCAATCATACCGGTTTGTATCGCTTTTTTCTCATGACTGGTAATGATGCGGGTAACATGCTGTGTTTTGAGTTTTTGCCCTAAAATCTTGCTTCCGTTAATACCGTCTCTCCCAAGTTCCCACATAGCAGATGCGTGTTGTGGGTCAATTTTTGGCATGGCATGTTTTATTAAAATAAGCGACATCTCGACAAATTACCCTTCCTATGACACAATATTAAAAAACTAAACACTGCTTTTTTACCTGAACTAAAGAGATTACACAATTTAAGGAGGTCTATTTTGGAACTATGTGTGATTCCAGGGGATGGAATCGGTAAAGAGGTGATTCCGTCTGCTGTTCGGGTGTTACAGGCAGTGATGCCGGATATTCAGATTCATCATGCCAATGCCGGTTTTGATTGCTTAAAAACCACCGGCACCCCCCTACCAGATGAGACATTAAAACTTGCAGCACGTTGTCGCGCCGTCCTTTTTGGAGCATCCGACTCCCCCTCTTTCCCTGTTGAAGGCTATTATTCACCAATTATCCAGCTTCGTAGGCGGTTAGATACCTACGCCAGTATGCGCCCAACACGCTATCTACCTGTGCCAACAGCTCGTGCTGGCGTGGATTTAATCGTCTTCCGTGAAAATACGGAAGATTTATACATCGTTGATGAGCAAACAGACCCCACCGGACAATCCAGCACGGCAAGTAAAGTTATCACCCGTAATGCCACGGAGCGCGTCACACATCGTGCATATCAATTAGCACGGCAAGCCAACCGAAAAAAAATAACAATTGTCCATAAAGCCAACGTTCTACCACAATCGGATGGCTTATTTCGTCGTGTCGCTTTAGAAGTGGCTGCACAGTATAGCGATATTCAAACCGATGAACTACTAGTGGATACAGCGGCATATTGGATGGTAAAAGAACCAACCCGTTTTGATATGATTCTCACATCCAATATGTATGGAGATATTCTTTCGGATATGGCAGCTGCTTGGGGCGGTGGTTTAGGGATGATCCCAACGCTCAACATTGGTGACAACGCGGCTATTGCGGAGCCTGTTCATGGTGCCGCGCCAGATATTGCAGGCAAGAATATTGCAAATCCAACTGCTGCAATTTTAAGTGTAGCCTTGTTGTTACGGTATCATTGGAAACGAGAAGAACAAGCTCAACAGATTGAGGATGCTGTTCAAAAAACATTTGAGCAGGGCTATCATACGGTAGATGTTAAAAAAGAAAACGCGGTCAGCACTGATACTTTCACTGATCAAGTCATTGCAGCATTATCATAGGGTGGTACTCCCACCCAACTCTAATTACAAATGAGTGATTTATTTATCGAAGTTTTTCCAATCATCGATCCACCGCCAATCATTGCATATACCATAGAAGCTGAGCCTGTCGATGTAATCGATCAAATTGGTAGGCGTGTTGTGATGCGTTTGCGCCGTTTATTCCCAGGTGCGTGGCATTGGTTCAACAAGCGTATTTTGACCGATCAGATCACCTTAAACCCTATGGAGCTGGTTATCGCCGGTGACACGCTTAAAGCAGATATTAGCGGCTTACAAGGGATTAACATCCAAGCCGAGCATGATATTGCCCCACAAGCCATTGCTGAGTTTATCGTCCGAACCCGCTTACCCCAGTTCAACACAGCAATGCAGCAAGCTCTGAACCGCTTTAATGAACGCATCCGCCAGGCAAGAATTGAACGTGAACATAAACTCCAGGGATGGGCAGTTAATGACCAGCCTGCGTTATCTATCTCGATTGCCTCACGATTAATTTATTATCAAACTGTACAGCAATTTATCAAAGGTGAGCCGGATGACCTTAACATAATCAACGATCAACTTAGCGGATTATGGGTTACAGATGGGATTATACGGGGGGAAATTATTCGTGTTGTGGGACAGATGAAAGATCACCGCGCACGCCTTCTGGAATTAGCACACGATGACGACCAACATGCCCTAGTGCTTCATACGCCGGATAATGAATGGCTTATACAAGTGAGGGTCGGGCGGGAGGAAGCTGAATTTTTAGCAAGCACGTTACACCTTATTGTGCGGCTTCAACAGCTTGGGCGTTTTAATGTCGATGCCAAATTAGCAACACAAATGCTTCAAATGCAACCTAAAACCCGCGCGTTACAAGTGCGTGCTGTAAGTGATGTCGTTAAAAATGCCGGATTAATTGGCAACGCCTATAATTCGCGGGCTGTACCAAATCACTTTGCCTCCGCAGATTTTGAAATGAACATCCGCTTTGCAGATAACCGTGTCCGCCCGTTCAACATCGAAACCGTCTCAACTGATTTTCTCAAATGTGGTACGTATCGCCTCAAAAAACAACACATACGTGTGTGTGTGGTGAATACCTTGCAATTTAAAATAGAGGATTTTATTGAAGCAATGCAACGCCTGCTCAAAAAACACTTTACATTTGAGATTGAAGTCGTACGGGAGCGGCGTGTACGGGTGTTATCACCTAACAATTTAGAAAATGCAATCCGTGTTGTAGAAAAAGATGATCCTGATATCATTCTGGCATTCTTCCCAAATGAGCACGAATCCAGTGATGATGATGATATTGATGCCAATGCTGCCCTGCTTAAGTCGTTGACGTTGGGGCGTGCCTTACCGACGCACATCATCCACGAAACTACCCTAAACGATCCTGAAGCCATGCCAAGCATCATCATGGCTATTTTAGGTAAAACAGGTAGCACACCATTTGTTTTAACCGAACCGATTGAATCAGCAGATTATGTTGTAGGGTTAGATGTTATCCGTCAATTACACAAACCCTCAAATCAAACGCGCCTCATCGCAATTGCCCGTATCTACCAATCCGATGGGGAATTTCTACGATACGTTGTGCGGGATATATTACAAGATGACAGCAAGTTACCTTATGTGTTGATGCGTGATCTGTTCCCACAAAAAGTATTTTCCGGTAAACGAATTGTCATTCATCATACCGACAAATTAGAGGATGACCTTATCGCAGCATTGGGTATTTGGGGAACAGCCATCCAAGCGATGTTTTATCCGGTAGAAATTATCCGGTTTGGCGCACCACGTTTATATGCCACAAGCGACAAAGGTATTACACAGCCAACATGGGGGAGTGCATTCCGATTCAGTGAAACAGAAGCAGTGGTTATCTCTTCTTTACCACAAGTAGATATTACGCCCCAACCGTTACATATTCGGACAGTTCCAGCCAATGACAAGCCATTACCAATTAATGAGGCACTACGTGGTGTTTTGGTTTGGACGTTGTTGGCATATGGCGCGGAACGCCTCCCTAAGTTACCTGTTACCGTCATTAACACCGATCAGCTCAGTTATTGGTTGAAAAAAGGCAATCGGTTTAATCAAATGGAAGGTGATGTCCCATTCTGGTTATAAGGTCTCATCATCTGTTGGGGTAACATAAAGTTGGCTCATCATACGCTGACGTTTTTTTTGCGCGGCAATCATCTGCTGGCGCGCACGCTCCCGCCGATAAAATTGTATATTCTCGCGGAAATCGAGCACAGACACAATTATGAGATGCAGTACAACAAGCATTCCCCAACTGAGCATTCCCAACCGTAACATCGTGTTAGCAAATAACGCTTCGAGCGTTGGATAAAGCAAAATAATCAATGCAAATGGCAGCATATGAACTGCGAATATCACCCAACGTAACACGCCTCGTTTACGTTTACTAGGCATTGGCACAAAACTAGTCATCGTTCTTTACCGTTTTTAAGAACTCTTCCCGAAAATGATGCTCTGCCTGACGTTCAGCTTCGAGTATTACATCCATATCAACGTCGATGAACTCGCCGGATTTATCAAATGTCACAATGATACGATCTCGATTTGGTTTCTTATTGGTCACGTTTTTTTGCCGATTCGTTAACATATTAAGCCAGGGTTTATGTTGCATATGGTTACCCCCTTCCAGGGTATTATATAATCAAATGATGATTTAATTTCATGTTTTTTGTAATTTTTTCATACAACATATGCAACAATCTAATCTTTATTAGATTATTATACGGCAAATTTTATCAAAAATGCGCAGGATTTTTATTAAGGTTTGAGGAGGAAGCGAATTCCGCCCCCTCCAAACACCTGCTATTTGTGGACAAAAGCATTGCGGATCATTGATTCATCGAAGAACACGCCAACCTGATGCTTTTCCTCTGGCGTTTCTGCGGTTGCCCATTTATAAAGCGCCGCCTGGAAAATGCCATTCAATGTTGCAAAGAACAACGCCACAAAGCCCAGCAAAACAACTAACACGGCAATCGCCAAAAAAGCGACTACCCCACCAGCCGAACTTGCCAACATAATCATCGGCACACCAACCACAATGCCAATCAATAGCATCACCAAAAATTGAATAACCCCCATACTGAAGGAGGCTGCGATATTCTCCCCCCAGGTCTGCTTAAGCAAACTACCACTACGCTTGATAGCATCAATTGGTCCAACCCGTTCCATTACCAAAACCGGCACCACTAAAAACGTAATCAGATTCCAAGCCACTTCCAGCAAGCCTGTGAAAATACTGCCGATGATCGCCACAGCCATGTTGTCGCTCTCTCTGGCGGCATTTTGTAAGCCTTGTAAGATCATGCCTACAGTAGCTGCAATTGCGGCATAGCCTATAATTGCGCCAACCCGTTCCGATGCGATACGAAAACCATCTTGTACTGTAGGGTCTCCTCCATCTAAACGGATCATAGCAGCACCCACTAATGCTGTATTGCAGAAAATCACAATTGTGTACATGATAAAGTAAAATAGGAACGCCAACAGAAATAACACCAAGCCGTTGGGTTCACTACTTGATGCCTGTGAAGCAGTGGTGGCGGTTTCTGTGGATTCAAAAATACCCATAGCAGAAAGTGGGATCATCATGACAATTGTGACAGCAATAACTGCTATCGTTGAAAGTAACGGAAAAATCATCAATTCTTTGTCTTGTCTTAGTACGTTGTAGCTTGCCTTAACTAACTGCCAACCGTTGGAAAAACTTTTAAACATATTGCCTCCTGTACATAAACCTACACTTACTTATTATATGATAGAAATTTTTGGTCAACACCAAGATACTAAGGAAAATAACAAAATGTTGCGATTACCTGCCCTGATCCTACTTTTTACACTATGCTTTACTATAACAACAATGGCACAAGATCAGTGTGGCGTGTTAGATACCATCAGCTATCCAATCGATACCAATATCTTTCAATTAGTGCAGAACTTCGCCACTAGTAGCCCTCGGCATCAGGGACGTTTTCATACTGGCGAGGATTGGTTTGGCGGGCGTGGCTCTAGCTTGGGGCAGCCTGTACGTGCAGCAGCGCGGGGATTAGTTGTTTACAGCTCGCCATCCGCTTGGGGTGTGGATGGTGGGGTCATCATCATCCGGCATACGTTAGATGATGGTGGTTTTCTTTACACACAATATGGACACCTTGAGCAAACTGAGACAGTGCGCTTTCCACCACGCTTAAGCTGCGTAAATGCTGGAGAGGTTATTGGTGTGATTGGCGACGCACGCCCCGCCCCTCATCTTCATTTTGAGATACGTGTTTATTCCCCTAGTAACCCTAACCCTGGCGATAACCCCGGACCAGGCTACACCCGAACAGACCCAGAACTTTTAGGGTGGCGTAGACCAATGCAGATCATCACCAATATGCAAGCACGGTTAAGCCGTGGTTACGAATGGCACACAACACTCAGTCATGCTGTTCAAAATCCGCCTCCGTTGGTCTTAAATGACAATAGCCTCATCGTCATTGATGGGGATCGCCTACGCCGTATTACATCAGATGGTCGCGTTTTATGGCGTGTTGGGCTATCCACTACAGCAGTTAGTCTACATGGTTATGAAGCCCGTACCTATGTCACGTTTATAGATGGGCGGGTGGTACAAGTTGATGTAGAAAATGGAAACTTCTTAGAAGCGTGGCAGCTTGAGGGCTTCATGCCGGATTCTGCACCAATTGATCTTAAGAATGCACGGTTATATCACACATCTGATAACACATTAACCGCCGTTTCAACAGATGGACGCACCATACTTTGGCAAACGCCGGATGTGCCACCTTTTACGTATGGTGTTGCGAGTCAAAATTTAATTGGTCTGGTCATCCATGGCGCGTTATGGACATTCTCATCAGAAGGACAACTACTTGATCAAGCTGAGTTAGCCGATGGGGTTCATCTTGCTGCACATCCTGATGGTGGCTTAATCGCTTATACACAAGGAGGGTTATGGCAAATAAACCCAGCAGGTGAGTGGTCTGTCTTGCTCATTGGCGCGCCACCTGGTGGAAAAACATCTGGTGCAGTGATGTTAACGGATGGACGGTTATATTTAGTGGATAAATCAACGCTTTATGCCTACGAATCAGGTCAATTAAGCTGGCAAGCACAGTTACCTCAAACACTCAGCGGGCAAGTTAGCCTTGCTCATGATAACGATCACCGTTTAATTATAGCTAGCACTCATGGGCATTTTATTGTCGCACGAGAGAGCGGTGGTTTTTGTGGGTTTACACAATTATATGGTACAGATCAAACAAGCATGTGGTACGATTTAGGGACTGATGGCACACTACGTTTTGCTGTTGGGGATCAAATTATTGGACTGAATTGGGAGCGTTTTACCAACTCATGTTAGACGATTTACCGGTTTTTTATGCTTCTGATTTTGAACTGCACCCCATACAAAGCCATCATGCGATTGCTTTATTTGAGATTGTAGAGCGTGACCGTGCATATCTCAGGCGTTACCAAAATTGGCCCGATACAATTTGTTCGCTAAATGACATGCAGAATCTCATTGAAGCGTCACAAGATAAACAATTTCGCCGTCGTGGCTTTGATATGATTATTTATTATCATGAGCAGATTGTCGGCAAAATTGGGTTAGTATATTTGGATTGGCGTTATCGTCATGCAGAAATTGGCTACTGGTTAGCCGAATCAGCCCAAGGACACGGTTTAATGACCCGCGCAACCCGCATGTTAACACACTATAGTTTGCATGTATTAGGGTTATCTAGGGTATTTATTCGCTGTGCAGCAGACAACCGCCGTAGCCGTGCTATTCCAAAGCGATTAGGCTTTCATTTTGAAGGCGTGATGAAAGACAAAATTTGGATTCATGGTCAACTTCATGAGGACACTTTGTACAGTATGTCAGCCAGGAGATGGTATCGCAAGATGATTTATCACATCACAACCAAACAAGCATGGCAACACGCCCAACAACAGGGAAGCTACACAACCCCATCATTAACAACACAAGGATTTATTCATTTTTCATATCTGAATCAAATTGTGCGAGTTGCAAATGCGATTTATACCGGGCAGGACGATCTGATTATTTTATGTGTTGAACCATCGCGGCTTGATATACGAAAAGAGCCAGCAGACCCAACCATTCCAGCGGATCATGACGATGGAGAATTGTTCCCACATCTTTATAGCGCATTACCGGTTGAGTCTGTTATGGCAGTGGTGGAATTACATCCACAAGCAGATGGGACATTTACCCTGCCAGAAACACTAAGACGATAAGGTTTGAGCAGGTACTAACCCACCCCATTCAGCGGATGAATGTGCAGGCACTGTAGCACCAATTGACACGCTCATCAACATGCGTATCAGCTTGTTGCATAACTGCCGCCGCAATATCATCAACTTGTGCCGCCAGCAGCATCATAAGTAACACTAACAAAACAAAAGCAAGAATGTAAATTGTGTTTTTAATGCGCTGCTGACGGATCATCAAAACCTCTTTACCGGCAATCATTTTTTAAATAATGGTTGTTACCGGATATTTTCTTGAACGATAGTCACCTCTTAAAACCCATTCTACGTTGAAAAGATGCGCTTTGTTTCATCTTCTTTAACAATCCTTAATTATCCTAACGCTTTAACCGCTTTAGCGACGCTATCTTTGGGGCTAATTTTGATTTGGACATCGACAATTTTACCTTCCTCGTCAATCACCCAATGTGAACGGATTACGCCAAAATATTTTTTACCATACATGGATTTTTCTCCCCATGCTCCCCACGCTTCCAAAACCTGATGTTCAGGATCAGAAAGCAAATCATATGGCAAATTTTCCGCTTCTTTCCATTTTTTGAGTGCAGCCGGTTCATCTGGGCTAATGCCTAACACAACGGCATTTGTTTCACTGATCTGTGGGAATTGATCTCTAAAACCACACGCTTGTGTTGTACAGCCACTTGTGCCCGCTTTAGGATAAGCAAATAAAACCACCTTCTTCCCACGAAAGTCACTTAATTTTACCTTTTTACCATCCTGGTTTAGTAATTCAAAATCCGGTGCAATCTCACCAATTTCTGGCATAATGATGCTTCCTATCTAGGTAATTTATAAACAGTCGTTGTGATTTTAGAACATCTTCCTAAATGTCTGGTGAATGTGGTAAGCTTGCCACATGACAGACATAAAACGTTCTCAAGTGATTTTTTTTATTCTTGCAAGTTTGGCATTAGCCTTAGCTTTTTTGCATACATTGCAAACCATCCCAAACGGCTCTAGTCATTATTTTATGATTGACGTTGGGGAAACGCAGATTGTTCTGAATGTTTGGGGAACGCTTCATGCTACCGGTTATCCATTGTATGTTATCACTGGCAACATATTAACCGATGTCATGACGGCACTTGGTATTAGCCCCGTCGTTGCACCGGCATTGGTCTCAATGCTTTGGGGATATATCACCCTGGGTTTGATCTATTGGCTAGCATGGCGCATCACCAGACGCTTGACGCTAGCGGTTGGGTTAATCATGGTGTTTGCCCTCACGCGGACGATGTGGATTCACTTCAGTATTGCAGAAATTTACACATTTGGCTTAATGCTACAAGTTGGCTTAATACTACTTGCATTATGGAATACACCGGATGAACGCCGCATCTATTGGCTGGCATTACTTGGTGGCATTGCGGTTGCCCATCATCGCGCAACTGTGATGATGATTCCGGCTTTATTATATGCTACATATCCGGCTTTTATTCAAAATCGGCACAAATTACCACGTATACTCGTCATTAGTCTATTACTTGGGGTAATTGGATTTAGTCAATATGCGTATTTATATCTAAGGGCACAAGCTGGTGCAGATTGGGTCTATGGTGAGCCTGGCACGCTTAACGGATTATGGACGGAGTTTATTGGAAAGGAAGCCTCTCGTTTCATCGGTCCTGCTCATTCATGGGATGCTCTTTTAGCAAATTTCAAGTTGGTGAATCGTGTCCTCGTATATGATTTAACTCTACCGGGGTTGTTACTTGGCATAATTGGTTTAGGCATTGGAATTCGTCATCACCGACGCGCTGGAATCACGTTTAGCCTAATAGGTATGGCAGCATATGGATTTCATGTTATCGCTTATCGTGATGTGCTTTCCGCGTTAATTTTACTCATCACATTAGCATTAGCATTTGGTTGGCTGTTTTTAGCAGATGCGCTATTAAACAGCCGTATATCACAAGCGCGCTATGTGTTGCCGATGATTATTCTTGCGACGGTTAGCGGGTTGTTCATTCACAATCGTGAATTTTTATATGACCTCACGCATGATCGTACAGGTATTGAAACAATCGAATTACTGGAATCTGCTCCACAAAATTCAACTGTGATGCTTGCCTGGGGACCACGGTATTTTGCTGCGTCTATCGGGCAATTATTTCTCAATCGGTTACAACATATTCAACTTGTTGACCACAAAGGCGAACATCATTCTGGTATCCTCACGCCGGAATATACTCTATATAATCAGCCAATTAGTTGGTGGGAGGCTAGGTTAAACAGCCCTGTTTATCTTCAGGCAGTTGCCCCGTTTATCGTCCAGATCAACACAACTCCCACCATCATCGATGATGTGGCTGAAGGTATTCGTGCCGCATCCATGACACTGACTTGCCAAGAGGATTCTGCCATTTTAGATGTGCTGTGGCAAACACATGAAGCCCCACAAGAGGATTTTAGTGTATTTGTACATGGGTTAGACGCAGAGGGGAATCTTGTTGGTCAAGGCGATCAATACGCGCCCGTTTACGGTTGGCGACCGCTAACAACCTGGCAGGCAGGAGAACAAATACGCGATATTTATGTGGTAAATGCCACAGACATTACTCATGTCCGCTTTGGTCTCTATCGCATTCAAACGACCGGTGAATTTGAAAATGTATTGACATACGAGGTGATATGTGATGCTCAGCAATAGTGTAGCCAGCCCAAAGTCACGCCATACACACAAACCTCCCTTATCTCTCAAAAAGAGTGAGTTTAACCTGGTTTACATTGGTTTGATGATTATCATGATCTTGGCAGCTTGCGGCACAGGTACAGCGCAAACCACGCCCACAGACTCGCCAATCGTTATCATCAAACGGCTAGCCACCGTAGCACCAACCAACACACCAAGTGAAGCAGAAATGCAAATGACGCAGCAAGCTGTTGCGCGTGTGCCAACTTATACTGCGCCCACTATCACACCTACACCCACGCCATACATTGGCGTGTTTATTGGTGAAGTGCAAGACCCGTTAGCAAATGAAATTCTTGACCCGCGTGATTTTGTGATTGAGCCAACACCATTGCCAGCTGTTCGGTTGGTTTGTGGTATTGAAGTTGCGCCGGTTTTTGGTGATGATTGGAGACAAGTATCAGCAGCTGTTAACGCTATGCGCTGTCCAATTCAAGAAAGTTTTGGATTTCGTGGACGTATTCAAGTTTTTGAACGCGGCGTGATGTATCACCGAATCGAAACGAATGAAATTTGGGCAATCTCTCAAGAAGACTATTGGTATATCACTGATCCTGCTCTTGAATTTTCGGCAGCCGGTGTTAATGTCCCAGCTGGCTTCTTCCCACCAGAAGAAGTCTTTGCAGCGGTGTGGGCAACATTCCCAGAAATACAAGAGGCTGTTGGGTACGGCTTACAGCCCGCCGCTGATATTGATGTCAATATTCAACGATTTGACGGCGGTACATTGTTTCTTGACTTGAATGCTGGGCAAGTCTTTGTTTTGCTCGTTGATGGTACTGCCTATGGACCATTTAATGGGAACCTTGATCTCATCGGCTCGTTGAATCCTTAAATGCTGACTCAATGTCACATATATTAACGCTTTTCTTGCGGCAAATTCCAAAATTCTTTAGAATTTGCTAGAACAAATGATAACACCAATAAGGACATATTATGCCAGACCTACCAGAGCTTAATCCACAGAATTTTACCAATCGAGAATTAAGCAATCTGGATTTTAACCGCCGTGTATTAGCTCTTGCTCAAGAACGCGATATCCCCCTGTTAGAACGTATTAAGTTCATAGCGATTGTTGGTAACAATCTTGATGAATTTTTTATGGTACGGGTTGGGGGATATATTCAAAAGGTACAATTAGGCATCACCAGCACACGCCCAGATGGCTATACGCCGAGTCAATTATTGGCAGCAATTCGTCAAGAAGTGAGCGCATTAATGCAAGATCAACGGCAAACAATGCGCGAATTGCTCGCCGAACTAGAGCAGCATGGCATTTTTATCAAACATAATCATGAGCTAACACAAGCACAGCAACAGGCTTTACGGCATTATTTTTATGAAGAAGTGTTCCCTGTGCTAACTCCCCTAGCCGCAGACCATGCCCGCCCGTTTCCATTTATCTCCAATTTGAGTTTGAATCTAGGGGTGTATGTTCGACACCAACATACTGATGAAACATTAGATTTTGTCCGCATCAAAGTGCCCCCTTCCCTGCCACGTCTTATTGATTTAGGTCAGGTGATGCAGCGTTATGCCCATCGTCACGATGCCAAAGATCATTATATTTGGATTGAAGACCTGATCGCCAGTAATCTAGATTTGCTTTTTCCTGGGATGGAAATTGTGGAGCATTATCCCTTCCGGGTAACACGCAATGCTGACATTGACTATGAGCATGAACGTGATGAGGAATTATTAGATATTAGCACTGTTATTGAAGCCAGCCTCAAAGAGCGTCGCTTTGGCTTTATTGTGAGGATGAGTGTACCGGAAAACATCAGCACACGAATGTTAAATCGGCTAATTTACGAACTTGATATTGACCCGAACCGTGATGTGTATAAAGTACAAGGCGCATTAGGTACATCAAGCCTATTTGAACTTGCTGCCATTGACCACCCTGAGCTTAAATACCCTACACACGTTCCCAAAATACCGGAAGTTTTTGCACCAGGCACAGATATTTTTGCCCAAATTCGAGAACACGATTTACTTATTCATCACCCCTATGATTCGTTCAAACCAGTAGAAGAGTTTTTTCAGCAAGCCGCACGTGATCCTAAAGTACTGGCAATCAAAGCCACACTGTATCGTGTTGGTAAAAACTCACCAGTGGTACAATCCCTGATGGAAGCACGTGAAAACAATAAACAAGTAGCGGTTTTGGTCGAACTAAAAGCAAGATTTGATGAAGAAAACAACCTAGAATGGGCACGTCAACTAGAACATCAAGGTGTTCATGTCACTTATGGTGTGGAAAAACTTGCAGTAAAAACCCATGCCAAAATTGCGCTTGTTGTCCGTAAAGAAGGAGATCGCCTAAGACGATATGTGCATCTTGGAACAGGTAACTATAATGCCAGCACTGCCCGCCTTTATACAGACCTCGGATTATTCACAGCGAACCCCGAAATTGCTGAAGACGCAACTCGGTTGTTCAATCGGTTAACCGGTTATGCGCCCTCAACATCTTATCATCAATTGCTGGTCGCGCCGGAATTTTTACAATCCGCCTTAATTGACCTCATCGACAATGAAATCGAACACGCCCAAAACGGGGAATATGCTCGGTTGATCTTTAAAATGAACCAACTAGAGGAAGATGTCATGATCCAGAAGCTCTACCAAGCTTCACAAGCTGGCGTACAAATTGACCTCATTGTGCGTGGGCTATGCTGTTTACGCGCTGGATTACCCGGCATCAGTGAAAACATCCGTGTTCGTAGTATTGTGGGGCGTTTTTTAGAACATTCCCGTATCTATTATTTTCATAATGCCCCACCAGACCAACGCATTTATATTGGTAGTGCAGATTTGATGCGGCGCAATCTTTACAACCGTGTTGAAACAGTATTTCCAATTATTGATCCACGTTTACAACGACGGATTAGACGAATTTTAGCGACTGACCTTAAAAACAATACATTAGTGTGGATTCAACAGCCTGATGGCAGTTATCAACGGCTACAACCAGCACCAGACGAACCCTCTATTGATAGTCAATATATCTTCACACAAGATAGTGCTGGGCTAGATATTGAGCTAGACTAGAACGAAAAAAGGATCAGCATCATGCAATTAACAGAAAAAACCGAATTACTAAAACAGATTCGGGATGAAGTCATTAACTTAAAAGAATCACCACTATATGAATTCCGTGTCAGGAACAACTATTTTCCAGTGTTAGGTCAGGGAAATCATGACGCAGATATTATGTTTATTGGCGAAGCCCCAGGCAAAAATGAAGCAGAGCAGGGTCGTCCTTTTTGTGGCGCATCCGGGCGTGTTTTAGATGAACTCTTGACTTCCATCAACCTCAAACGAGAAGATGTTTATGTCACCAATATTGTCAAAGATCGCCCGCCGGACAACCGTGATCCATCTCGCGAAGAAATTAAACTCTATTCTCCGTTTCTCGTCCGGCAAATCAACATTATTCAACCCAGAGTCATCGCAACGTTAGGACGTTTTTCAATGGAGTTTATTCTAAAACTATTTGATGCACCAGAACAAAATGACAAAATTAGCCAATTACATGGACGAAAAATTAAAGCACAAGCTGAGTATGGAGAAGTATATGTTGTGCCGTTGTTTCATCCAGCAGTGGCGTTATATCGTGCAGATCAGAAAACAACCCTTAAACATGATTTCCAAGTTCTAAAAGACTTTATTAGTTAGCTTAGCTATTATATTAAATCCAACATTGTAAGCACTTGCTCACGCTCGGACATAATAATGGCATATAATGTGTTTTGTGCTGCCAGATGATCATGGTATCGAATATGTGTAATCAGATTGCCATATAATGTTAGTGTCATGGCATAAACGGTTTCGTCAGCCGGGTCATATCGTTGGCGCAAATTCATCAATAATCGACATTGATTGAGAATTGGTTGTAAAATACCCAGCGTCATCGGGTGATCTGCAATACGCAGAAGTGTCTCATGAAATGTATTGATGGCATCCCATACACCATTATCATTTTCGCTGTTAGCCTGAATACGCGCTTGGGCGATAATCTGTGCTAATTGCGCTTGATTTTGCTCATTCATGGCTTGCATCGCCCAATTTAACACCAGATTTTCCAGCGTGGCACGCAAGGTATATAACTCTTCTGCTTCAGCATTAGAAAACTGGCGCACATATACGCCACGCCGAGCATGTTTGATAACCCAACCTTCTGCTTCTAATAATTTGAGCGCATCACGGGCTGTATTTTGACTAACGTTATATTGGCGTGCAAGCACACTTTCTGCAAGACGCTCTCCACACAAATAAACGCCATCTCTTAGGTCTTGTCGGAGCGTATCTGAAAGGATTTGAGCTAGCGTCGCTGCACCCATGACGGATAAAACCCATCAATCCCTTCAATTTTGCGCACCCCCGTGCCATCTGCCCGCATCACAAAAATATAAGAAACATCCTCAATTTCTGAGTTAAAGATCAACCACTTGCCATCTGCACTATAATTCATACCCCACTCATACCCTTCCCCATCATATAAAATCTGAGGGGATTCACTGCCATTTAGGTCAATCGTTGCAATAGCAGAAAGTCCGTCACCATAAGGGTTATAAATAATGCGCTGCCCATCTGGCGTAAAAGATGGTGAGGCATCGCGCGTATCGTTGGCGGTGAGTTGTAAAGTCTCTCCGGTCGATAAATCCATGCGAATAATCTCCCAAGATGAAGCGTTATTGCTGTCCCCACTCGTAAAAACCATCGAGCGTCCATCCGGGCTGATGCGAGGATGCCCATTCCGCTGCCCATTACTGAAGATCAGCTCTGGCTCTCCCCCAATGGCAGGAATACGGTAAATATCATGATTGCCATCCCCACGTGTATCCGATGAATAAACAATCCATTGCCCATCCGGAGACCACGCCGCTGTGCGGTCAGAAACTGTATTATCCGTTAGTTGTGTAACCTCCCGCGAAGCCAAATCCATAATATAAATATCAAAATCACCGTCACGGTTGGACTGAAACAACATTTTTGTGCCATCTGGTGAAACCATCGGGTATGAACTACTGCTGTCATCATCCGTTAACGGCACTTCTACACCGGTGAGCATATCATATAAATAAATATCATATTTATCATTACGATAGGCAAAATAAACAATCTGTGATGGCACAAAATCCGCCTCAAAGGTCGCAGATGGTTCTACATCAATCGGCATAATCTGGGTAGGAGATACGCGCGCAGCTGCTTGTGCTGTTAAAATACTGCTGGATATAACCGTGCTAGTAGCAGAAGCGGGTGTAGCAAGTTGCCCACCGCGTTGAGCGGTCGGTGGTGGGTCATCACTAGAAATCAATGTGCTAGCCAACATCGCCAAAGCCAACACAATACCCATCAACAACGCACATCCAATCAATCCCCCAACAATGATGCCGATCCACCAATTGCCTGGGTTGGAACGGCGTATATTGCGCACTCGTGAACGAAAACCAGGTGGTGGCAAATGTTGACTGATGGGACGACCCGCATAGGATGGGGGTGGTGTTCTAACGGCAGGCACGGGTGCTGGTGATGGTGCTCCGGTACCAGAAGATGGCGTTGTCTTTTTTTCTATAAATGCTGGTTGCGTTTGCTGTAAAGCAGGGTTAATTTGCAATGCGCGTGGTTGGGTATCATGCAGTTTATCTGGGTGCAAAATAGCCGTTTCTAGGTCTTGTGCTAGTTCCGTCGCCGTTTGGTAACGATCATCAGGGTTTTTCTTTAGTGCTTTGATGATAACCTGTTCCAACGCGGCGGAAATATTGGGGTTAAGTGAGCGCGGCAGAGGTGGGGCTGCTGTCACTTGCATAACTGCAATCCCATAGGGAGTATCATTTTGAAATGGGCGACGACCTGTTGCCATCTCAAACAGCATCACACCAAGTGAATAAATGTCACTCCGTCCATCCAAATCTTTGCCTTGTGCCTGTTCAGGACTCATATAACTTGGTGTACCCACGACCCCTTGCGTTGTGATGGTGTAACCTTGTCCTTCAGAACCGACAATCCGCGCAATACCAAAATCTGTAATATATGCCCCGCCATCATCATCCATCAAAATATTACTGGGCTTTAAATCTCGGTGCAGCACATTTTTACTATGAGCATAATCTAAAGCGGGGGCAATTTGCTGGATGATACTCAAAATTTTTTCCGGTGATAGCACCCCTTGCTTAAGCAAATCGTCCACTGAACCAGCCGGCATATACCGCATAGCAATATAAGGCTGCCCGTCATATTGTCCATAATCATGCACGGGAACAATATTCCGGTGTTCTAATTGGGAGACAATTTTAACTTCTCGCTCAAATCGCTGGATATACGTATCATCCCGCATGAAATGCCGTGGTAGCACTTTTAATGCCACAATGCGATTCATGGATGTTTGACGGGCACGATAAACCGTTGCCATACCGCCTTGTCCAATGCGGTCTAAAATTTCGTATCCACCTAGCGTCTTGCCGATCAGATCATCAGTCGTCATTCATTACAGCCTGTATCATGACAGCGTGAAACAACTGCATTATACGGCAAAGCGGCTTACATCACCAATGATTGGGTAACAAGTTTTGATGTTATGGGGAAACGGGACCCCCGCGTTCTTCTTGCGGTAACAAATAGTTAATTGTCTCTGGAACTGGTGTTAACAGATAAACATCCACCCAACGAGACCAACTCACCCAGTCTTCATCAGAATATCCCAAATCTACCCAATAGGAAAAAGTGCGTGGACCACCTGTATCAGCAGCCATACCAACACCGTATCCGGGGACATACATCATTGTGCGATAAGGAATAATCCGTGGATTGATACCAACAATCCCTTTACGAAGGGTTTCACCAATGGCGGTAATGTTATCACCGCCTAATTCCGCCGGATAATAACTGGTAGCATACATGCGCAAATGTCGCCAATATTCAATTGTGCCATCAGGCGTTTGGAGTGTGCGGATCACGACATTCGTACCATAGGCAATGATCTGATCACGCCGCTCCTGTACAACTTGCTCACCAGCTGGCTCTCGGCTAATTTCCACACCATTTTCATAACGTACGCGGATTGACCGCTCAATGATTCCGTTCTGCCCAGCTTGCAATACCGCCCGTGTATCTAAATTCATTGATGCATCCGCTTGATACACCGTCTCAAACGGGATGATGTCTTGCTCGGTGATGATTTCTTCCGTCACACGAATAACTTGAATCAACATTCCCGGCAAAATGGCAGTATCTTCAGATGGAATTGTGTAATCTAAGCCTGTCAGGGGTATCTGAGCTTCTGCAATTGCTGCCCCCACTGTTTCTGCTGAAACTCGTGTTTCTGTCCGTTCGCCATCTACCACAATACTAATCGGTTTAGCGCGTTCAATGACAATCTGCATGTTAGGTGTCAAACGAGCACTTACCTCCGGGGTAACACGATCTGCTAAATAGATTGTGATACCTGCTTCATACAAGGCATCTCCAACGGTTTCCCCAATAGCGTTAATCTGTAATATCACATCACCATCTAGAATTTGAACAGGAATCGCCCGCCAAATCACAATTTCTGAAACGGGCAACGGATATGCCAGCAAATCCCCTGGTGCAATTTCCAACCCATCCACATAAATCCGATCATCAGGGTTAAGGGAAACCCCCGCCAAACGTAACACATCATATGGGTTTTCATGTGTGGTTAATATCACTGTCGTTTCATCATCCACAGTGATGTTAACTGGACGCGCTCGATCAATCTGCACGATCATGCCATCCGTCAGGGGCGCATTGACATCTGTACGTAACAAATCGTTTTCCTGTAATACAATGGCTTGCTCTTGTAACAAATCAGCAACTGTATCTGCCATGGTGGAAACAGGGTAAGTTACCCCATCAATCAACAATGTTACTAAAATCGGTTGCTCTATGATGGGGTCTGATTTTTGAAACTCGTGGATCAACAAGCCAGCAGTTAGTGGTAAAGTAACCAATAACACCACTATCACTATCAACCAAAAGCGGCGCAGGTTATCTTGTTTTGGCTTTGGTATGGGATATGTTGGGGTGGTGTCGTCCAATTCAGACATAATCACCAGTGGGGTAATAAACGACAAAAAAGTTGTTGCCAGTGTGCTCAAGCCAGGTGACCCTGCGGCACCCAGGATATACTCCTTAGTGCTGCTACCTTCCGGTCCTGACACGGTTCGGAGGTCCTGCCGCGCAGGACCCAGCCGGAGCGCACTGGCAACAACCAGTTGTTAAAAATGATTTTCGAAAAATTGTTATTTTTATTTGAACTCATGTTAACATACAGGAAACTGTGTGTCAATATCAATCCACGTTGGGGTATACCATACCCCATTGTGCCCGCATGGTATCCATCATCCGCATAATTGCCAAGGTCTCATCTAAAGGCATCACTGGGCTTTCTAACTCACCCGCTAGCAAACGCTCAACGACTTCTTGCGCTTCATAACGATACCCATTCCCCTCAATTGGGAATGTATAATCTTCCCGGCTGCCATCTTGTAAAATCACGCTGAATTGCTCTGGATGGAAGAACTCCCGCGCAATCTCAATCCGCCCTAGCCGCCCTTGGATAGCAGCACGATTCGCCCCATTACACTCCAAACTAGAAAAAGCCATCGCCAGCTTGCCATCAGGGTATATCATCACCGCCCCCATTTGCATATCAACCCCTGTTATTCCCAAATGCGCCGCGGAAACAATCCGTTCCGGCTCACCAAATAACATTGAGGTAAAGGATACCGGATAAACCCCTAAATCCAACAACGAGCCGCCCCCTAAAGCTGGATCAAACAAACGGCTTTTTGGGTCAAAACGCGGCGGAAAACTAAAATCAGCCTGGAAAGCACGGACTTCCCCAATCACACCAGATAACAAAATACGTTGTAATTCAACCACAGCCGGCAAAAAGCGTGTCCACATCGCTTCCATCAAAAACAGTTTTTTCGCTCTTGCCAGGGCGATCACTTCCGCTGCTTGCCGTGCATTTAGTGTAAACGCTTTCTCACACAGCACATGCTTACCAGCATTCAGGCACATCAGCATGTTTTCATAATGCATCCCGTGTGGTGTGGCAATATAAACCACATCTACGTCAGGATCGTTTGCCAAAGCCTCATAAGAGGCATGTCTATTTGGGATATGAAACCGCGCCGCAAAATCATCAGCAGAACGTTGTGAGCGTGACCCAACCGCAATCAATTGTGAATCGGTGACATATTGCAATCCTTCAGCAAAAGCTTCTGCAATCCACCCCGTCGCCATAATCCCCCATCGAATCGTCATCGTTTATTCCAGATTCGGGGTCGCTGACCAGGTTTCTTCAATACTTTCATAATAAATCGTGAGGATTTCCTCAACCATTTCTGTTGATGCGGTATCAAACGCAGAATAACAAACTTGCTGGATCCAAGCATCACGCAGTGTCCAACGGCGAGTTTCCACGCCATCATCAATAGCAACAATCGTTAAATGACGACGCGGTTTATCACTGCCATATGCCATCGTTTCCCGCAGCCACTTATTGATGGCGGTGTTTCCATCTCGCTGTACCATTTTCACCAATGTGACCGGCTCATGAACACGTTCACCATTTTGATCTAACTTAAACGTTGTTAAGCCATCAACTCGAAAAATCCCCGTTATTGCTTCCCCATTAAGCTGCACCTCAAATTCATTGGCAACTAAGCTATCGACCGCCACAATTTCAATTTGATCAGTCATTCCGCTTTACTCCTTAATATTGTATTTTTGATATTATATATGTGGCTGGCTGATTCCGCATACAACTCGTATAATGAGCATCGAGTGCTATATTGTGAGGATAAATCATCCGTGAAACGCTGGTTGCTAGTCATCGGTCTTATATTATGCCTGGTTGGCTGTGCGCCACAAGAAACCGAACCACTTCATGCACAACTCCCTACGCGCATCCCAACCATCACGCCTAGTTATAATAACATGTACGATGCTGAAGCCGTTGTAACGGCATTTTTGTATCACTGGCAACAAGCTGAATGGGAAGCCATGTACGCGCTGTTGAGCGAATCCAGTCAGCAAGCAACTCCTTATGATTCGTTCGCCGCTTTATATCAATCTAGCCATGAAACCATGCGCTTACAAAGCCTAGAATTTGCCCTGCGTGCCCAAGCACGAGAGGGTAACCGCATTATGATCTTTGTTTATGATGTAACATTCCATACCAATAGTATCGGTACATTTACTGATCAAAACCGAGAAATTCGACTGGTATTAGATGGTGAAGCCTGGCGTATCGCCTGGTCACCTGGTGATATTTTCCGCCAAATGGCAGAAGGCGGGCTGCTCCGCCTCGAATCGTTCCCGCCGCTCCGTGGCAATATTTATGACCGCAATGGCGAAATCTTGGCAGATATGAACGGACGCATGGTCAAAATATTGGTTATTGAAAATCAAATTGAGGATTTAGACCTGTGCATCAACACCTTAGCGCAAGTTTTAGAAATCCCTGCAGAAGAAGTACAGAATCGCTTGAACCGAAACAATCCAGATTGGCTGGCGGAAATTGGCTTAATTGAAGGAAATGTGTTTGATGTATGGGAAAGCGCACTTGTAGAGATTTGCAACGCCCAGTTTGATGCTATTCGTACCCGTCGTTATATCTATGGTGATCTACTGCCGCATGTCATCGGCACGGTGGGTTACCCAGAAGCCGACGAGATTCCACAAGTAGAAGCCGCTGGATTCCGGCAGGATTCGATCCTAGGTCGTAGCGGTATAGAACGCGGCTGGGATGAAACATTACGCGGCACACCGGGAATGCGCTTATCTATTGTTCGCCCCAATGGTGAACCCTTACGCTTATTAGGTGAAACCCCCATTCAACCAAGTCAAAGTGTTTACCTCACTATTGATTTAGATTTACAACGGTTTGTCACTGGTGTCCTTAGTGAAGCATTCGTGGCTAGTGAGGGGGCGTTTGGGGATGGTGGCGCAGCCGTGGTGATGAATGTCAACACTGGTGAAATTTTAGCAATGGTCAGCTATCCAACCTATAATGCCAATGCTTTTATCCCTTTCCCAGTTATGGGGCAAGAGCAAGCACAGCAAATTATTGAGCAGGTCATTAATGATCCACGCCGCCCGCAATTAAATCGTGCCGCACAAGGGCGTTATCCCTCCGGCTCCATTATGAAAACGATCACCGCAATCGCCGCCCTTGCTAGCGGAGAATACACAATGGATGAAACTTATTTCTCCACTGGCGTTTGGAACCGTGATATTCCCCGCGTAGATTGGTTAGCAGGTGGGCATGGACGACTAAATTTAGCGGGGGCATTAACACATAGTTGTAATACCTGTTTTTATGAGGCGGGTTATCGTCTGGATAATCGTGACCCATATTTATTACCGACATACGCCAATATGATGGGCTTAGGGGTAGACCCAGGGCTGCGTGATATTGAAACCAGTACGGGCTTCATTGGCACGCCAGATACCAAAATTAATTGGCATCCTGAACCTTGGTCATATTCAGATGCGGTCAATATGGCAATTGGTCAGGGGATGGTAGAAGTTTCTCCGCTGCAAATGGCAGAAGCCTATGCCATCGTTGCTAATAATGGTGTGCGTTATCGCCCGCAGCTTGTACTAAGTACTGGGTTGCTAGGCGAAATGGACTATCACATGCAACCAGAAGTGCTAACAACTCTGGATGTATCAACCGACATCCTGGATTATATCCGCAGTGGTTTGTGTGCTGTCACAACAGACCGCTCTGGAACAGCTGAATTTGTTTTTCGCAATTCTCCACTGATGGAAGACATTGGTGTATGCGGTAAAACAGGCACCGCACAAAACCCACCTAATCCAAAACCTCATGCTTGGTTTGTTGGCTATGCCCCGCGTGAAAACCCAGAAATCGTTGTTGTTGTCATCATAGAAAACTCTGGAGATGGTTCCGCTCATGCCGCACCAATCACCCGCCGCATCCTAGAATATTATTTTTTGGGTGAAGATTAATTAGTTAACACAAATCACACAGGGACATTTGTCCCACTTAAACCAAATTCAATTGTAATTTAAACGATTTACAAATATAATGGCTGCTGTATGAGGTTTATTAACCAAAGCAAAAATATGGAGGACACTTGAATATACGCATCACATGGGAAGATAACCATATCATCCGATATGATTTCCCGGAACTATGGTCTTGGGAAGATTTTTTTAAGACACAATCCGTTACACAACAATTGATTGAAAAAGAATCAACCCATCCAATTGGTGTGATCCTCAATATTCCACACAATATCATCATCCCGCCTCAATCGGTTGCTAATGCGCACCAATTGTTGCAGCAGTTTCATACTGTTGTGGACGTGATTGTGGTAGCAGGAGGGAACACCGTTGTACGTGCCTTAGTCAATGTCATCAACCGCACCTATTGGCGGGATTCCAATCGTTTCCTGCATATGACAGATAATCTTGAGGAAGCCCGCGAATTCATCGCCCAACAGCATCAACAAAACAACTCATCAAATAACGATTCGCCAAAAACCTAATCATTAATAATATGGGTATGTGTCTATTTTGTCCGTTATCCTAATCTATAAAAACGCACCTATTGGTGTTTATTTTTTTTGTCGCCGCTTAACTACTCGTGTTCCCGCCCGCCCATAGAGATTTGTTAGGTTGATTCCATAATAGCTTGCTGTGTTTGCTAAAATTAACGTACAAACCCCTTCATCGATCCAACCAATCAATGGTAGGAAATCTGGGATCAGTGACGGGAACATCAAATACAGTGCTGCAAAAAAAGCCAATCCTAATATTGCCATCTCTTTAAAAATTCGCATCAGATTATCCTTTTGTTTAATCTGAGTTTATACATTTTTTGTTAGAGATATTCTAAAATGGTGTGAGCAATTTCTTCCCCGCTCTCTTCTTGTAAAAAGTGCCCGGCGTTTTGGATTGTTATTTCAGGATAATTTTTAGCAGTAGGAATCAGCTTGCGGAAAAAGCGGTCTCCCCCCATAGTAACCGGATCGCTATCTGAAAACATCACTAAAGCAGGTTTATGCCACGTCTTCAGTGCTTCACGGGTTTGACGTTCTTTTTCAGCAAAAGGCGAATCGATCTCAGTTGGAATAAGTAAGGGCAATGCCGCAATTGCAGCTTTATAACTTGCATCAGGGAATGGTGCATCATAAGCCGCTAAAATTTCATCATTCAATTGTTCCTTTTTGACACAACTGATCTCCATCAATTTGCTAGGAACCATCTCCCGCCCAACACGGCTGACAAAATCACGCCATTGCTTAAATCCTTCGCTCACGGGGCGATCTCCAGTGGGCAAAGCTGTGTTCATAATAACCAACCGTGCAAAACGTTCATCCAGCGTGACTGCCAATGGCAACCCAATCACACCGCCATAATCCTGGCACACCAATGTGATATTGGTCAAATTTAGCCTCTGAATAAACTCCCCCATTGTGTCATACAGCATCTGAATGCTGTATTCTTCCATCTCTGTGAATTTATCTGACCGCCCAAAGCCGATCATATCTGGTGCAATAACCCGCCCAGCCTGCGCTAAAATTGGAATCATCTTGCGATAAAGATATGACCATGTTGGTTCGCCATGTAGGCAGAGGAACACACTATCCCCCTGCCCAACATCAACATAGTGCATCCGTAACCCATTATTTAACGTGAGATAATGTGGCGCAAAATGATAGCCTGGTAAATTCTCAAATCGTTCGTCTGGTGTTCGGATTACTGACATTATTCAAATCCATTGCGTTTAATTAACTGACTATACCACTTCGCACTATCCTTCGGGATGCGCTGTTGTGTTTCATAATCCACATAAATGATGCCAAATCGCTTGCTATACCCAAATGCCCATTCAAAATTATCTAACAATGACCAAGCAAAGTAGCCTTTTAACGGAACACCTTCTTGAATCGCCCGCAAACAATTACGGAGATACGCATCATAAAACGCAACACGGCGTGGATCATGTACCTGTCCATCATCACTGACTTCATCGGCAAATGCTGCACCATTTTCCGTGATGACCATGGCATCAGGAGCATATCGGTCGTTGATATACTTCAACATACGATAAATGCTTTCCGGCGCAACTTCCCAACCCATTTCAGTATATTCGCTCTCCGGTTGATGTACCCAGCGGGTCAAATGTAATGGGTCAGATTCATCATATTCCACCACTTGCCGTGTATAATAATTGATACCTAAAAAGTCCGGCTTGCCTTGTATTGCTTCCAGATCGCCATCTTGAATATCCGGTAAATACCCCATTTCTTGATAAACAGTAAACAATTCTTGAGGATATTCCCCAAAATAAATTGGGTCCAAAAACCAGTGATTATGAAAATCTCGTTGACGTGCAACCGCACGGGGATCACCTTCTGGCTGAGAAATATCTAAGGTAACACCCACTTTTGAATCCGGTGAATTCCCCCGGATAATTGGCACGGAACGCGCATGAGATAACAAAAAGTGGTGTGCTGCGCTTAAATAAGCCGGCAAGCTAGATATTCCCGGCGCATGATACCCAATGCCATATCCCAAATAGGTAAAAACCCAGGGTTCATTAAACGTAATCCAATGCTTAACCCGATCCCCTAATGCCCGCGTGACAACATCGGCATAATGTGCAAATTTTTCCACAATGGCGCGGTTTGTCCACCCGCCTTCATCTTGTAAATTTTGGGGTAAATCCCAATGATATAGCGTAACCCAAGGTTGAATATGAGCAGCTAACAACTCATCCACTAAGCGGCTATAAAAATCCAACCCACGTTGGTTCACTTGCTGCCCGTTCAATACTCGCCCCCATGCGATCGAAAAGCGATATGCCTTTAAGCCAAGCTGTTTCATCAAGGCAACGTCTTCCTTATAGCGATGGTAGTGGTCACAAGCAACTGCGCCAGTATCGCCATTTTCAACATTACCTGGGGTAGCACTGAATGTATCCCAAATAGACGGTACACGCCCGTCCTCATTGACTGCCCCTTCAATTTGATAAGACGCAGTTGCCGCGCCCCAAACAAAATCCTTTGGAAACATGAATTACCATACCTTTATTAATTCAACTTCAAAAATTAATGTCGCATTCGGCGGAATCACCCCCGGCACACCACGCGCACCATATCCTAGTTCTGAAGGAATATAGAAGACATATTTGGAGCCAGTAGGCATTAGTTGTACCCCTTCTGTCCATCCAGGAATAACCTGATTCAAAAAGAACGTAATCGTCTCCCCACGATCATAAGAGCTATCAAAAACTGTTCCATCAATCAGCATCCCTTTATAATGTACTTCTACTTCTGCATTGGCATCTGCCGGTTTAGGACCTGTGCCTTGTACAACAACTTGGTATTGTAAGCCGCTCTCGGTGACAACAACACCTTCTTTTTTAGCATTCTCAATCAAAAATTGTTTACTCATGTGTCATCCTAATTATGATATGATAGGTTTAAGTTACTGATCTAGCTCCGTCGAAACGCTTAAATTATATCCTGATGAGAGCAATTTATGCCAACACCAGAAGAACGCCAAAAACTCATTAAGAAAATTCGTCAATTTCCATCTCGTTTAAGACAAGCTGTACAGGATTTATCTCCAGAGCAACTGACCACACGAGTTGACCCGCACGAATGGACAATCGCCCAGATCGTGCATCATCTGGCAGATGCTCACATGAACGCTTATTATCGCTTCAAGCGTATCCTCTTAGAGGATAACCCACATATTCCACCTTTTGACCAAGATTTATGGGCAACCACTCCAGAAGCAACCAAAGCTGAGCTGCATGATAGCCTAACCTTATTAGCTGGATTGCATCATCACTGGGCTTATCTGATGGAAAATATCCCAGATACAGATTGGTTGCGCCCAGCACATCATCGCCAAATCGGGGATGTGATTCTGTATGACGTGTTGTATTCTTATGCACAACATGGTGAAGAACACCTAGAGCAAATCCAAGCAATTCGTCATGCAGGAGCATTTTAATGCAAGAGCCAATCGAACGCATTCGGTCTCTACCAAATGCTTTAGAAACACTAGTTCAACACTTAACGGCAGAACAACTAACGACCCCTTACATCCCTGGGGAATGGACAATCGCCCAAAATATCCATCATTTAGCAGATTCACAAATGAATTTGTTCATCCGCTTTAAGCTGATTCTGCTAGAAGATCATCCCATGCTCAAACCATTTGAACAAGATGACTGGGCAAAAACCGCGGATTCTACCCACGCAGAAATCGATGAATCCCTTGCGATTATCCGTGGTGTACATTTACGATTAGCACGGTTGCTTGAATCACTTTCCCCTGCTGATTTGGAACGCACCGGGCATCATCCTGAACGTGGTATCATCTCATTAGGGAGCCTCGTCAGTTATTTTGGTGATCATGGTTGGTTACATGTTGATCAGATCAAACAGGTGTTAGCAGCGATATGAGTAATTCATGGGGTATTCACGGGCACGATTGGGCAGTGGAATATCTTCAACGTGGGATGCAAAATAATCGCATCCGTCATGCTTATTTGTTTACTGGCACATCTTCTATTGGTAAGAATACCCTTGCCCATGCTTTCGCCATTGCGCTTAACTGTCAAGATGAACGATGCCGCAAACGCATTATGACCGGCAATCACCCAGATATTATCTATTCTGAAACAGACCCACGTACCGGAACCCTGAAGATTGAGTCTATTCGTGCTGTCGCAAATCGCATCGCCATGAAGCCCTATGAAGGGCGGTATCGCATCGCCATCTTTCAAGATTTTGACCATGCACAACCGCGCGCACAGGATGCCCTGCTCAAAACACTAGAAGAACCCCCACCCTATGCCATTTTGATCTTATTAGCTGAATCCACAGAAAACCTGCTTTCTACCATAACCAGCCGTGTGCAAACAATCTATCTACGTCCAGTAGAAGCGGCTGTGATTCGGGATACCCTAATACAGCACTATCATACCGATGAGGAAACAGCGACATTGCTCGGACGGTTTAGCGGGGGGCGGATTGGCTGGGCAATACAAGCGGCACAAGACCCCACCATTTTAGAGCAGCGCACCCAAGCACTTGACCTTCTGGACGGGATTATCCGCGCGAACCGCATTGAACGTTTCCACATAGCAGATGACCTCAGTAAAGACAAGCTCGCTTTAATACCACTAATTGATTTATGGTTAACGTATTGGCGTGATTTGCTGCTGATGATTGAAGGCAGCCCGGTCAAAGTTTGCAACATTGATCGTCAAGCGACGTTAGAACAATTCGCCTATCAGATCACCCGTGCAGATGTATTAAAAGCTATACGCGCAACACAGACTTTTCAACGTCAGCTTGGAATCAGCCTTAACCTACGGCTAGCGTTAGAAGTTTTGTTTCTGGATTATCCCACACTTTAATCTCAAATTATGGGCGTGGGGTGGACGTAACAAAAATTGATGACTCAGCCGGTTGGACAGCTTCAGTTGCTTCTGCTGTAACTGGTGAAAAGCCAGCTGGTAGCGGACCAACAGCCTCCAACCCAGCAAAATCCACCCGCCAAACATGCCCATAAACAAAATCCGCTATAACTAGCCCCCCATCTGGTGCAACAACCACATCCACCGGGCGGATTAACCCAGTAACAAAGGGTTCGGGTTCATACGTCCGCAATAATTCTGGATCAGTAGGCACTGTTGCAGGGTCAATCCGCACAATCCGTTGAGCATTGGGCGTGTTATGCCATAAAGCCACAAAAATGCTGTCAAACACATTGGGCGGGAACTGGTTACCGGTGTAGGCAACAATACCACGCGGCAAAGTATAATCTGGAAAGCGCACCCAATCCGGTTGAATATCAATAGCACGGGTGGGCAAAGGGCACTCTTCACACCCACGCCCCCGCCAATAGGGCCATCCATAATGCCCGCCGGAATCCACCTGTAACACACGGTCACCTGCGCCAGATAGCAACCCATTATCCGTTGCATAAAGCTGCCCTTGCGAGTCAAAAGTCACATCATAGGGATTACGGATACCTTCCGCATATACACTAACTTCTCCTGTATGTGGATTAATACGCAAGATCGACGCTTCTAGTGGGACAAGTTCGCGGTTGCGCTCAGTCGCTGGGTTAATCGGTTCAGCATGATCGCTCAACGATCCTACGCCGATATAAAGCAAGCCATCAGAACCAAATACCATGCCATTCGGTTGATTATCAATGATCTGAAAGCAACAGGGTAAATCGCCAACCACTACACTGGTTTGACCATCCTCTTCGACACGCCAAATCGCTCCACCCTGTTCTAAGCTCACACGTCCGCTAACGTACAGCACATCTGTCCCTGGTTGAAAAGCCAAGCCAACCGGTGAGACAAAAATAGGGCTAACCTGCTGCGCCTCACCATTTTCCATCAAACGATACACTGCTCCTGTGCGTGCTACCGGATCAGTTATGACTGTACCATAGAGTCTGCCATCTGCATCATAAGCGATTTGCATTGGCTGCCCCGGAAAGCGTCCAACATGACTTAACACATATCCTGATGGCACTTGAATACGCTGGAGAAACCCCGCAATATCATCCTCACAAGGGAAATCCCCACAACTCCACCCATCATTGGCAGAAAACGACGCAGGGACATGTTGAAATGTCGGAATATTGGCAGGGCGCGCCGGAGTCAGTGTCCATAATGGTTGTGTGGGTGTAGGGGTCAGTGTCGGCGTTGGTGATGCCGTCGGTGTAAAAGTTAATGATGGCGTAGGTGTTCGTGTAGACGTAAAAAGCGGCGTGATAGGAACAGCCGTTGGTTGTGATGTCACAATGGGAGTCACCGGTATCGGTGTTGGATTCCCCTGGGAGTGCTGGCTAGCATAACTACCCATCGACAATAAAATGAGAATAAAAGCTACAAAGTAACGCATAAGCTGTTTATCTATGTTTAAGGATACAAACATCGCCTATCCTAGCAAGAGCTTTACACAAAAAAAAGCGGCTATTCCCCTACGGCGTAGGTAAGACGTAAAGTAAACCCCCAAACCATGCGGTATGATTGGGGTAACAGTTTTAGGCAACAGTTTTAAGTGAAGGAGCAAACTGTGATTAAACGCTTTGTTGCGGTAATTTTACTGCTTCTAAGTCTTTCAGTTGTTCAAGCACAGGATAGTTGGACATCCTGGGTTTATAACAACGGTCAGATATATCTGGTCAATCCATTTGGAGAAACCAATGCAACCATCCATATTGAACTTAATCCGGCATACAACAGCATCAGTCAACAGATTGCCGTCTCTGCTTCTGGGCGATATATTGCTTATATCGCATCCGATACCATGCTAGAAACACCAAATCGTCAATTGTTTATTTATGATGTTGCCATACGGAGTGATGTCGCAGGTTACCCGTTACCTGCAAGCGTACAAGCCACACAGTTAGATGTGTTCCCTGTTGCAGCCATGTTTGATGAAGCGCATAACCGGGCGGCTTTCGGTTATGTGCTGGATGAGCGCGCTACCGGCGGTGAGTTTGGTTGGGAGGTGGTCATTCTGGATTATCAGATTGACACGGTGATTGAGAAACTCTCTTACCAAAACACCCCCGCACAGATTATTGATTGGGATTTAATTATCCCGGTCATTTTCGATTTTGATGGAGAACAGGTGAGCTTTGCAGCAATCAACTATGACGAGGAAATACTACCGCAGTATCCGGCATATATTTGGGATTCTGGAACAGATCGTGTCAGCTTATCTGCTCAGCCTTTCTCGTTGGTGAGGGATCACTTTGCCGTAACAGGGGAAAACGCTTATGCCCTTAACGCCCCCCAGTTTGCGGCGTTACCTCAGGAAACGGGGGAAGCTTCCAATGTGATATTGGTTGATAACACGGTGGTATACCACACCCCAGACGGTCATATCTCTGGTGTATATTTTATTCAAAACGGAGAGCGATTGCTGATCCGTGAGCGTGACGAAGCCAACACCGTGCATTGGCGCATACTTGATCGAGATGGCACGCTGACAGATGTGTTACAAAGCGCGTTTATCAATCCACAAATCCATGGCACAAAAGATGGTTTTGTTGCGCTGGACGGCAATACGTTGTTCTTCGTAGACACCCGTAATGGCGATGTCTCTCCTCGCAGTGTATGGGCAAGCACCGACATGGGTATTCCTCAATTGGTGTTAGTCCAGAATAATGCGTTACCAGCGGAATCATATCCTGCCTGGACAGCACTGGGAGAATAACATTCACCCAAAGTTGCTACGGGGTAAATCCTGCACACTAGCGTTTGGTTACCCTATGTATGGGGGGGCACATGAGTGTGCAGGATGTCTTACCACGTGAGCAATATGCGATTGTGAAAGTGCATATTATGGCGATGGTTTTTCGGCAATGGTGACAGGAACATCTTGCAAGCTACCACCGCGTATAACCTGAACCGGAACTTGATGCCCGACACAATTGCCACTCAACTGAAGTAACAAGGCATCCAGATGAGGGATTGGCTCACCATCCAACGTGACAATAATATCGCCCAGCATTAGCCCACCTTTCTCCGCTGGACTTTCTGGCTCAATAGAAACAATCATCAAGCCTGTTTCTTGATTCAATGTCTCCGCTTGTGCGGCAGGTAAGCGGACAGGCTGCGCGCCGATACCTAAAAAGCCCTGGCGCATATGCCCATGCTCTAGCAATGTATCGACCACATGGTTAATGGTTTCTGTGTAAATAGCAATACTAACCCCGCGTGAAAAGCCCGAGGTGTTCATCCCCAAAACTGTACCAGTAGCATCTACCAATGGTCCGCCGGAAAACCCTGGATACATCAGCACATCAGTTTGAATTAAGCCTTGCATGCGCCCACTGCCGATTGCACTAACCAGACCAAGCGTTGCTTGAATCTGATCGCCTGGTCTGGCGAGCGCGAGAGCTAAGTGCCCAACCACTGGTGTATGTGTGGCTTGTGTTAATGGCGTTAGCTCTGCTTTTACCCTCAGAACTGCTAAATCAGTATAACGATCTCGCCCAATGAGCGTTGCAGGAACAACCGTACCATCTGGCAAGCCGACTTGTATACCTTCATCACGGCGAAGCACATGATGCGCCGTGACAATCACATCATCACGCCATGCGATACCCGTTGCCGCCATGCGCTTACGCCCCTCTACACGAACAACCCCAGCAGACAC
>RFHA01000027.1 GCA_003696565.1 Chloroflexota bacterium
GACGGCAACATACGCCACATGGGCGTACCCTTCAAAGAATTCTTGTCAGAAGGGGATTCGCAGCCTTAGAGGGATTTAGACTTTTCAAACGCCACAAGATTTGCGGCGTAAAAACAAATGTCAGAAGGGGATTCGCAGCCTTAGAGGGATTTAGACGAGAGGATCATTGCGAACCACGGGAATATATATGACGTCAGAAGGGGATTCGCAGCCTTAGAGGGATTTAGACACTATTTGGGCGTCCGGTACCACCGCCAAAATGGCGTCAGAAGGGGATTCGCAGCCTTAGAGGGATTTAGACACATTAAGGCTGTATCTTAAGCGGCTCTTAGGCTTTGGGTCAGAAGGGGATTCGCAGCCTTAGAGGGATTTAGACCCGTAACCTTAGCAGCCATCCCAGGTTCCATACTGGTCAGAAGGGGATTCGCAGCCTTAGAGGGATTTAGACTTTAATAAGCAGGTTTCCGGGACAAGATTACTCTTAGTCAGAAGGGGATTCGCAGCCTTAGAGGGATTTAGACAAGGGAGGGCTCTGTGTTCATTTCGGCAAGACTCTGGTCAGAAGGGGATTCGCAGCCTTAGAGGGATTTAGACTAAATGTGTGACCATCCTGGGGGAAGAATGCGTTGGGTCAGAAGGGGATTCGCAGCCTTAGAGGGATTTAGACTTGCAGTCGGTGACGGCGTTGATGGTGTATGTGTGTCAGAAGGGGATTCGCAGCCTTAGAGGGATTTAGACCAACTGCGTGACCTTTTTGTTCCTCAACCCGCGAGGGTCAGAAGGGGATTCGCAGCCTTAGAGGGATTTAGACCCAGCATAGTAAGGAGAAAAATCGTACAATATTTAACCGTCAGAAGGGGATTCGCAGCCTTAGAGGGATTTAGACCATATAGGTTGTCTTGAAATTGAACATAGTCGTCCGGTCAGAAGGGGATTCGCAGCCTTAGAGGGATTTAGACCCAGCACCACAAGTGTGCCGATGAGGTACAGGAAAAGTCAGAAGGGGATTCGCAGCCTTAGAGGGATTTAGACTCCATCAGCATGGCATTCCATTTCGTAATTGCCAACGTCAGAAGGGGATTCGCAGCCTTAGAGGGATTTAGACCAAACGTCGTCAGCAACTGGTGCAGGGGTGGGATCAGTCAGAAGGGGATTCGCAGCCTTAGAGGGATTTAGACAAACCGATCCGGGATGTCGAGGCCGGCCGGGACAACGGGTCAGAAGGGGATTCGCAGCCTTAGAGGGATTTAGACTGGTGACAGTAACAGTACCAACAAGATTATGATTATGTCAGAAGGGGATTCGCAGCCTTAGAGGGATTTAGACCAGTCATGCCTTCAGGGATAAACCCCGGTTCGCTGGTCAGAAGGGGATTCGCAGCCTTAGAGGGATTTAGACCAACCAGTACGTCTACTTCGTGGCCATCTACCGTGCGTCAGAAGGGGATTCGCAGCCTTAGAGGGATTTAGACCCGTTGCCGTGGCTGTCGGCGTTGCCGTGGCTGTCGTCAGAAGGGGATTCGCAGCCTGAGAGGGATTTAGACTTTGAGTCCCACCAAATACCACAAAAATCTTGTGGCCTCGTCAGAAGGGGATTCGCAGCCTTAGAGGGATTTAGACCAGGGCAGACAAACGCAATTCCGTCCTCTAACAGGTAGTCAGAAGGGGATTCGCAGCCTGA
>RFHA01000207.1 GCA_003696565.1 Chloroflexota bacterium
GCCGTTCAACGCAATGGTTGGGTTTGAAGCACTGACGATGGATGTTGTCCCGCAGATATGCAGACGATAGACCCCATTGGTCAATGCTGGAGAGAAGCTTAGTGTTGTTGTGTTTGTGCTTGCATTATAGACCGTACTGGTCTGTGTGATCTGCACATCGCCAGCGTTCACACCGCCAGCACAATCAACTGTCTGGAAGCCTGGTGTTGAGCCTTCTGCTAACAGAATGTAATTTCCTGGGTTGCTGACACTGTCTGGGTCTGCGCCGGTGCCATCGTCAAACACAGCAATGTTGAAGGTGATGCGTAATTGATCTACAACTGTGTTCAGCGTTGTACCGTTCAGTGGTACGCCATTAATGTCAACTGTGCTAATTACGACCGGTACCGTTGAGTTCAGATCCAACCCAATTAACACTGGATCATGATCCGATGTGCGGAAGGGATTAGCTTCGTAAAGAGGGTTACCGTCCGGCTCTTCTTCAAATGATGCTTCACCCGTATCACGCACGTCATCATTATAATCAAACACGGGCACTTCATCTGCGTTGATATGCCAATCTGCGACTCCCGTCACTTGTGCGGTCATGCTTGCATTGCCCAGTGCATGATCTAAATAGCCTAACTGTCCACTAAATACATAACTATAGGCGTTGTTGCCGGCAAATGCCTCGGTTAAATCGGTATAGCCAGCATTGCGCAGGGTGGTGATGGGGTCTTCCCCTTTATAAGCGTTCAAATCACCGATGATGAGAACATCCGGGTCGCCATAGGTTGGTATAACAGTGTTGTTAAGCCAATCATTTAAGCGTGTTGCCTGATTAGTACGAGTGGCATTATAGCACCCCTGACCGTCGCCTTGGTCAGCATCTGCGCCGGAGGCACCACCGCAGCCTTTTGATTTAAAGTGATTGACTACCACAATAAACCGTTCGCCATAATCAGGATTGCCTGGATCAGTAACTTCAAAGAGTTGAGCTACAGGCGGGCGGCTGTAAACAGGATCGTTGTCAATGAGCGGGGCACCAATTGGCGTAACAGTGCCTGGTTTATAAATGAGTGCAACCATGATGGCATCGGTACCTACATAGCTACCTACATTCACATAATCATAAACGCCAGCACCTGCGACTGTATTCAGGCTGTTTACTAAGCTTGTAAGGGCGTTGATGTTGTTCTCAATTTCAATTAAGCCGAACACATCCGCATCAATTGTGTTTAACGCTTGTACCAACTTATCCGTTTGACGGGTGAGTTCTACGTTGCTATCTGCGCCGCGGCAATCCAATGTGCCGGATGGTCCACATGACCCCGAAGAGTTTGATGAGGTGGTATCGATTGTCGTAAAGTAGTTTAATACATTAAAGCTTGAAACACGTACATTACCACCGGGATTTGGCGGTGTTGTGGGACGTGTGTTCACTGGTGTAAAGGTATAGCTGCTCTCTGTCGGTTGGATGCGCCATTCGTTGAAAGAATAATGCAATACGCCGGTCAGGTTCGTGATTGTATCACCGCCGCGGAAGAAGTTTGCTCCCTGGCTACCCACACCAAATCCATTGGGATATGGATAGAACAATATTTGCGGTGTGATGCTCAAGGCAAGGTTTTGTGTGGTGCTGCCATCATCTAGGATGATACGACGACGCGCTAAATCATCTTGATGAGTTGTATATTCACCAGCAGTTGGCGTGTTATCGATATGCGTATATTGATAGGGACGACCACCCTCGTATAGCACGACTTGCCCATAAAGGAACAGTTCAAAATATTCGGATTCGGATACGGTCAATGTGTCATTGATTGTAACGCGCATCCCTTCAAATGGTTCATAAAAACTATCTTTGTTCCCAGCTGGGCTGACGAGACCTGTGTTGATGTTGATAGTTGCTGGTGATGGCAGTGTGTTACCGTTAGAGACGATTGTAATGTCACCTGCGCCTGTTGCAGATAATTGGCTCATATTAAAGTATTCACTAGCCGTACCTGTCACTTGCACCAGATCACCTACATTGACATCGACCGGGCAGCTATTGCAATAGACGAAAATACCCTCTGACGTTGTTAGATCAGCATCGGCATCAGCATCTTCTTCTTGAATGAAGAACCCTCTTAGTTGGTTGCTGTTTTGATAATCAGCAATGACAACAGCTTCTACAGTGAACGGTCCTGATCCGGTAACAGCAGCACCGCTACCTTGAATATCGTGGATCAAATCAAAAACGACAGGTGTTGCAACGGTAAAGTTGAAGACATAGTCCGCTGCCATGTTGTCAGGTGGATCATCGGTATCTGCGTCTGTCACATTAGTAGCATTGATTGTGACGGTACAAGTTTCACCAGCTGATAGTCCACTTCCAGTATATGTTAGTGTATGTGTTGTGGCAGTGCCGGGCGTATTGGTGTAATCACTTGTCACATTACCGCTTGTACCACAGGTCACATTAAACCACCCTATGGATGTTGTGACCGATTCACTAAAATCGATCACGATGTTGGTGTTATTTGCTACACCTGTTGCGCCGTTGGTTGGTGTTGTGGTGTTCACAGTTGGCGCGGTGTCA
>RFHA01000208.1 GCA_003696565.1 Chloroflexota bacterium
GGTAGATACGCGGAATGCGATGAGAGGTGTGGCGGGAAACGGCCGTGTGGTGAGTTTGTAAAATCAGAAATGAAAAAGCGACTTGAAATCACTCACTGGCAAAATACTACTAAAATCGGCACGGTTTTTTGAAAAACGTTGTTTTCTATGAATTGGTTTGCATCAGTTAATCCAAAAAAACGGTTATCGTTCTGGATTGTTGCCATAATCTTATTTGCACTTTCAGGTTTTCGAATCACTCAAATTGCCTTACCAAACAACTTATTCATGGTTAAACAACTACCGTTGTTGGTTGATACATCTTATTCTAAGGAATTAAAGCCATTAGAAACGGTTTTGATAATTGACCTGATGCCTTGTGATACCAAAATTTATTCGTCTGCTTGTCTTCACACACTAATGGCAAGTATTAATTCAGGATTACCATTAGATCAGTTGTCCATCTATCTGGAAAAGTTGAATGATTATCCAGATCAACAAGTAATCCTTGCCTCTTATGCTGGGGAAATATGGTATCGTACTGATCGTAAAAGTGATGCTCTTGCTGTTTGGCAGAATTGGCTTACGCCTTATCACAAGATAGATGAAGCAAATCGTTTATATCAGGCAGGACAAGTTGAAGATGCTTTAGAAATTGTCAACTCGCTAGATTTAGAAACTCGGATAGAGTCTGACCTAAGACGTAGAGATTTGAACCGAATTATTATTGATATGGCAGTAAAATTGACTGATGCTGGTCTGAATGATATGGCTGAAAATTATTGGTATTGGGCAACTATCCAGTATCCAGATAGGCCTAGCTATGCTTTTAGTTTGGGTTTGACTTTATATAACCAGGGTAGACTTGAAGAAGCGGCTCATCAATTTGAAAATGCTATTTCTTTAAATCCAAAAAGCATCTCTTACCAGATTCGTTTAGCTCAAACGCTTATTCGGCTTGATCGCAAAGATGAAGCACGTGTTTTGTTGGATGGGATTTTAGAAATTGAGCCTGAAAATGAAATTGCTAATGAATTATATAGTCAATTAAATTGATGAGGTGAATTCTATGACAAGCAAAGTCATTCCTTATAAACAAACAAAACACTTTTTATGGTTTTCATCAATATCCTTTGGGATTTCTTTTCTACTTATTGGTTTGTGGATATGGCAAACAGTGACAAGTCGCTCTGACTCCATTGTGTTTGCTGCATTATTGGCATTGTTACTTTTATGTTTAGGCATAGCTTTACTAATACGATTAATTACGCGCCCTAATGGTGACGTATTTGAGATCATTGTTCCCCTAACTGGATTGTTTATCTTACATTACCCTATACGAGCGTTATTTATCATGGGCTGGCCTCATTTGGCCCGTTTTCCTGTTAATTGGCCGATCAATAGCGACCGTTATATTTTACAAGGGGTTCTAATTTCTCTTGTTGGTTTCATAAGCTTTTACTTAGGTTATTTTTGGCAAGGGAAAGTTCGTCTGCACAAATTTATCCCCAAAATCCCTTTTCATGATAAGCCCCCTCATTTTTTATGGGGGAAAATCATAATAGTTTTTAGTATTGGAATCTTCGCTTTTAGTCAATTATTTAACAGTGGTGCTGCAATGCGTTTTGTATGGAATCCTGATCAAGTGAATTCTGTAGATAGCCAGTTGTGGGTATTGTTGTCTGCTTTTCGGGATTACGCCCTGGTTTTAGCTTGGTCTTCGTGGGGGGCCGGCCGCAAATATAAATTTCTCGCTGTTTTGTTTTTGGGAATAAATATTATTATAGGTATAGGCATAGGCTCGAAAAATGCCATATTTGTTTCGTTGCTGGCTGTATTACTTTCCCTCAATTATGCTCTAAAAGTAAGCCGTAAACGTTTGTTTTGGTTATCTGCTTTCGGGATAACTGTTTTTATATTTTTGTTTTTTCCTTTTGTACAGAACTACCGTCAAACATATTTAGATATAGTCGGCTTTCAGACGACTCGTAAGATTAGTGATTTAGTTGAAGTCGCTGATGCAACGAGCCTATCTGATACAGGGAATGTCGCTGGGGGAAAATACGGACAGAATAATGTTGTTGATGTTATTAATCGTGCTGTATGGTTCAACGCTATCGTTATGATACGATGGCGTGTTCCTAGTCAAATAGATTACCAAATTGGTTCGACATTTTATCCTTTATTAATAGGCTGGATTCCCCGTGCCATTTGGCCAAATAAACCAATACTAAGTCAAGGTGCTTTTATGCATAATGTTATTATAGGCGCTAGCACCCAATCAAATGTTGGTTTAACTAGCATTGGGGACTTCTATCTCAATTTTGGTTTGCTGGGAGTTTTAATTGGTATGTTTTTGCTTGGGGTCATCATTCGTACCATTTATCTCTACGGTCAATCTTTTACAAAGTCCATAATGTATCTTTCACTCTTCTATTTTATGCTTTATCCCCAACTGCTTTTTTCATTACAGTCCAGCGTCGCCACGGGATTATTGGGGGTTGTGAGAATAGTCATGCTGGCTGCGGTGATTATTGCTTTTTTGAGTTTGGGCGGTAGAGCAAAACATACTAATCTGTCTTCGTACACGCAATTAAGGAAAAGTCAGGAAGCGTAAATATGCCAACCAGCACCCCAAGATCGTTACTTTCCTTATCCCTACAATCAATTGGTTATGGATTTGGAATTTTAGGCAGACAACTTATTATTTATGTGACCTTACCGTTCTTCACGAACAAAATGACACAGAAAGAATTTGGTGTTGTCTCTTTTTCTTTAGCTATCCTGGGATTTGTTAATGTCTTGACGACGGCGGGTTTACATGGAGCAATTTTTCGTTTCTATCACGATAAAGACGACATTCAATCTCGACGGTTGGTTTTAGGGTCTTCTTTGTTTTTGCTTACCATGTTAGCAGCCCTTCCTGCTGTTATTTTTTTGTTTATGGCTCGACCGTTAGCACAACGATTGTTAAATGATCAAGTCTATGCCCCAGTTATTCAATTGAGTGCCCTGTTACTCGTTATAGATACATTAGTAAATTATGGGTATGTTTTGCTTCGCATAGAAGCGCGTCCTATAGCAACCAGTCTAACTAATTTGTTAATCGTCGCATCTCAAATGGGCGTTGCTCTTATCATGGTTTATAAATACACGCAAGGAGCTTTTGGTTATTTATCAGGACTCCTTATTGGTGAAGTTATAGGCCTTTGCTTGTTAAGTTGGTTAACACGCCGCATCGTGGCCTTTAATATTTCTCGGCAGAGTATAGGCGAGTTATTACGTTATGGTTTACCTCTTTTACCGGCAGCATTATCAATGTGGGCTCTTAATTTGGCAGACCGGACTGTGCTAAGTCAAATGGTAGGCTTGGATCAACTGGCCATCTATGAAGTGGGCTATAAGATGGGGGCAATGGTTACCCTGGCTGCCGCTCCCTTTCGAGTTGCATGGCCGCCGTTTGCCTTTTCGGTGATGCGCAAACCCAATGCGCAGGCAATCTACCGAGATGTCGTGACGTATTTATTGCTGGCTTCTCTCCTATTCGCCTTGGGCCTCTTGGCGTTCAAGTCGGAGATTCTACGATTGTTAGCCCCCTCATCCTACAGTGCCGCGATCTCAGTTGTGGATTGGGTAGCTCTGGCCCAGGTATTTCTATCTATTCAGATGGTGCTTTCCATTGGCCCCAAAATTTCAAAGCGGACATTTGACCTTACAATTGTGGCAATGTTATCAACGGCCGTGTACATAGCATTACTCATCATCCTGATTCCATTGCTTGGTATTGTTGGCGCTGCTATTTCTACAACGATTGGTTATGGTTTGTTGGCTTTTGCCAGTTATGGCATTGGTCAACGATCCTACCCCTTTCCTCTTGATTGGAATCGGTTATTAAGAGTCGTTTTGGCCGCCGGCGGCAGCTACCTGCTTATTCAATTTGCTGATGCCATCGGAGTCTCAGGATGGACGTATTATTTGTTTAAAATGGGCGCATGGCTTTCTTTCCCGGTAATTGTCGTACTGGTCGGCGTCATAACGCCATTACAACTGCGTGGCTTGTTGCATTTGGTATCTACCATGCTGCGGGCTCGCTTCAAGTACACGGATCAGGCCGCAGCTCATTCCCCATAACAGGCAGGTTAAACCAGATGAAGAATAGCAATACCAAACAGGTTTTGTTGTGGTTCAGTGATAGCGTATTTAAACCAACCTCAAGAAGTATCGTTCAATTATATGCCCGTCGCTACGGCAAAGCGATTGGTTTGGTTTATGTCGGCGGCTTTCCTAAGTCGGGAACAACCTGGATTTCCAGGATGGTGGCTCATTACCTGGCTTTGCCTATGATCGGCCACAGCTATCTTGGTTTAGGATTCCCAGCAGTGATTCATCATCATTGGAGTTATCACCCGGCTTTTGTCCGCTCGGCTTTTGTGATTCGGGATGGGCGCGATGTAATGGTTTCCATCTACTCAAATATGGTTATCAAGGGATACTGTGAAGTGGAAAAATCTCTCGCAGAGTTGAGTAAGATTTCTTCTGGACGGCTA
>RFHA01000209.1 GCA_003696565.1 Chloroflexota bacterium
CGAATCTCCAATCTCCAAATGGGAAGTTTTTGTCTCCGGCGGGCGCAAACCAACCGGGCTGGATGCCGTAGAATGGGCGCGGGAGGCGGAACGGCGCGGCGCGGGTGAGATTTTGCTCACCAGCATGGACGGCGACGGCACAAAAGCAGGCTACGACATCGAATTGACCCGCGCCGTGGCCGATGCCGTCAACATCCCTGTGATTGCCTCCGGCGGGGCGGGGACGCTGGCCCATTTTGCCGAAGCGTTGACGGTTGGCGGGGCGGATGCGGCGCTGGCGGCGTCGTTGTTCCATTACAAGGAGCTGACGATTGCGGAAGTGAAGGCGTATCTGGCGGAGCAGGGGATTGCGGTGAGAGTATGAAATTAGACGATGTTTTACCCATTCGCGTTCAAAGATATTGGTTTCATCTGCCTATTACGTTTGTGTTATCAACTGCATACGCAGCAATTTTTGGATTTGGGGGCGCATTAATCATTGGTGTTTTCTTTGGCAGATTCATCAACTTCAGCCTACTCAAGCCACTGGCATTCATCACCATCTTTGACTGGTTGCTTTGGCGAAATGTCATTCCACGTCTTGCCCATTGGTTTTGGCAATGCGATCTAGATCATGACACGCTTCAAATAACAACTTTCACCGGAAAGAAAATAAGCCTCTCTCGTTCAGAAATTGTCAGTTTTAATGAATCTCCTCCATTTTCTGTCTTAACTGGCCTGGACAAGGAGATAAAACTCAACTGGACTGTGTTTCCAGTCAAAGAACGGTTAATTGTAAGTTATTGGCTAACACGATGGGTTCCCAAAACAGCACTCCCTATCGAATATCAAGAAAAATTTGACCAGCGGAAAACTTTCGCAAACGACATTGAATCTTTCAAGAAAGACACCTTTCAAGCCGCTTCATCACGAAGCACAATCAGAACAATCAGAATCCTTTTTATCATATTTGGTTTAGGAGCCGTTTTCCTGGGTCTATATGTTACCTACACTCAGCCAGGACTGGATACCATCGCTGCCGGATTATTATTTGTTATTCTTGGAGTCTATCTTTCTGCCAGCAGGTGGCTTGACACAACACCGTTCACAATCTCGATCGATGAACATAATCTACAACTCTTGAGTAATCGGAAACAACAAATTTGGTTGTGGAATGATATTGAAGTAATGCAAATTAGATTTCCTTCGGGGCGTTTAAGCGAAATGAAGTTATGGGCTAATGGCAGAATATATGATTTACCCATTGCTTATCTTGACAACCTTGATCAATTTATTCACATTTTAAACCGGCAGGCTTATGCCCGTGAAATACCGTTTTATATTTGGAAGGAATGATGAATCTGAAATTTGACGAGAAGGGATTGGTTACGGCCGTTCTCCAAGACCACACCACCCGCGAAGTCCTCATGGTCGCCTGGATGAATGAAGAAGCGTTAAAGCTGACTCTGGAAACCGGCGAAGCCCACTTCTGGAGCCGGAGCCGC
>RFHA01000210.1 GCA_003696565.1 Chloroflexota bacterium
GCGGCTCCGGCTCCAGAAGTGGGCTTCGCCGGTTTCCAGAGTCAGCTTTAACGCTTCTTCATTCATCCAGGCGACCATGAGGACTTCGCGGGTGGTGTGATGTTGGAGAACGGCCGTAACCAACCCCTTCTCGTCAAAAAATACCTCATCCATACGCATACGCAATCCCATGTGTTAGCAAATATTTCTCTAAAGTTCCTGCCAGGTGATTTACCTCGTCATTATCCATCCCATTGTAATAAAGAGCTTTGTAACGATTTCCATTCCAGACCAATATCCGTTGTGCCCCAATTTGAAATAATACTACCTCGATTTCGTTCCAGGTACGTTGTTGTTTCCGGCTGCCAACAATGTAGTGAATCCCTTTGTCATCAACCTGAATAACCCGATTGTTTGTCAATTGCCAGATAATCCAAGAGATGAACAAAATAATCATTGAAAGCAAGCTAACTGGAAAGAGTAATGACGAGGATGAATTTTTCCGAAATGTTATTGAGATAACCACGAACATGATCCCCATACAAACAAAGCTAACCGCCCTAAAAGCTCTCAATTTTCTGAAATTTGTTTGTGCTGAGGCTTGTTGGATGTTTTCAGGATTTTCATTAAGCAGCGCAGCTTGGCTCTCAATTGCCAATTGCAATTCACTAGACAAAGCATGAATTGGAACCCATCTGATGATCAAATGGTTGATGATGACTTGTTCCTTGAGCGGGAACTTTGACAGGTTCAAGGTATGTCTTTCGACGGCCGTTTCAAAGGTAATCTTTTCCCCCTGCCAACTGATTGCTTTGATGTTCTCGCGGGAAATAATGATTTCTCTGCCTCCAAATTTAGTCCAAGCAATTTTGTTTTGGTCAATTTTAAGATGCCGGATGCTGGAAAGAAGTTCATTTACTACCCCCAAAACTGCCAAGATGATGAAGATAATCCATGGAAACAACCGGGGCATTTCAAGCCAGGATAAATTATGTAGCAAAAAGAAAACAGCAAAGTAAATAATCCAGGTTAACCAACAGGCAAATAGAGAACCAGCCAAAACTGCCAACAAGAACTTTGGGAAAGTTACTTTCCCGCGGTGAGTTTCGTATGGGAGAGGCAATTTATTAAGCATAGCGCTAAAGCCTCACTGGAATTTGTTTAGCAGCCAGATATTTTTTCACTTCCGCAATCGTCAGTTCCTTGTAATGGAACAACGACGCCGCCAATGCCGCATCCGCCCCGCCAACCGTCAGCGCCTCGGCAAAGTGGGCCAGCGTCCCCGCCCCGCCGGAAGCAATTACCGGGATGTTGACGGCATCGGCCACGGCGCGGGTCAATTCGATGTCGTAGCCTGCTTTTGTGCCGTCGCCATCCATGCTGGTAAGCAAAATCTCACCCGCACCGCGCCGTTCCGCCTCCCGCGCCCATTCTACGGCATCCAGCCCGGTTGGTTTGCGCCCGCCGGAGACA
>RFHA01000211.1 GCA_003696565.1 Chloroflexota bacterium
GGTTCTATCAACCCGGCGTTGACCAACTGTTGCAATGGTTGTCGGGCATCATCCGGGTCGGAATCACCCCAAATATGTGCCAGCATCTGGCGATCAAACATGCTGTTCACCGGGAAAATCCCCACCAACCGGAAGCGGCGGCTCAGATCGTCATCCAACGCCTCATAACTCAGAAAGAGTGATAACGCCAGATTTTTATCCTTGTCATTAGGATCGATTTGCAGGTCTTTGAAGGGGTCTTCCCCCTCTTGCCGTTTTTTGATCAGGCGCAGCATCTCAGCGGCAGAATCAGCGTATTTATTAGCGATCTGGGAGGCGGCAAGGCTAATCGCCAACGTGTGCCCGCCCAATTCCCGCGTGATCTGTTCATATAAGGGGTCGTCCACGCCGATGCGCTTGGTCATCAGTTCACGCCCTTCCTGCTCCGATAGTGTCTCCAGGCGGATGTCTGCTCCTTCCACCAAACTGGCAATCTCTGTGCGGCGGGTGGTTATCAACAAGCGACAGCGCGTCCCACTGATCGGAAATGCCTCCACCACTTTGTAATCCCACACATCATCCAATATAATCAACAACGCTTTCTGATGAAAGTGATCGCTCAGGCGTAGCTTTGCCAGGTTGTCGTCTTGATAAAGCTCATAACTATCGCCTAAATGCATCCCAACCGCTGCTTGTAATTGCCTGGGGATATATTCTTTCCCAACTTCCAGCCAAATGATGCCATCCGGGAAATATCGCCGCACCTGACAGTCGTGCGCCAAAGCATTGGCGAGCGTCGATTTACCGATTCCGCCTAAACCAATCAAAGCGACCGCGCTGGGCAGTGCCGAGATGACCGTGGGATTAATCGCATCGGAACAGATGGCGTTGCGGCACGCATCAAACACTTTTTTACGGGCGACGTAGGCTTTTGGTAGTGCTTTTAGACCGTATTGTTTCCCCAAAGGTATGATGTCATCTTGCAAACGGTTGACCAAATCCTTAAAGGCAGCGGCTTCATCCCGTTCCGGGCGGCAATCAATGGCGTTGAAGCTGCTCAATTCCGGCGGGATGATGCCATAATCGCCGTTGCGCAAAGCCGGTAAAACCGGATTGCATTGCTCGATGGCAAACTGCCATTCTGACCGCACATACTCCGACTTAACTGCCCCCGCCCCAACGACCAGCAATAACTTATCAGATTGCCGGATGGCGTTTTCTATCTCTGTAGTAAACGCTAGCTCGCGCGATGGCAGTGATTCGCGATCCCACCAAACCTCAAATCCAGCCGTGACGAGATGCCGAAACAACCGCCGCATAAAAGATTTTTGAGGATCATCATAATTCGGATCATCATCAGCCCGCGCATACGATAAAAATACACGGATGGGATTATTTGGCTCTTGCGTCGGCTGTGATGGCTGCATGCTGCAAAACACCGCCCCGTTATACTCGTTTCGTATGATGGTTGTATTGCCCCCGGCAATGGGTTCCCCATCACTTGTCATGATTACTCCTGCTTAACGTGTATGTTGATCTTGTATAAATATATCATGAACACAAGAACAGGCAATGAATTTAGCCCGGTCTTAAAATTGTCATGACACAACCAGGCGGAACACAAATTGTTGCAACTAAACAGTTGGATTGATATTTACCGGTGAATGTCGTTATAATGACAGTCGCTTTTTATTTTCAGCAGGGGCAGCCATGATCGAAGTATATCGCAAAACTTTGAAGCGCATCCGTCCAGTGCATGTGATGCTACATCATCTTATGACGGCGGCATTTATCCCCGCTTTGGAGCGGATAAAGAACTTTAAAACCATGCCGGACGATCCGTTTTGGTTTCGTCTAGAGTTATTAACCAATCGGCATGAACAAGAAACTGTCGCTCAATTCAAACGGCTGATTACGCCTGGTATGACTGTGCTTGATGTGGGTGCGCATGTGGGGTATTACGCCCGGCTTTTATCACAGTTAGTTGGGGAAGAAGGGCGCGTGATCGCCTTTGAGCCACACCCACGCACCTTTGATTATTTAATGAAAAATGTCGCGTCCTTGTTAAATGTGACCACCGTTCAAGTTGCCGTTGCAGAAGCAGAAGGCACAGCGGAACTCTATGATTATTTAATGATGTCTGCCAGTGGATCATTGCATTATGACCCCACGCTGGTTGATCTTCAAAAGTCACACGCAACGAAAGATGACATCGCACCACGTCTTGCTCAGGGCTTACCCGTACAAACGTATACCGTCCGAACGATGCCTATTGATATGGTTTTAGATGAGCTTGATATTGCTTGCGTTGATTTGGTCAAGATGGATATTGAGGGGGCAGAGATGGGTGCGTTACGAGGGATGAAGCGCACCATTAAGCAGTCTCCAAATCTTAAGCTTATCATGGAATATAACCCGGTTGCTCTCCGTGCGTTTGATAATCAACCAGAAGAGGCACTGCATGAAGTGCTTGGGATGGGTTTTTCACACGTATCGATTATCCAGAAAGACGGTACACTTACTGATATCACTGGGCAGCAAGAGACCATCAAAACAATGACCGCCCGCTTGATGGATCATATGGATGTAGAGAACTTATTATTTACAAAATAAGGTAAGGATAGAATGTTACAACCCTGGATAGACGAACGCAAACAAGACATTGAAACCCTGCTTAAAGAACTCGTAGAAATCAACACATATACCGCCAACACCGCAGGGGTTGATCGTGGGATGGATACCCTCTCTCGTGTGGCGCAACAAATGGGCTTCACTGTTGAGGCGATCAACGGGCGGCATCGCTTAATTCGCAACGCAAAAGCACATGGCAACAAGCGTGTGCTGCTCATCAGCCACATGGATACGGTGTTTCCGCCAGATGGTGACTTTTTGCATTATGAAGTTTTAGAAGATGGATTTGTACGTGGTCCGGGTGTGGGGGATATTAAAGGCGGGCTGGTGATGGGATTATATGCCATGCTTGCCCTTAAAGAGCTTTACGATGATTATGATGTGCAAATGATCGTCAGTGCAGACGAGGAAAAAGGTTCCCCCACCATCCGTGATTGGTATATGGGTGGGCACGTTGGGGCAAATTGGGCAATTGGTTTAGAACCAGGCTTTCCACAGGGGCAACTTTCCGCCACTGTACCGTTAGGGGTCGTGCGTCAGCGCCGGGGATATGGGGCGTTTTTGTTCAAAATTACTGGCTTGGCATCTCATTCCGGTACACCACATTTAGGCTTAAATGCCCTAGAGGCTGCTGCCCAGCGGATCGTTCGGATTCACGCCTTAAATCAATGGGATAAAGGGATTTCTACCAATGTTGGCATGCTGAACGGTGGTATTTCGCCTAATACTGTTCCGGGAGAAGTCACTGGGGCGGTCAGTTTCCGCTATGAAACCTTGCTAGACGGCGAAAACACTCGTGATGCCGTTGAGCAAATTTTAACCGCAACATATTTGAAAAATGAGGAAATGGGTGTGGTAGATCAAGCTGAAGTCACGCTAGATGCCTTCATCCCACCCATGGAACACACGCCAGAAAATCAAAAACTGGTGGATATTGTTCTGCAAGAAGCGGAAAAATTAGGGCATCATGTCGTACCAATCGCACGGGGTGGTGGGAGCGATGCTAACTTCACCAGTGCGGCAGGCACGCCAAGTATTTGTGGCATGGGTGCGCCAGCTCACGGCATTCATACCACAGAGGAAATGATTCATCTACCGATGATGATGAACCGAATCAATCTACTTGCTTCAACGATTTATCGCCTGGTGAGTGAGTAATATATACCCACATAGCCATACAATGCAGACGGAGGCAATATGCAAAATTTGCTTAGATTTATAAAAAAAGGGTGGCGTATTCTATCACGCAGGCTGCGTGAGCAAGGTCTTAAAACCACACTGATCTGGATATATGGGCGTGGCATCCCTAAGCTAACAGGGGTGCCATTGTTACAATTTAGCCGTGTTACCCCACAGCTATATGTCGGTCCACAGTATGGTAAGCGTGGTAAAGCATTACTTGAACGTGAAGGCATCCATTATGGGGTTAATCTACGGATTGAATTTGATGATGCTGCGCATGGGTTAGCATTACAGCACTACCTGCATTTGCCCACCGTAGATGACGATGCCCCTACCCTGGAACAGCTAGAACAAGGCGCGACATTCATTCACCAAGCGATTGAAGCAGGTGGAAAAGTTTATATTCACTGTGCAGGCGGCGTAGGACGTGCGCCCACCACTGCCGCGGCTTATCTAATTAAATCCGGCATGACATTAGAACAAGCCTTGTCCACTATCCGCAAGGTACGCCCGTTTATCAGTATCATGCCGCCACAAATGGACATCCTAAAACAGTATGAGGCGAACCTCGCCGGTGAGAAAACACGTTGAAAACTTTCTATAGCTCACACCATCTAAAACATAA
>RFHA01000212.1 GCA_003696565.1 Chloroflexota bacterium
AAAATACCAAGCTGGATGAACCCTTCGATCATATTGACGATGGTCGATTCAATGCCAATCGGAATTTGACCGTTTTCTCCGGTTAAGCCGAGCAGATTACCGATGCCTGTTGCGCCTAATGTGGGGATGAGGAAGAAGATGCCGACTCCAATTAACAGAGAAAAGGCAACAGTGGCAAATCCAACAGGTCCGTTGAAATTGACTTCATCCTCGCCGGTTTGTACATCAGCAGACCACATAAGAGCACGTGTGCCTAAACCAAGAGCATCCCACAAGCCGACAATCCCACGTAAGAATGGGATGCGGATGAGACGGCTTTGATAAAGTGTCTTGTTTAGGGGCTGTTCATGGATGACAATCCGTCCTTCTGGGTCACGACAGGCGATAGCAACAGTTTTTTGACCGCGCATTAACACGCCTTCTATGACGGCTTGTCCCCCATAGTTAAATTTCATTTCACGTTTTGGTTGTTCCATTTATAATACCTCATGACAAATTTGTCTCTATCTTACATCAAGTTGATAACGGTTGAATGGTGTAATTTCTGTGATGGTTGTTTGGGCATTGGGTTGCACCAAGAGAGAGACTGCGCCTCCAACAACACAGCCTTCTGGTGGCGGCTCACAATTTGCGCCGGGCAATGTGAGTAAATAGACCCCATTATCTGGGCGAATGATGCTCAGATTGCCGTATTGGTCAATTAAATAAGCTTTATCGGCTGTGGCAGTGACTTCTACAGTGGTTGTTTGTTCCGTGCGTGACCACATGACAAGCGTTTGTCGTGCATCAGTATGGGTGATTTGGACAACTGTCACACGGTCGTTGCGCCCGAGGTGTGCCGTAGCGATATGAGTGAGATGACGTGTGACGGTTTGCCAGCTATAAAACGCTGGTCGTGGCGTTGAATCCGCTGGGTTGAGGATGCCGAATGATTCTGCGCCAGGGGGCAAAAATTGATCGTACAGTTTATAGACAGCAATGCGTTCCGCGCCAGCAGCTAAGGCCTGTACAGCGGATTGGATAATAAAAGAAGCCTGCTGTTGTAGTGTGATCTGAAATTGTGGGCGGTCTACTTGCCAGTTTGGATCAAGGTTAGGGCTGGCGTTTGTTTCTGTAACCCAGATGGCTTTATCCCGAAAGCCGTATTGATCCAGCAAATTACGATAAACCGTTACGATGTCATATACTGTATCGGTACGAAAATAGATATGCAGGCTCAGGGCATCGAAATAATAATTGTGTGTGGCAGCTTGTGGATCATGCGTGATGCGTTCTAGCAGGCGGTCGGTATAGAGCCTCTCGCCACTGTTTACATCATGCCAGTAAGTTGTTCCTGCCAGGTGAATTTGTGCCGCAGGGTTGCCTTGCTTCGCTGCTAAATAAGCGACTTTGACCATCATGAAATAGTCTTCTAGGTTACCTTCAAACTCAAAGCCATAGGTGCCTGCTTCAATATCTGGCTCATTGAGGATGATAAAGCGGTTGATTCCACGTGGTGCGTAATAAGCGGCTGCCATACGCATGAAATTTGCCCATAGGTTTTGTGGATCGTCCACCGGTAAATATAATCCACGTGGCACCCCAGCCCCTGGTAACCCATCGGTTGCCCAAGCAGGAACATTTTTGACAACGGCGACGATCTCACGATTACAATTGTGGGCGGCGATGATCCATTCATCTGGAATATTTAGGAAGCCAACAAATTCATCGGGGTTATTAGGTTGGTGTGCGCTCCAATCAAAGATGAGTCGTTCCCACCCTACGCCGAGCGCACAAGTTAGATCAGGATACCACATGCCTTCTACGATACCGAAGGTACGGTCCTCATCTTGTTGTGCGCTGAGTGTGATGTGAATAAACAAAACACATAAAAAAAGCCATTTGCGCATCATGATTAGCTTTCTGCTGGGCGTATATCTTGGATGTTGGCTTGCAAAGTGCGTCGCCCGTTCCATTCGTTAATCTCTAAATGAAATGCTATATCAATCCGCTCTGGCATTTGAGAGACCCAATCTCCAAAACCGAACGCAATGGCATCTAATGGAGGCTGGCTAGCGCGTGATATACGCAACTTGAGATGTTTGCTGTCTTTCCCAACTGTGCGATAGTCTGCAACGTGGACATTGCGGCACATAAATACAGGGGGTGGATTGCCGTTGCCGCAGGGTTCAAGCAACGTGAGTTCATGGGCTAGGGTTTCGCTTAGGCTATGAATATCCACTTCTAGGTCAATATCTAAGGTAGGGGAAAGGGTTTGCCCGCTTAAGGATTCATGTGCCATTTGGGTGAGGCGTTTTTGTAGGGCGGTGATATTTTCGTTCATGATGGTGAAACCTGCTGCAAGCGCGTGCCCGCCGTGGCGTACGAGCAAATCTGCACATTGATCTAGGGCAGATGTAATATCAAACTGTGGGATGCTACGACACGATGCCCGAGATTCTGTATCGCCTTTTTCCATAACAACGGCGGGGCGGAAATATTCTTCTGTTAAGCGTCCGGCGACTAAGCCAACAACACCAGGGAGCAAGCCATCGTGCGCGGCAAAAATGAGCGGGATGTTATCCTGGTCGTCAATGGTGACCTGTGCGCTGATTTCTTGCTGTGCTGTGCGGGTGATATCTTGGCGGCGGATGTTGAGTTCTTGTAATTTGTTTGCCCATTTGTGAGCTTCTTCAATAGTTTTTGCTGCTAGCAAGCGATAGGCAATCATGGCATGATCTAAACGTCCAGCGGCGTTGATTCGTGGTCCGAGTGCGAAACCGATTGTTGTTGCGGTGACTTTTCCTGGTTGGATACCAGCGACTTCTAGTAAGGCACGGATGCCAGGGCGTTTTGCCTGGTTTAACACCTCCAAACCACGCCGGACTAAGACACGGTTTTCCAGATGATTGAGCGGCATTAGGTCAGCAACTGTGCCTAATGCGACGAGGTCAAATAAGTCATGCAGGGGAACACCGGCATATTTTCCATGCCCGTTTTGTTTATGTGTGCGTTCTGCCATAATCAGAGCTTGTACCAGCTTAAAGGCGACCCCGACCCCGGCAAGCATCGGTTCTGGATAACCTGGTCGTTTACAATTGATGACAGCATAGGCATCTGGCAACTCTGGTCCAAGTGAGTGGTGATCGGTGATGATGATGTCTAACCCGGCTGCTGTACCTTGTGCAACTTCTTCTAAAGAGCGAATGCCGCAATCAACCGTGATGACTAAAGATACACCGGCTTTCGCTAATTTGAGCAGCGCAGGAGTGTTTAAGCCATACCCTTCATCAACACGGTGTGGGATGTAAGGCTTGACGTTTGCTCCTAATGCCTGTAGTGCTTGCATCATCAACGTGGTGGATGTTACCCCGTCGGCATCAAAATCGCCGTAGATGATGATTTTTTCCCCGGAATGAATTGCGCGCTGGATGCGTTTAACCGCTTTTTCCATATCTGGCATGTCGTAGGGATTATAGGTTATATCTTTTGAATAAAGGAATTTTTGAGCATCTTTGGGATCATTGTATCCGCGGTTGATGAGTATCTGTGCGAGGAAGGGACTCATCCCCCGGAAGCGGTATAAATGATCTTTAGACGCTGGTGGTGCAATAATCCAACGTTTTTGTATCATACAATTTCCATACCATAACCAATATTTAACGATACTACCATGTGCTTATGCTGGCGACAAGCACATTGTCACTTTTATGGTGCAACAGTTACAATGCGATGATATTTGTGACAATGTTGAGGAAGGACTTGCTGAATGGCAACGGTTGTATTTATGGGCACGCCGGACTTTGCTGTGCCAACATTACGGGGTTTGATAAATCATCACGATGTGATTGGTGTTGTTACCCAACCAGATCGTCCAGCGGGGCGGGGTGGGCAGATTCGTATGTCGCCGATTAAAACACTTGCGCTAGAACATGGCATTCCAGTTTTTCAGCCGGAAAAGCTCCGCAAGCCGGACGCAATCGCTGAATTAAAACAATGGCAACCAGATGTATATGTGGTTGCGGCATTTGGGCAGATTTTACCGCAGGATGTGCTGGATATTCCACCACATGGTGCCATCAACGTTCATGCATCTATTTTACCGCGTTGGCGGGGTGCTGCTCCGATTCATGCGGCGATTCGGGCTGGGGATGTCGAAACTGGTGTGACGATTATGAAAATGGATGCTGGGTTAGATACAGGTCCAATTCTTTCGGTTGGTGTGTTGCAAATTATGCCGGATGAAACAGGGCAATCATTGCATGATAAGCTAGCAGAATTAGGCGCAAATCTATTGATTCAAACGTTGCCAGCTTATCTGAACGGGCTTATTGAGCCACAACCACAGCCAGAAATTGGGGTTACATACGCCCCGCAGATCAAAAAAGAAGATGGGCATATTGATTGGACACAATCCGCGTTAGATATTGAGCGATTGGTGCGTGCGTTTACACCGTGGCCCGGCACATATACTTATTGGAAAGGGAAGCAGTTAAAAATCCATGCGGGACGATACGCACGTGGAGCGGTGGACGCTGGATTGGTGATTGAACACGTGGGGCAGGTGGCAATTGGCACTGGACGTGGGTTGTTTATTCCGCTGGAAGTTCAGCTAGAAGGAAAGAAGCGTATGGATATTGCTGACTTTTTACGGGGGTATCCTGATTTTATTGGGTCGGAATTGAAATAGATGATGTAAAGGATTCTAACATCTCATTGTGTATAAGTAATGCTATAATGCTGCCTTTGATTAGAGATATTCTATGTTCCGATTATATACTACGATTTTGAGGTGTCGTTATAACCGATCAGTTTTTATGACGCGACACTTATAGCAACAAGGAATTATTTGCATTGCGACATTGGCGAATTGGCACATTAGGCTTAGTTGTGAGCCTAGTAGCTGTTTATTTTATGGTATCAGAGATTGATTTTAAGCTGCTTGGTCAGGCGATTGAACAAGCACGCTGGGTTTATATTGTACCCTGTGTTGTGTTATTGTTGGTTGGTTTGATCACACGTGGATTGCGTTGGCAATTACTGTTGAACCATGCATTACCATTTTGGCGGGCTTTTCACATTATGAATGTGGCATATTTGGTTAATGGTGTGTTGCCGTTGCGGATTGGCGAAATTGCTCGGATGTATTTAGCTACACGCGCTCAGCCACCTGTGCCGGTTTTTCAAACGGCTAGCACCATCATCATTGAACGCTTGCTTGATCTATTAGGCGTGGTGATGCTGTTAGCTTTAGCTCTAACTGTAAGTCCGTTACCTGTTGAACTGCAAAGTGTGGGGCTTTTGATGGGAATTGCTGCCCCAATGGGCTTTGTTGTAGCGGTTGTTCTTTCTCGTAAGCGGGGGGTATCACACCGTGTTTTAGTGTTTTTGACGGCGCGTATGCCCTTTCTTAAGCGGTTTGATTTGGTGACGTGGTTAGATCAGTTTTTGGATGGTTTAGAGCCGTTGGCGCAATTGCGAACGCTGTTTTTTGCCTTGTTTTGGACGGCTTTAAGCTGGGGGTTTTCGGTATTGGCTGGTTATGTGTTGATGTATACCTTTTATGATGAGGCGAGTTGGGCGGCAACAGCGTTATATATCGCAGCGGCGGCGTTTGCGATTGCCGTACCAGCAACATTGGCTAGCTTGGGGGTGTATGAGGGGGCGATTGTATTGGCATTACAGGCATTTGAATATGGCGAGCCGGCAGCGGTAGCAGTGGCATTTGCGGTGACGGTACATTTTGTCAATGTGTTTGTTCATTCTATAACAGGTGTGATTGGTTTCATTGCAGAAGGCATCACAATTGAACAACTATCAGCGGGTGTAGAGAACGCACGACAAGAAATGAAAGTGGGACATGAATCAAGATAAGCTAAAAATATTGATTTGTTTGCTATATTATTTGCCGCACCGGACTGGGATGCAGCTTTATATTGAGCGTGTGGCAGAGGCATTAGTTCAGCGTGGGCATGAGGTCACTGTGTTGGTGGCGCGCCACCGTCCAGATTTAAAGCCGGAAGAAGTTATTAATGGGGTTCGAATTGTACGCTTGTGGGCACCACCTATTCCGATTAGCCGGGGGATGCTGATGCCGATGTATCCCTTTGCAGCGTATCGGTTGATGAAGCAGCATGATGTTGTTAGTGTACATACTCCGATGCTGGAAACCGGCTTATTAGCTTTTTTGGCAAAGTTGACTGGAAAACAAATCATTGTTACTCATCATGGAGATTTACTACTGCCTAAAAGCCTGCCGAATCGCTTGATTCAAGGCACAATGTTTATGCTATATAAACTATTGGCGAGGCAAGCACCTCGTATTGTGGCGTATACAGAAGATTATGCAGATCATTCGTATTATTTGAAGCCTTTTCGGGATAAGGTTAAGGTCATTTATCCGCCGATTACTATGCCAGAACCACAGCCGGAGCGGGTTGCGGAATTACGGACAGCATGGTCACATGATGGTGGTCCTGTTATTGGATATGCGGGGCGGTTTGTTCAGGAAAAACGCCCTGATTTGTTGATTCGGTCATTGGATGTGATTAATCAAAAATTCCCAGATGCGCGGATTGTCTTTGCTGGACAGTACGATATCCCATATGAAAACACCTGGGAGCTGTATCAGCCGGTAGTGCAGCGATATAAGGATCAGCTGATCTTTTTGGGAATGATTGAAAACATGCAGGAGATGGCGAATTTTTTTGCTGCATGTGATGTTTTAGCGTTGACTAGTGACAGTGAATGCTTTGCATTGGTTCAGGTGGAGGCGATGTTGTGTGGTACACCGGTTGTGATGACCAACACACCAGGGGGGCGTGTTCCGGTGCAAGTGACAGGTATGGGGGAATTGACCCAACCAGGGGACTATAAAAGCATTGGCAACGCCATTTTGCGCGTGTTAGAAAATCCACAACACTATCATCATAGCCGTGAGGAGATTGCGGCGACTTTTTCATTTGAAGAAACGGTGAATCGCTATGAGGCATTGTTTAAGGAGTATGCCAAGCGTGGTTGATGAAGCAGTGATCCGGCATATGACGCGCAACGAAGCCGATATGGCGTTTAAGCGGCGTGTGCAGACGATTTTTGAATGGATTGACCCGCAAGATGATGACCTGATTTTGGATGTGCCTTGTGGGCGGGGCTTTTATTTGAATATGTTCCGCTATGTGAGTCGTTGCAAGCTGGTGGGGGTTGATCTGGATTGGGAGGTGCTTTTAAAGGCGCAACGTAACTTGGCGGGTTTGCCGGATATTGATTTGTATCATGCTAGCATTTATGACTTGCCGTTTCCTGATAACACGTTTAATGCGGTGATTCTTTCCGAAGTTTTAGAGCATTTGGATGATGATGTGGCGGGCTTGCGGGAAGTTTATCGCGTGTTAAAACCAGGTGGGGTTATCGCTGTTACAGTGCCCAATGCCAATTATCCATTTTTATGGGATCCGATTAACTGGGTGCTGGAGCGATACTTTAACCGCCCAATTCGGCATGGCTTATTGGCTGGTATTTGGGCGAACCATGTGCGATTGTATGAACGCGATCAGTTATATCAGGCGGTGTTAGAGGCGGGTTACATTGTGGAAGAAGAACGGGCTTTTACACATTATAGCTTCCCGTTTATTCATAACCTGGTATATGGCTTGGGCAAAACCCTGCTAGAGGGCGGGAAACTGCCGGAGTCGATGCGAAAGGCAGCGGATCGAACACGTTTTGATGAAAATGATGGTAGTTTATTTAATCCGATTAATTTAGGCTTGAAGGTGTTCAATTTTGTGGATCGTTGGAATGTCATGAATGAACCTCCAGGGCGTTCGACAGTTAATTTATGCATCAAGGGGCGTAAGCCGTTATGAGCGATGACATGAAACACGACGACGGTTTGGATAATTGGCTTGATGAGGATGAGCAAGGTGCTATAGACAAGCCTGAGAAATCTGCTTTTTTGGACTTTGAAGAGTTGACATTAGCGGAGGTGTTGGGGTTATTTTGGCGTGCGCCGGTGAGGACAATGCGCGGGGTGATGGCGATTATACGGACTCCGCTGAATCTTAAACCGGATGACATTGTGCTGCCAGTGCATAAACAACAGGCAAGTCGGCAGCCTAGCGATACATGGCGCAATATATTTGTATTAGGGTTGTGCTTTTTGCATGCGTTAGGTATTGGCTTGGGGATGTTGTTTGTGCTGGAAAACCTAGGCGCAGGCAATTGGTTCGGTATGGTTTTTTTGGTGTGTCTTATGGTGAGCGTGGCGGTATTAACGTTACTTGGCTTAAAAAACCTGCTTGAGCCAGAGGTAGAAGCGCGCTTTGGTGTTGTGATCCCGGATACAATCCGCCGTTGGTTGGTGTTGATGGTGTGGTTGATGGCATTCATCATCGGCGTGCGCGGGGGATTTATTATGTTGCAAGGGGAGATTCGCACGGAGGCTAACCAGCTTTATGCGGGAACACCCTACTTGCTGACGGCGTTTTGGTTGATGATATATACCTGGTGGTGGCGGTTTGATGCTGTATTAACATCGCCACAAGATGATGAACGGAATAGCGAGCAGAGTGAGGCACGGCATGTGCACCCCGTTCGGATTTTTGCAGGAATTTTTGCAGGATTTTTAGCCGTATTTGCTTTTTTTGAGGCGAGTAATAATCAGTTTACGACGTTTGGCTTTTGGGCTTGGACGCTGAGTGTTTTATTGACTGTGATAACATTTGCGCCGTCGGCATGGTTAGCGTTGCCGCGTTATGGGTTGGAACGCATTTTGACATACCGTGAGCGTCGGCGGCAGGCGTTAGAAAAACCCTTTACTATCAATTGGACGTTGGTGTTTCTCATTTTAATTGTGTTGGTGGCGGCGGTTTTCCGGCTGCATGATTTGGCTGGGATGCCACCAGAAATGACCAGCGACCATAAGGAAAAGTTGCTAGATGCCCAACGAGTCGTGGAAGGTGACCGTGATATTTTTTTTATGAATAATGGCGGGCGAGAAGGCTTTCAGATGTATGCGTTGGCGGCGATGCATACTATGCTGGGCATGGAACTGAATCATCTGACGCTCAAAATTTTGGCTGTGATTGAAAGCCTCATCACAATTCCGGCGATTTGGTGGATGGCGCGGCAGGTTGCTGGGGAAAAAGACCGCGAATTTGGTAACACACTTGGTTTAATTTTAGCGGGGTTGTTAGCGGTTAGTTATTGGCATGTGGCGATTACGCGCTTGGCGTTGCGAATTGTTCTTACACCACTTGTTGCCGCGCTTTTAATTGGCTTTTTAGCGCGGGGTATGCGGCATAATCGTCGGGGTGATTTTTTGATTGCCGGTATCATTTTAGGTTATGGCTTATATACCTACCAGGCGGTGCGGATGTTGCCGGTGGTTGTGTTGGTTTGTGTGGGATTGGCTGTGTTATGGCATTGGCGAGATCGCCCAGCGGCACGACGTTATATCGGCAATTTGATGGTGTTGGTGATTGTCTCATTTGTTATTTTTATCCCACTGTTTCGCTTCTCAATTGAATATCCTGATTCGTTTTGGATGCGCAGTGCCGGGCGACTATTTGGCGATGATGTGATTCAGTCACAAGACGAGTATGGTCGCATCATCATGCGGGATGCCACGCTTGAAGAACGGTTAACTGCTTTCCGAAACAATTTGCCGGAATTGGCAGAAAATATACGTGGCGCACTTTTGATGTTCAATTGGAAAGGTGATGTTGGTTGGATTAATGGTTTGCCGCTTCATCCAGAGATGGACCCATATACAGGGGTGTTGTTGGTCATGGGTGTGGCGGGGGTGCTGATTCTGTTTTGGCGTAAGCGTGATCCTGTATATTTATTGATGTTGTTGGCGGTGTTTATTATGTTGTTACCGTCTGCATTATCCATTGCAATGACGATAGAAAATCCTAGTGCTACACGTGCTAGTGGGGCGATACCACCAGCTTATTTTTTAACAGCGATACCGTTAACATTTGCTGTGTTGATTTTGCAGCGTGTTATCCGTTGGCGCATGTTGACTGTGTTGCCGCCAGCGATTATTTTATTGCTCTCGTTTCACTATAACACAGATATTTATTTTAATGATTATCGGGAGGCGTATCGCTATTCGACTTGGCCCTATAGCATCCCCGGTAAGATTTTACGCGGCTATGTGATGAGCGAGGGCGCGTATGGTAATGCCTTTATGATTGGCTATAGCAACTGGTGGGATTACACAATTGTTGGCATGGAAGGCGGCATGATGGCATGGCAGAATGGCATTGTTAATATCCAGGATGTGCCAAACCGCATGAATGATCTGGCATATTGTGCAGATGTTATACATCGGTTCGATCCGAATCGAGATATGCTGTTCTTTTATCATTACGATGATACAGCTACGCAAACGCAACTGGAGACGTGGTTTCCGGCGGGGTATTCACGCCGTGTGATGACATATTATGAGCCGTATGATTTTATGATTTTCCGTGTGCCAGCATTAGGTGATGCGGCTTTCCGCGAATTTGTTGAAACATATGCTTTAGGGCGGGCGTGTTCACCACCACCCGCAGTAGGTTAAGGTAGGATGGCGTTGTGATGCGACGGAATAATTTAATCGTTGGTGTTTTGCTTGGCTTAGTGATGCTATTGGGCGGATACTTTCGCCTGATGGCGAATAACTGGGATGACTTTGTGCGGTTTCATCCTGATGAACGGTATTTGACTGGACAAATTGCACCGGCTATCAACGGTGATTTGGCAGTGTGCTTTACAGAAGATTTTGCATGTCAGGAATACATGGCACGGGTCAACGCATGTCGTGAAAAATACCCAGATACCAACGGTGTTGGTGGCTTTTTTGATGCGAACTGCTCTAACTGGAATCCGGAAAATGTGGCATTGACACAATATGTGTATGGCACGTTACCGTTGTTTATTGTGCGCCAGGCGGCGGAAGTTGTTGCACAAGTCGATAGTGATCCGTCATGGTTAGGCTATAACGGGCTTTTCATGGTATGGCGGGTGATTTCTGGTGTCTCTGATATATTGACGATCTTATTGGTGTTTTTTATCGGGCGGCGGTTGCACGATAAATGGGTAGGATTGCTGGCGGCGTTTTTATATGCGTTCGCTGTATTTCCCATTCAGCAAGCGCATTTTGGAACAACAGACGCGATGACAACGCTATTTGTCACATTGGCGTTGTATTTTGCTGCGCGGACGCAGGACACCGGGGCTTATTTTGATTACGGCTGCTTTGGGTTGGCGTTGGGGGCGGCGGTTGCCAGCCGGATTAATGTTGCACCGTTGGCGGCGATTATTGTGGTGGTGGCGGTATATCGCGCAGTGATCGCGTTTGATACAAAAGCAGCATATTTGCGGCGGAATGCGGTGTTATGGCAGAGCTTTTTGGGGGTCATCATCGCTGCACTAGCATCTATGCTGATGTTCCGCCTTGGGAATCCCTATGCTTTTGAGGGTCCAGGCTTTTTTGGCTTGATACCAAATGATCGGTTTATTGATGCTTTAGAGCAAGCGCAGTTCAGCGTGAGTGGGGAGATGGATTGGGCACCCAACTGGCAATGGGTTAACCGGATAGGGTATTTATTCCCACTGCAAAATATGATTTTATGGGGGATGGGAATTGCACTTGGCTTGACGGGGTGGATTGCATTTCTTGTATCTGGTTGGCGGCTAGTGCGTGGTAAATTAGGCGGGACGCGCAATTTAGTGTTATTCGCTTGGGTGCTTGGATATTTCTTGTTTGTGGGTAATTTGTGGGTGATGTCCATGCGCTATTACCTGCCGCTTTATCCACCATTGGCATTGATGGCAGCATGGTTGTTGATGCACCTATGGCGAACTGCAACGGATTCATCAAGCCAGATGTGGCGAATGGCAGCTGGCGTGGCAGTGGTGACGGTAGCAGGGTTTACACTGCTTTGGGCGTTGATGTTCACCAATGTCTACCGCAATATGGCAACTTTTGTTCAGGCTGGGCATTATACTTGGGAAAATATCCCTGGCGATTTTTTCATCAGGCTGGAAAACACTGATGAGGATGTGCCGCTGATCAACATCGCTTTGACAAATGGTTTTCCACCAGAAGAACCGGTTGAAAATTGGTTGTGGGAAGGCGCATCACGGATTTATCCACAGGCATCGGTCACTCGTGAATTTGTTGCCCCAGCAGATGGTGTTATCACCCGTGTGAATGCATATCGCATTGCTGGATTCGATGCGGCGACTAATCAACCTGATGATGGCGAACGAACAGTCCGCATCCGCATTTTAGATGAGGCGGGTGGGGCAATTTTGGCACAAGCATCTATCACAAGCAGTTTCCCACAGGGTGAACATCCATTAGGGCAAGCCTATCAATTTGAACTAGATACGCCGCTGACTGTGCAGTTTGGCGAACGTTATTTGTTAGAGATTCAAGTTGAAGGCGGGGGTGTCGTCACTGGTGGGGCTGTGATGGCATCTGAACAGCCTTGGGATGAGGCAGTTCCACCCAATGTTTGCACATTGCCGTTAGGGGTAACATTGGCTGATAACCCGCCGCCGGGGCTGCTTTCTGCAACAGAATGTAATGGTCGTCCACCATGGCAAGCGTTGGTGCAGATTTTCAACCTTGATTTGGCGATGGAAGATATCCCACATAAACGGGATCGACTACAGACGATTTTGGATCAAACAGATTATATTTGGATCAACACAAACCGACGGTATGATTCAAATTCTCGTCTGCCGGCGCGCTTTCCATTGACCATACGTTATTATGAGGCACTGTTTAGCGGGGAACTCGGTTTTGAGCTTGAAGCAGTGTTTCAAGAAACGTTTGAATTTGGACCGTTGCGTGTATCAGATCAGTATCTGCCTATTTATAATGCGCCAGCCTGGCTCAACGAATTTGAGCCGGAAGAGGCATTTACGGTCTACGATCATCCGGTCGTGTTTTTATTCCGTAAAACAGAAAATTACTCATCTAAGAATACAGCAGCCATCTTACAGGGTGTGAATCTAAATCGTCCAGAAGCGGTGACTGGGGGCTATAATGACCCAGGCATTATTAATGTATTGGCAATTTCATCCTTGCAGGCAGACCGCGCGCCGACACAGCTGCAATTTACGCCGGAAATGCAGCGAATGCAGCGAGAGGGCGGCACTTGGTCAGATCGTTTTGATACGGAAAGTGTTGTGAACACCAATGACTTCGCCGCAATGGTGGTGTGGTGGTTGGCGGTGTTGGTGTTTGGATGGGCAGCTTTTCCGTTGTTGTTTGTCGTATTTCCAGGCTTGGCAGATCGAGGTTATGCGTTTGCTAAATTTGCGGGGATGTTTTTGGTGGCATGGGGTGCGTGGGTGCTTGCCACTATGCGGATTCCGATTTGGTCGCCAGATGGTGTTACGCTAGGTTTGGGCGTGCTGATTGTAATTAGTGGGGTGATCACCTGGCGGAATCGCATTGAGATGTTGCGTTATATCCGCGCGAACTGGCGGCTGCTGCTTGGCATTGAAATCATCATGCTGGTGATGTTCTTGTTCTTCGTGCAAATCCGTATGGGCAACCCTGATCTATGGCATAACGGCTATGGCGGTGAAAAGCCTATGGACTTCGCATATTTTAATGGGATACTGCGAAGTACCATCTTCCCGCCGATTGATCCCTGGTATGCTGGTGGCTACATCAATTATTACTATTTTGGTTTTGTCATTGTGGGTGTTCCGACGTTGCTTACAGGCATTGCGCCGTATATTGCTTATAACCTGATTATCCCAACATGGTTTGCACTAACGGGGATTGCGGCATTTTCATTGGCGTTTAGTTTGGTGAGCAGTTGGCGTGATGTGCAAGTAGATCAACGCGCAGATGGTTGGGCGGATGATCAAACGCCAGATGATGAACCACCGCGTACCGTTAAGCCATTAGGTAATCCGTGGGTGGCTGGTATTGCGGCGTTGTTGATGGCGGTGGTGTTGGGGAACTTGGGGACGGCGCAAGTTGCCGTGGAAGGTATTGCTTCGTTAGGTGGATGGGTAGAACCATCTGGGTTATCCAACTATCTGTATGAAGAAGCGGTACAGAATTATACAGATCAGAATGGTTTGCCGCCGGATGAAGTGACAACTTATCAGTTACGTCAATTGGCGAATGAACGGGCGGCACGCGGGCGATTGAATGATCACCTGACGTATGAATTTAACAACACGACCAGCCTGTTTAGCGGCTTAATTAATGGTTTGGGTAAGATGATGCAGGGGCAGCAGCCGAACATTGCGCCGAATCATTGGTTTTGGTCTCCAACGCGGACAATCGCGGAGATTTTAGGTAAGCGACAAAGCGATGGCGCGATCAATGAAATGCCGTTTTTCACCTTTCTTTATGGTGATTTGCACGCGCATATGATCGCAATGCCGATGATGATTTTTGCGTTGATGTTCGTGTTTCATGAGGTGTTGGTTGCTGGGGATGATAACCGGCGAGGATGGTCACGCTGGGGAGCGTTGTTTTTGGGTGCGCTGACTGTTGGGATGTTCCAGGCAACAAATACGTGGGATTTACCAACGTTCATGATTCTAAGCGTATCGGGCTTAGGATATGCGTGGTGGTTGGGCTGGCGAGAAGTTTCTCGCTGGTCGTTACTCAGCTTGTTGGGGCGTGTAGGTGGCTTTGTGGTGATAGCGTTGGCTGTTGCCCTGCCGTTTTCAATGTGGTTTGCATCCGGCTTGACAGAATTTACAGTTTGGCAGGGGGATAAAACCCCGCTTTGGGCGTATTTTACGATTCATGGTTTGTTTTTGTTTGTGATTGTCTCTTGGTTGACGTGGGAAACAGGACGCTGGCTGCGCTCAGTAAAAGTGGCTGCATTACGTGGACGTGGGCGCGATGTGATGCTTGGGGTGATCTTCCTGGGTAGTACGATTTTGGCGGGGCTAGTGATGGCGGTGATTGAATATCAAGTTGCGTTGATTGTATTACCGCTAGTCGCCTGGATTGTCATTTTGTTCTTCCGCCCGGGACAATCCCGTGCGATGCAATTTGCCCTGGTGGTGACAGCGATGGCGTTGTGCATTACATTGGGCACAGAAATCATCACGCTGCGCTTTGATAATGGACGGCAGAACACCATCTTTAAGTTTTATATTCAAGTTTGGTTGATCTTCAGTGTGGTTGCTGG
>RFHA01000213.1 GCA_003696565.1 Chloroflexota bacterium
GTGGAAAACAACCAAGCAGATCCTTCTTAGATAACTGTTGAGCTATCGGCTGAAAGACCTGCTGCAAAATGTATTGAAAGAAGAGTCGGCAGTATTTGGGTTCTTGTTAGAACCTCGGAGTCGATATATTAGGAAGTAGTGTACTTATAGTGTAGGGTGTGGTGTGCAACTAAGATAGTGATTTTTATCACAAAATACATATGATGAATTGCATAGCATCAATGGGATGGCTATAGAAAGGACGCAGCATGACCGGATTATTTTTTGAAGAATTTGAAATTGGGCAAACCATGAAAACACGTGGGCGTACTATCACGGAAAGTGATATTGTGCAGTTTGGCGCGCTCACCGGGGATTTTAACCCGATGCACTTTGATGCGGAATATATGAAATCACATATGATTGGGCAGCGTATTGCACATGGAATGTTGACGATTAGTTACGCTGTGGGGCAGGCATATCAACTTGGCTTTTTGGAAGGAACAGTGTTAGCGTTCCGTGCCATTGATATGAAATTCAGTCAGCCCGTGTTTATTGGTGATACAATCCACGTTGAAATTAAAGTGGCAGAAACCAAACCGGCTGAGCGTTTGGGTGGAGGGATCGTCACATTTGACGTGCGCATCGTCAACCAAGATGGTAAAGCGGTACAAAAAGGGACATGGACAGTTTTAATGGCATCTAAGCCGGTTTAGTTGTCGTTTTGGTCTTCTTTAAATTTGATGTTAATTTCACTGATGACCATGCGCTTTTGATTTTGAAACACATGCGCAATGCGTTTATCTGTGGTTTGAATAGCGCGGGAAAACAACAAACGCAGGAAATATTTTTCCACAGCTTCTAATGATTCATGTAGCGTGATGGTATAGGGCTGTTCACTTTCTTTTGTGGATTCCCAAAAAACAACCACAGGTGATTGAAATATATCAAACATATCTGGTCTGCCAGGATATGTTTGTTTTCCCCAAGCGCGTTCATGTGTTTGAACAAGTTCCATAAATTTTTTATTCATATACTGTTTGCTCTTATCTACTAAAAAATATGATTGCGTTACGATTAAGCTAATTTGCTGCTAATAGTAGGCTCGTCAGCTGTTTCATCCTGTGGTGTGATGAGGCTAGCCGGCAGTGTAAAGATGAAGTCAGAGCCTTGTCCTGGCTCACTTTCTACCCAGATATGCCCACCATGTGCTTGCACAGCTAAACGGCAAAAAGCTAATCCTAATCCGATGCCTTTAGGGGTATGGTGATATTTTACGCGGCTAAATTTGTCAAAAATTTGCTGCTTCATTTCGGATGGAATCCCAGGTCCGGAATCTTTGACATGGATATATACCTGATTTTCTTTGTGAAATGCGCCCAACGTAATGATCTCACCAGCAGGGGTATATTTAATTGCATTTTCTATTAAGTTGATGACCACCCGCACGATCATATCGACATCGGCATCAACTAAAGGAAGATCATCTTGGATGGCGAATTTCAAGCGCATATTGGCTTCAACCGCTAATGGTTGGACAAGTTGAACAGCATCCGCCAAGAGGACACGTACCTCTGTTGGGTGGCGGTTTAAAATGGCTTTGCCTTCTTCTAGGCGTTGTATATCAAGCAGGCTATCAACCATCCGGCGGAGCTGGCGCGTACTCCTTAAGCCAACTTGCAACAAATTCCAAACGGAGGGGTCTTCATGGTTGGCAAGATGCCGCGCTAAACGTTGGATACTGCCGTGGATTGTCTGTAGGGGTCCCCGTAAATCATGATAAACCATTGCGGTTAAATCACGCCGGAGTTGCTCCAATTCCATTTGAGGGGTAATGTCTTGCTCCACCCATTCCAGAACATCTTGCCCATGTAGATGTAACTGGCGGACTCGTACCATTGCGGCGATTTCTGCATTATTGGTTTTTAACCGTGTTTGTAAGATGCGTTCTCCTACAATATTTTGCAGGTCAAAATCGGTTAGCTCATGCAAACTGCTAATTGGCATCCCAATTAACTCATTGGGTTCAAAGCCCAGTAAATTGATTGCTTGATGGTTCAAGTCTATAATTGTTCCCTGTAAATCAGTCAGTAAGATTGGCACAACAGCGTCATTAAATGCTGCAAGATACCGCATATCGTCAGTTAAACCTACCTGATAATCTAGGGCGTTGTTTAGGGCAATTGTTATTAGTTCATGTGCTTCTTGTAATAGGGCGAGTCGTTCATCATTGAAATGTTCAATTTCATGATGAATTAACACGAATACACCATAAATATTTTGTCCGCGTAAGAGAGGTAGCCCAATAGCTGAGCCAGTTTGTGGTAAGTTTGGTAATTTGGTGTATCCACACCAGCGCGGATCATTAGCAATATCCCAAATAATAACCATCCGGCGGCTGTGATAAACATATCCCGCCATGCCATGCTGAAAAAGAGTATCCCATGCAATTGAATCATGCGTGTAGTATAGGCTCTTGATGGAACTATCTTGGTGAAAGACCAAAATACAACTGTAGGATGCTTCAACCATTTTGCTGATTTGATGAACAGCCGTACTGAGGATTTTATGCTCATCAAGTTGATGTAGTGCGCGTGATAGTTGATATAATGCTTGGTATTGCATGGACTGGACAACTCGTTTTTAACTAAACTTTGTCTTCAATATAACAAAAATGAGATAATCGTCACGGAGAAATTTATAAATTTTTATCATTGTATATAGTGTACCCTGTCTATCAACAAAAAACAGCCCATCAACGGGCTGTGTGTATACCAAATAGACTAATTTCCTAAACATAGATTATTTATTATAGCCATTGGGATGACTTTGATGCCACTTCCAGGCGGTGGCAACAATCTGCTTTAGGTCATCATATTGCGGTTCCCAACCAAGTTCTTGTTTGATGCGGGTGCTATCTGCCACAAGAACGGGTAAATCACCGGCACGACGTTCCCCCACTTTGGTTGGGATGGGATGCCCAGTTACAGCACGGCAGGCTTCAATCACTTCTTTGACTGAATAGCCTTGTCCATTCCCCAGGTTATAGGCACGACTTTTACCATCTTTTAAAGCCTCTAATGCCAAGATATGGGCTTGTGCTAAGTCTTGTACATGCACATAATCGCGGATATTTGTACCATCTGGTGTATCATAGTCATCGCCATAGATTGTGACATGATCTCGTTGACCAAGTGCTACTTGCAGCACAATTGGGATCAGATGAGTTTCTGGATTATGTGCTTCACCAATATGACCGTCGGGATGTGCGCCACAAGCGTTAAAATAACGCAACGCACAATATTTCATACCATAAATTTCATCCATCCACCGCAAAAGACGCTCGGCAATATATTTTGTCTCGCCATAAACGCTACCAGGGTCACGCGCTTCTTGTTCATCAATTGGCATTTTTTGTGGATTACCAAATAACGCGGCTGTGGAAGACAGGATAAACCGTTTGACATCGTGATTGGCTGCTGCTTCTAGCAGGTTGAGCATACCATTGGTGTTATCTCTCAAATATTTGAACGGCTTTTGCATACTTTCGCCAACTTGAATGTGAGATGCAAAGTGCATAATGCCTTCAAAAGCATACTGCTCAAATAGTGTGTTTACTTCCACCGGATTAAGTAAATCGCCCTGAACGAACTGAGCTTGTGGATGCACGGCTTCACGGAAGCCTGCAATTAAGTTGTCAAACACCACCACATGATGCCCACGCTCAATCAACATTTGTACAACATGGCTGCCAATGTAGCCTGCTCCACCTGTTACTAGTATTGTCATTGAAATTTCCTCTGTTTAATTGATTTTGTTACATTCACTCATTTTACACAGCGACGTTTGAATTTTCCTACTGTGGTTCAGCCAAACTGATTTATAATGGAAAGTAAGAGAAAGGCTATTATATGTTAGAATATCCAGTTTATATTCATATGCCAACAGAAGAAGGCAAGCCTTACCTGGAAAACCGCAGCGCAGCAGAAGCGGTGATCAATGCCATTATTAATGCACAGACCGATGGGTGGGTTCGGTTGCATGGCTTTGTGGTGTTACCAGCAGCTTTAGAGTTGGTCATCTCGCCGATTCGACAAGGAATTTCTGGCGTGGTGGCACATCTTCAAGCAGAGACTTTGCCGATTTTAAGTTTGTTAAAACCAGAAGCATTTTTGTTTTGGGCGCAACACTATCAACATGCCATCATTGAAACACAAAAGGCGTTGAATGATCGTATTGACAAGATGGAACTCTCACCGGTGGCAGCTGGGTTATGTTCTGTACCGGAAGCATATCCTTTTAGTTCTGCTAATCCGCGGTATCAAGGATATGTTCAGATTGTTGCTGGTTTTGCCCCATTGCTGCCACCGGATGAGGACGCGCTCCGTGTATAGTGGGTAGACACACTGAAGCATTGATGAATTGATTAGAGGAAAAAATCACGCAAGACATCACGAATTTCGTCAATAATGGCTTCCCAGCTAAAGCCTGGTTGCCGTGTAACGATCAAGGTATCTTCAACGAGAGTCAAAGCCTGGATGCCATCAACCGCGAAAAAGATCGCTTGGGCAATGGGTGAACCAACCTCTCCTGCTTGTGGGGTGGGGTACACTTCTTCATCTTGATCGGTCAGGGTTTGGTTGGTTATCAGTTCAACAATATCTGGGTCAGTCGTGGTTTGAATATCCATTGTAAAATATTCCGACATTTTTCACCTCGATGATGATGAAAGGCATAAGTGTGTTAACAGTCAATCAACTTCTTTTACAAAATGAGCGATTTATCGGCGATTATAACGTCGAAATTGCGCGCTGGTCTAATGGCAAATGGTCATCTACGATTCCCACATTGTACGCTATTTTGACCGACCATCGCTTAATTTTACAACCGCATGCCCGTAAATTATATGAGCCAGCGATTATTCCAGCGCATTATATCTTACATATTGTGCCGTTACGAACTCCAACACGTTTTGGGGTCGTCTTAACACTAAAAACAGAACAACGAGTTGCTTTATTGATCCCTACACACCAGAAGGATGAGATCATCCGTAATTTACGCACAATTGCCTTACCAGGGCTTAAGGAGAATCCCCGACAGCTTCAAATTCAATGTGATATGCAAAATGTGCGTAAAATGATCAATTATTTTGCACATTGGTAGTTAAAACGGCAGATCAATGCTTTCATAAGTTTCTGGGCGGCGATCTTCAAACACAGGGATGCGTTTACGTACATCGTCGATGAGGTCTAGCTCAATTTCTGCCGTGATGAGCTGTTCTGTTTCTCCAGCCTCTACGACAATTTTTCCCCAGGGATCAACAATCATAGAGTGCCCACCGAATACTGTCTCACCAATTTGCCCAACAGTGTTCACCCCAATCATATAGCACTGATTTTCAATTGCTCTGGCAATCAATAAGGTACGCCAATGTTCGATACGTTCTAGGGGCCATTCCGCTGGGATGATAACCATTGTTACATCGTCTAGAGCATATCGACGGAAGAGTTCCGGGAAGCGTAAATCATAGCAAATAGCCAAGGCTGTCTTTCCCCATGGTAAATCCATGCTTAACGGGGATGATCCGGGTTGTAAGTATTTGTCCTCATCCATGAGCTTAAAGAGATGAATTTTGCGGTAAATCCCCATCATCCGCCCGTTTGGGGCAAAAAACGATGCGCTGTTCGCTACTTCAATGCCGCGTTTTTCTAACATGGAGCCAGTGATGCTAATTTTATTCTGCTTAGCTAGCCCGCTGACTTGTGCAAACAAGCCTGCATTTAATACATGTGCAAATTCTTTTGCTTGCGGCAGGGCGTAACCAGTTGACCAAAGCTCAGGGAAAACCACTAAATGAGACCCACGGTTAGCGGCTTCTGTGGTCATTTTTTCCATGGTGTAATAGTTGCGTTTAGGATCACCCAAGTAAATGTGCATTTGTGCTAGGGTAACGCTCAACTTTGCCATGTCTTTATCCTCACTTTTGAAGTATATAGCCGTTAGTTAGCTGGAAGGGTATGTTAAATGCTGCCTCAAATTGAGTGCTCAACCAAGCTAACAACTCCTAACGAAAAACTGATAACTCCATTATACGCCACGAACTGTTAATGACCGCCATATTCCCACCAACGTTTTGATGATGTCCTCATCAGTCATGTCGGTTGTATCAATTTCATGAATGCCTTCAGCGTCACGGATTGCCCATTCACGCTTAAGCTCACCAATGGCTAATGCGCGATCCTTTGGGTTGTGGTAACGTGCCCCCATGTGAATATGTAGCCGGCGTAACATGGCATCAAGGCTGACTGTTAGGCAGAAAATAGGTCCCGTTTCTCTTAGGCGTTCCAAATTGTTGCCTTGAATTAATGTGCGTCCACTCACACGGATGACGCTGCTGCGTCGTAATACGGCTTCCCCAACGATTTCCGCTTCTATAGCACGCAAGCGTGTTTCACCAAAATATGTACGGATTTCATCCACTGGCATATCCATCCGCGTAGCGATTTCTGCTTCAAGGTTGACGTAACTCATTTTTAACCGATTGGCGATCTCTTTACCAAGCATCGGTTGATCGGGTCCGATGTAGCCAGTGATAATGAGATTGCGCTCAGAAAACGGTAAAAACACGCTCATTGATCCCACCCAGGATACCAATCACTTAAAATGGCTGGTAGTTCATCCAGGGTATTGATGGCTGCGTCTGGAACAATTAATCCGCTAATGAGGGGAGTCATCCGCCGGACAACACGCAAGATTGCTTTCATACCAACGGCTTGTGCCCCAGCGATATCAGCTGTTGGGTTATCGCCAATAAACACCGTTTCATCCGGGGTGACATTTAAACAATCCAAAGCGGCTTTAAAAATTTCTGGATGCGGCTTAAGATGTCCAAAATCCGCAGCGGAAAAGCGGCATTCTGGGAAGAATTCCAGCAAGCCATATTGCTCTAATTCATAATCTCGCATCCACATGGGTTGATAGGCGTTTGTAATGATCCCTAGTTTAATGTGTTTTTCCCGCAGTAGCTTGAGGATATTGATAACATCCGGGAATAACGTAACACCTTTAATCAACCCCCACCCATAGGCTTTTAGGCAAGCTTCCATATTGAGTTTTTCTTTTGGAATACCGAGCGCAATGGCAGTTTCTACAATGACACGCCCGACATGTGGCGCAACCAAATTATTGTGCGCTTGAAACCAAGCTGCACGAGAGCGAGACAAGTATTCTTTGGCATAGGCTTCTACACCGCCATCAATTTGCCACAATGTACATAAATATTCATAGACACGCTGGATATATGGTTTTTCTATCTGATCCCAATCGCCAGAAAAATCTCCCCAGTCGATAAGCGTGTCATCCATATCAAATAAAATTGCTTTTAGCATAGTTATATCCTGAGTAGCCCTATGACTGTTCTTTATCAAGAAATGATCAGATCATCCCTATGTTGCCAAGGGATACCCCCTGGCAACGGCATTCATCCTGTAAAGGGGGGGGCTGTGGGGTAATCATCTAAAATCAGCCCCATTCATGAGGTGATCAATGCAAACATGAGGGGGGGTATCCCCACGTTATGGATGCACGATTGATTTCTTAAGGTACATCAATAGGGCTGCTCTCCGTAGATTAGTTAACGTTGATTTGTGCCCGCCACTCTAATAAAAGATCATCAATCCCTTGTCGATAATCCTTAAACCGTGGTGACCATTCAAGGTATGCTTTGGCTTTATTGTTACTGGGTTTGGCGGAAAAACCGAGTAATGTGGGGTTTGGATTACGGGAGAACATCTTCAAGATGCTGGAAACCGCACCAGGTGGTTCAATCCCCTGGGCTTCACACAAATACTGAACAAATTCAGCCGTTGTGGCAGGGGTATCATCCACAATGTTGAAAATTTCACCTTCTGGTTGTTTTTCGATTGCTTTTAATACAGCATTTGCCACATCATCTGCGTAAACCCAGCCAGCATAGCCCTCACTGGTGAACACAGCACTGCTAGATTTTAAGGCTCTATCTAGCTTGTGAATTGCTTCGGAATTTGGGCTATAAATGTATCCTGTCCGGAGGATGCAATAAGGCAATTCAGATTTTATGACAGCTTTTTCTGCCAAAATCCCTGCTGCAACAAGCGGGTCACTCGCTTTGGTTAATGGGCTGGATTCGTCTACGGTTTCCCCATTGGTATGCCCATAAAGCAGCGTGTAACTACCATGAATGAAGAAATTAACATCAGCTGCTTTGGCGGCTTCCAGTAATGCCACAGTTTCTTGTGTGATTTGATCTGGCGTGTAGCTTGGCGGAGAAAAAGGGGGATGATTAGCTGCTAGTGGCGCAAGATGGACAACTACTTTCGCTTTAGACATAGCGATCATTGCCCGCAATTCCCCGGCATGGTTAGGTAAGGAAAAGACGGGAATACCGTTTACAGCGCGGATGATTTCTGCCTCATCACGGTTATAAACTACGCCATAGGTTTTATAGCCAGCATTAACAAGTTTTTTAATGGTTGCTACCCCAACATCACTGGCTCCACTGGTTAAAAAGATTGTTTTTTCTTCAGACATAAGGCTGCTTTCCCAATTTGACAAATACGCTTAAATTATGCCATTTGCCGCCTGGATATACAACTATGGTGTTGTAGCCTGGTTATGCTTCTGCTTCTGTTTCGCCCTCTCCAGCGGCAGCATCCGCAGCCATTTCTTTGTCTAACATATATAAGCCCGGACCAAAATCCCCCACCAATTTGAGTTTGTCGATGGCGTTGCTTACCACTTCTTCTTCCTCCACTTGTTCATCCACAAACCATTGGAGGAAACTATTTGTCGCATGATCGCCTTCTTCTCGCGCTAAAGAAACCAACTTATCAATGGAAATAGATACCTTGCGCTCGTGTTCAAAAGCGTCTTCAAACGCTGCCAGTGGTGAGTCCCAAGTATGCGGTGGTTCTGGAATGGCTTGTAATTTGACTTTGCCGCGCCTTACATGGATGTAATCGTAGAGTTTCATGGCGTGCGTCATCTCTTCTTCGGCATGATGAAACATCCACGCGGCGAACCCAGGCAATCCACTATCTTGAAAATATGCTGACATAGACAGGTAAGTATAATAAGCTCTCAGCTCCATGTTGATTTGATCGTTTAATGCTGCTTGCATTTTGTCACTTAGCATGATTTTTCTCCTAACATATAAACACAAACAAAGATGAGTCTACCATGTAACTCTTAAAAGACGAAATGAATTTGCCGCTAATGATATGCTTGAAAGTAGGGCAATCGTCATGATGCCGTCAGCTTGGTGACGTGGACGCAACGGGGTATATCGATTAAACTTGTAGCAGTATTAAGATGAGCGAGTTTTAATGGGGAACATATGACCCACGATCCCAATGAAGAACCCAACCAACACGAAGAAGAACCAAATATCCATAAAGAAGACACAGAAGAGCTTATCCTCGGTGAAGTTGTTGATGACAATGATGTTACTGTTCCGCGTGATCTGACCACGGAGGAAATCCGTGCCACAGACCCACCATTGGGAACCATGGTTGATTTGGATGCAGAGACACTTGTTGATGCAAACTATACTACAGATACCGATGTCCCTTTTCATTTACCAAAAGAACCAGATGCAGAGGATGAAGCAGAGCAATCTGCTGAATCCATTGGCAACAAATGGGTGACTATGCCGCATCAACCGGTTTCTGCTGAGCCAACGTTACCAGGTAGTGGCGGGCTAGACCCCAATCCAGATATGACTGTTTCGCATCAGGCAAATACTGTTCAGCATATGCCGCCGGTCTCTGCCCCATTACCACAGGAACATCAACCGTTTCAGCGTCCGGCAGATCAACCGCGCCGCCCGGCGATGATCCCCCCGGCACCATCACCTAATGTGAGAGATCAAAGCGTGCCACACCGCCAAGCGTTACCGCCAAAAACGCGCCGTCGTCGTACAAACCTGGGATGTGTTGCGGTTTTCTTGGGGATTTTTGTCACGTTGTGTGGTGGGATGACGTTGATTAGCCTGGTTTTGGGAGCTTGGGCATATGCCCAAGTTGGGGATTTGCTCAATGAGAAATTAGAAGGCTTTGACCGTTATCAGACGTTCCAAAGTACGTTTATTTATGATCGCAATGGTGAACCGTTATATGAAGTTTTTAATGAAGGGCGGCGGACAAATGTTGATTTACAGGAGATGCCACAGTATTTGATTGATGCGACCATCGCCATTGAGGATGATTCGTTTTACAACAATATCGGCATTGACATCGGTGCCACATTAGTCGCTTTTTTGCAATATTTAGGTGCGTCTCCAGATGAAAACACGCCTGGTGGTAGCACCATCACACAGCAGCTTGTTCGTAATGTCTTGTTTGACCCGGAATATCGTGCAGAACGTAGCCCACAGCGCAAAGCGGAAGAAATTATGCTGGCGATTGCCCTCACGGCGCGTAAAAGTAAAGATGATATTCTGGAGTTATATCTCAATGAAATTTATTACGGCAATTTAGCTTATGGCGCGCAAGCTGCCTCTCAGATTTTCTTTGGCAAGGATGTTGGCGATTTAACCCTAGGCGAAGCGGCATTATTGGCGGGGTTACCCCAAGCTCCTGCGGAGTTAGACCCACTTAATCCAGACCCGGATATTCAAGCAGCTGTTTTCCGTCGTTGGCAGCAAGTCTTAAATGAAATGGTGGAAGAAGGTTATATCACAGCAGCAGAGCGCGATGCTGCCATTGCGGAAGGGTTGCGATTTGCCCCGGCGGATATTGACCTACGCGCGCCACATTTTACGGTTTATGCCCAACGTGAGTTAGAAGAGTTGATGTTGGAACTGGGCTATTCACCGGAAGATATTGCGCGGGGTGGGTTGCAGGTTTATACCACCGTTGACTTGCGGACAAACGACATGGTGCAGCAGATTGTCGCCAATCAGATTGCTAGTATTCCAGCTTCTCAGAATGTCAGTAATGGGGCGGCAATCGTCATCAAACCATTAACCGGCGAGATCATCGCAATGGTTGGCAGTATAGATTATAACAATGACGCGATTGATGGGCGGGTTAATGTGACGAATCGCCCGCGTCAACCAGGTAGTACCATGAAGCCGTTTACATACGCCTCGGCGGTTGAGTTGGGCTTTTCCCCTGGTGATGTGATTTGGGATACTCGCATTCGTATTCCAATCCCCGGGCAACCAGACTATGAACCAGTGAATTATGATCTAGGCGTGCATGGTCCGATGCGGATGCGGTATGCGTTGGCAAATAGTTACAATATTCCAGCAGTACAAGTTATGCGCTTTGTTGGGGTAGATTATTTGCTGGCGTTCATGGAACGTTTTGGTGTCCAAACACTTGGGCGGGATGCGTCTCGGTATGGTATTTCCCTCACCTTGGGCGGTGGAGAGGTCACCCTCTTAGAGTTATCTCGTGCTTATGGTGTATTTGCTAATCAGGGTGTGCTGGTAGATACCACGGCTATTTTGTGCGTGATGGATAACACCAATCGTATCATCTATGAATATGAAAATGGTTGCCCATCAACAGGGATTCGGACAACAGCAACGATCTCTCGTACAGGGTTTGGTCAACCTGTGTTAGACCCGCGAATCGCTTATCTGATTACAGACATTTTAAACGATAATGATGCACGTTCAACTGAGATGGGGTCAAACAGCCAGCTTTATACGCCAGGGGTTGATACATCTGTCAAAACCGGGACAACCAATGACTTTAAAGATAACTGGACAATCGGCTATACACGTAATTTGGTTGTTGGCGTGTGGGTCGGCAACAATAACGGTGATCCGATGCGCAACACAACCGGTTTAAGTGGTGCCGCGCCGATCTGGAATCGGGTTGTTAATGGGATTTATGGTAACAGCACGTTGCTCAGTGAGTTTTATGTTGATGGACAATTATTGCCGGATAAACCCGCGCCACCTGCGGGGATGTCTCAGCGGCGAATTTGTAACGTCCGCATTATGATTGATCCGGTTACAACCTGCCCGGGGACGGTTGTGGAATGGTTTTTAGACACCCCGCCAAGTTTGCCGGATGGTGCGGGGAATTTGATCCCCCAGCAAGCTCCTCAGCAGCCGCAAGATGTGATCCCAACCAGTGGCTCTTATGTACAGCTTGTTGAACCGGGGGTGTATCGCACAGTAGTGATGCCCCTAGACCCAGCCATTGCTAGTGCTATTCAATTCCAGGTACCGCCTGGCGAACCCGTGCCGCCCCCACCGCGTTATTGCCGTGTTCCCGTGGAGCTAATTGGTTCAACGCCGGGGGTTCAAGAGTTATTGTTTATTGCGCCGCCTGCTAACCCGCGTGATGCGGTTGAGGCAGAACGGTATGCGCAGTCACGTGGGTTAGCGTTTTTGCCGACCATTGACTGCACGCCAGAGTTGTTAAACGCGCCAGCATACGGTCCAACTGTTGTGACGGCTGTTATCACATCACCATCTCCTGGTCAGATCGTTAGCGGTTCAATTCCAATTTTAGGAACCGCCCAATTTACACCAGAGCAGGCGTTATATTACAAGCTGGATATTATTGGAGGGCAGTGGGCAGATTGGACAACCATTCAAGAAGTCTCTTATCAAAGTGTGGTGAATGGACAACTAGGGACGTTACCGGTGTTGCCACCTGGGAACTATCGGCTGCGGTTAGTGATTGTTGGGAATGACGGCAATCATCTACAAGCCCCGTATGAAGTACCAATTACAGTACCCTAATTTGTTTGGGTAGCGGTTTAAAGGGCGTTATCTGATAATGAGGCATCAATTTTTAATTGACATAAACATGGAGGGTTTGATGAGACAGTTATTGTTAATAATGCTAGGGGTTGTGTTGGGGAGTATGGTTATTTCTGCCCAGGCACGCCCGACGATTGTCGTGTTTGAAGCGAGCAATACAGAAAACATGACTATTGATGCGATTGATGCCGGCGAGGCAGAGATCACCTTAACGTGGTTTGTTGCTAATCTTGGCAATAACCAGGCGATTCGCCTTGATGCATATCGTTTAAATGGCTGGGAACGGGTTTTTCCGGCAACGGATGTATTGTTAGCAGATGACGAGCGCGTGATAACTGTTTTACCGACGCTCAACTTCCATCCGCCAACTTATCGCTTGGCTGTTGTGGATGTCAATCAGCAGATTATTAGTGAACGCTTATTGACGATTCCATATACAATGCCAGAAGCAGACCCACGAATCACGACCTTTGAGGGGCTTAGCGTACGGAATTTTACAGAAGCGAACTTAACCCAAGGTAACGCACGGGTTGATGTCCGCTGGCAGGTTGAAAACCGTGTTCCTGGTTCAAACTTGATTTTTGACCAGGTTTTACCGGATAACACTTCTATTACGGTGGAACTCCCGCGTGAAAATTTATGGGTTTCTTCCAGTGGGCAGGGGGTGGTTGCGCCACGCGCTTCGGCAGATGGGCAAATTCGCATTCGGTTAAGTTTGGTCGATGTACGGACGAATGTGCCTTATGACCAAGCGTTTATCACCATCGCGCCGGATGGCACGATCACCTCAGAACGGGTTGAAGCCTCACAAGAGGGGAGTGCTGAAACAACAGCGGTCTTAGAGCCTAGCACCCCACCAGCTGAGCGGCAACCAGTTGATTGTGCCACGGTAACACCCGCACAGGTGCCATTGATTGGCTATCCTGGAGATGGATGCCATGTATTTACGGATGCAGCCAGTGGGCAAACTGTGACGGTTGATCAATTTACATCCAGCGTTACATTGGCACCCGCGCAGGCAACAATCCCATTGAGTTGGCAAGTGAGCGGGGCACAGAATGCCATCATTGAGATGTATAGCTTGGCGGATTTGGAGGATGCCACAACGACACCACCAGCTTTGTCATTTGAGGATTTACCACCAAATGGTGCAGCCTCGATCAGTATTCCAGAGGATTTTACGATGGGCGTGCGGTTGGTGATGTGGGCGGTTAACCCAACACCTAATAACCCCAATAGTCGCTTTGCACGGTTGTCTTATGCTATTTTAGATTTGCCGGCAACTGCTGACCAAGCTATGTTACAACCCATGGTGACAAGCTCACAAACTGTTGCATCCACGCCTGCTACACAATCCACAGCAGCCCCAGCATCACCGACGCGAACACCCGCCCCAGGCGAAATTCCCCCCACGCCATCACCAATTTCAATTGTGTTTGCATCATATCAACCGTTTGAAAATGGGGCGATGTTTTACCGCGATGACTTCAAAGAAGTGACAATTCTTTATGCTGATGGTACAGCCGTGTATTATCCACAGGCGCGTTATCGTGATTTGCCGGATAATATGGCGTTGTTCCCACCCCAGGGATTGTTTTCTCCATTGGGGCGGTTTGGCAAAGTTTGGGCAAGCGACCAAGCCATTCAAGATACATTGGGCTGGGCAAC
>RFHA01000214.1 GCA_003696565.1 Chloroflexota bacterium
AGCAGCGAATGACGGGATTGGGTTTGCACCGCCGCATGATGCGGATGTACCCCAGGAAGTGATTGATGAAGTGCAGGCAGTCTTTGAAATGCTGAAATCCGGTGAGCTGGATACTGGCGTGGATGGGCTGACTGGCGAATTGCTGGATGAATCCGCTGATATGGGTGATGAGGAATCCACAGATGAATCCAGCGATATGACTGATGAAGAAGAAACCAATGATGCAGCGTCAATGACAATTGCTGAAATCGCGCTGGGTGATGAAAACTTCACAACATTGGTATCTTTGGCGACCGCACCAGGTGTTGATTCTGCAATTTTGGAACAATTGATGAATCCAGAAGCCAGCCTGACTGTGTTTGCACCAACTAACGAAGCATTTGATAACTTGCTCACCTCTCTAAACATTGATCCTGCTAAGTTGGTAGAACAGCCTGATTTGCTCAATGTTATTCTGTCCTATCATGTAGCAGAAGGTGCTGTGACATCTGATCAATTGAGCAATGGGCAAGAAATCCCAACTTTGTTGGAAGGTGAGAGCATTGTTGTTCAGGTAACAAGTGCTGGTGTTGTTAAATTGGACTATACTGCAACAGTAACAACACCGGATATTGCAGCAAGCAATGGTGTTGTGCATGTGATCAACGAGGTGCTTTTACCACAAACCGCCGTGCGTATGTATAACACCATGCGGGATGAATTGGCTCCACCGCCACCGCCGGAAGAGGGCGAAGGTGAAGAAGAAGCCGCTATGGAAGAACCTGTTACGATTGCAGAAACACTTGCCAATACAGAAGGCTTTACCAACTTGCTCACCGCATTGGAAGCAGCAGGGCAAGTAGAATTGCTCAGCGGTGAAGGTCCATTCACGGTATTTGCACCCAATGATGATGCTTTTGCCAAGTTGCCGGAAGGCGTGTTTGAATCATTACTGAGCAGCCCCATTTCTGTCCAATCTGTGCTGGCATATCACATGCTGGATGGCATTGTGATGGCGGCTGATATTGCTGATGGTGCTATGATGCCGACATTGCTCGGTGCGCCATTGACCTTCACAGTTGGCGATGATGGCACAGTGATGATTAACGGCGAAGCGACGGTCGTTACAGCGGATATTATTGCCTCCAATGGAATCATCCATGTGATTGATACGGCTTTAATCCCTGAAAGACCAGGTGGTGC
>RFHA01000215.1 GCA_003696565.1 Chloroflexota bacterium
CAAATTCATGACATCTGGCATTTCTTGCAAGATGATGCGCCCATCTTCAATATGAGCAACCAAGCCTTTAACTGGAGAGCGTAATCGTTTTCCTTTTGTGAGGCTTTTACCGGCAATGACCTGATCTGGTTGAACAAGATCACCCACACCAACGTGCAGCAGGTCTGTTAGGGCATCTAATTTTTTTAGACCAAAAAAGTGCATGACATCTAAAATGACATACCGTGATGGCACAACGCCTTGTGCTACCACATCTCGAATGTCCACCCGTTTTCCCACGGTCACGCGGATGTTGCCTACCGCATTTTCCGGTAGAATGCACTCACGATGAATCAGAGTTAACGCAGATGCATAACGTTGATCAGGATAATACATTCCGTAACGCCCCTAGCTCATCTTCTTCTGTTTCAGTTGTTTCTGTGGCGTTGCCACCCATTAACCGTTGATCTAGGAGATCATCAGCTGTTTCTTCTTGTTGTTTCCGCCATCTGCCCCGCCGCCGCGGTTTCTTTTCGCTTTTAGGTTTGGTTACTAATTTTTCTGGCGGTTTTTCTAGCCATGTTGGGTCTACATCGCGTAATTCGTCACCAGTTACTTCATGTACCCAAACTGGGAAAAGCGCAGCACGTTCATGCACATTACGTCCGGTCATCAAGGGGCGACCGCGTGCATCCACGATGATGCCAAGTGTGCCACCGCGCAGGGTGATTTGCAACTTGCGCTTGCCATTGATGCGCATTCCCCCTCGACAGCGAATTGTTACTTTAGCAGATTGATGCCCAGCTAGATGGTATGTCCATAAATGCCCGCCTAAAATTACGTCTTCCACAACATCGCCTTCATCGTCTTCTGGTATGATTTTGATTTTGGCAACTGGTTTGTCTAGGCGTGGGCGACCGGTTAAGCTAATTGCCGTGCCGATTACACTCAGGCTGTCATTATCTAACAATTGCACAACGGCGGATGGCTCTTGGGTGGCGATGGCACCCATTGCAGATACTAAACCGTAGGGGTCTGCATGGAGCGTGGTCACTCCAGTGGGTTGTAATGCATCCAAGATGAGC
>RFHA01000216.1 GCA_003696565.1 Chloroflexota bacterium
CCATCTGCCGTAAAGAGTGCCTGTAAGAAGCCACGCTGCATATCTTCTGTTCCGCGGAAGACCACTTCCGGCACCTGGAATTTGTTCTCAACCAGACCATATTCCTCCGCCAGACGGCGCAGACGATCTGACTGGACACGTGCTTCATCCCGATCCGCGACTTCAACCACCCCAACATTATATTCTCGGTTGGTTGACATGGTCATAGGTGCGACAACATCATCAACATATTGTGCAAACATGGGAGCAAGTTCACGCTTTTCATCACCAAAGAAGGACAATACTGCCCGATCCGCCTTGAGCGTTCCATCACCAACCAACCAGCCAAGAATCCGCCCTAGTTCAAGCGAGCCTTCCTGACCAAATCCACCTTTGCGATTCAGGATATGGACATAATCGCCTTCTTTAAGATCACGCAGTTCAACCCAACCACGGGGTGTCATGATACGATGATCGGCAGTAGCACGGAGATAGTAACCTTCAACCGTCTGTAAACGGAAAACGGGTTTTGTTCCGGTCATGAAGACACGGGTGGCGGGTGTTGTGGTGTTCTCTAAGCCAAAACGCCCATCAATGACGGCTTCAATTTCGGTTTCATCGTTGAACAGATCAATAGCCTTAATCATACCCTTATCGGTGTAGATGCGGGTATCACCTGTCACGCAGGGATTGGTGGAGATCAAAGGGTTGAAATACCAAGAATTTGCCATTTTGTTGCTGCGTTCCCGGAACCAAACACCTGGCTCTGCACTTGCCCAGGCACTTTCTATAATGGCATCCCACAGTTCACGCGCTTTGATCGTCTTATAAAGCTGCACGTTACGCCCAGAAGCGATCCATGTTTCCAGATCACCATCCCAAAGTTCATTATAGTCTGGGTCTGTTGTATCAGGGAAAACCAAATCCCAATCAGCATCAGCTTTAACAGCTTCCATGAATTTATCGGAGATTCCAACGCTGATATTGGCATTGGTGACGTTACCAGCTTCACGCTTACTGTTGATGAAGTCGAACACATCCGGGTGCCAATCATTGAGGATGAGCATTAACGCCCCGCGCCTTGAATTGCTGGTGTAAATACCGTTGCCACTCAACAAATGTACATCATCAACTTCAAAATCAAAGACTTCACTATCACCTACGAATTCGATTGTGCTGATTGTGTCCGGCAAAGTATGTAAAATCTCACTCATCTGCTGAGAGGAAGTGTGTTGTTGGTCATTTTCCAGATGCTGATTGATTTTCAACATTTGATTGAATGAGATGCGCTGAGACACGCCAGCGTATATACGCTGGCGATATTTGGCTCTTATCCCCAACGAAGTCCAGACTTCAGAAGGATATGTGTTATACATATCACGCTTGCCATTTGCCGAACTACTCACTTTTTCAGCAGGTGCAAATTCTGCAAAGCGTTGTTTGAAGTTTGTACCTGTGATAGCTAACCGATAAATTGTCTGCCAATTTTGTTCAGAGCGATCTGTAGTTACAATGTGAGACACAATACCATTCAAAGCAAGCAGTTGTTGTATATCTTGAAGCATTTCAAGACTTATGCTGTCAATGCTATACCCACCCTTACGACCTCTATTACAACCGTCTGCATCAAAGTAACCAGCAATAAAAGAACCGATAACAGATGACGGTGAACGGAAAATCTGCTCTGGAACACGAACATCTTTAGCTTTTGGCTTCAATAAGCCATTCAGAAGCAACCATTCAATAACTATCCGCGAATAGAATTTGATGTTTGTAAAAGCACCATCGCCAGGTTCAATAACTGGTTGTAAATCAAATAACTCAGCAATTAGCTCAGTTAAGCGATCTTGAATTTCAGGATAAGCATTTGCCGCAGCTAAACTCATACCCTTCGGAGCAGACCAATTAACCTTTTTGCCCCAAATAACATATCCATCACCGTACATATATCCCAATAAGTAGGCAAGATCTTCATTAAGGACATTCGGCAATCGTACATCTTCATTGAGTCGTGTGCTCATGATGGAACGATCATAAGTCTCTGTTTCCAGGGCGACATATTCACTATTGATGCCATCTCCCAATAACAGCAGAACCTCATCTCCAGGCTGCAAATATTTAAGAGCCATCGTTGTGATTTTGCCATCCATCAGCACAGCGACCTTATGATCTTCTGTGATCTGAACACTATAACCGCGCTTGGTTGTCATGCGATAAAGCGGCTTAATACCGTTACGGAAACGTGCGGTAATCTGCCGTAGCCCTTTATGCGTATGAGCGAAGAAAACTTCGCCAGCATCCATCCGATCAGCTAACTCATGGGATGGGATCAACCCTTTATCAGTCGCAATGCGCTCATTTGGACCAAAACAGCCACCCTGTTCGATCAAGCCGGTGACGAAGCTATAGAGTGCCCCCCAGGAAACCGCGCCACTGGAGCGTCCGTTGACACCTTTCACATAGGCATGACGTGGGCGCAGTGTTGAAATGTTAATCCCTACACCACCACCGCGTGACATGATTTCAGTCATTTGCCCAAGTGTATTAATAATTCCTTCACGCGAATCAGCCGGAGAAGGTATAACGTAGCAATTTGAAACCACTACCCCTGCTGAGACAAAGGAATGATCTTCCGCCACCTCAATATCCATGACTGTCCCAGTGTAATCTTCCACTTCAATGGCATTAATTCGCACCCAGCGCAAGCCATCATATTCTATATAACCTTTTAGATCATGCCCGCGTTCTGGTGCATCGGTATTAAAGAAATGCTGAAACAGAAACTCACTATCGCTTGCCGTGCTGGTCAGTCGGTAAGCAGGTTGTGTGTTCAGGCGATGGGTATTTTCCTGGATGGAGAAGAAATACCCCAGGCGCAGCAACAATTGATGAACCTGCATCGTCAGATAACAATTGGTCAGCAATATCCCAATATATTTACCAGAAACGTAGCCATCCGCCTGGAACAAACCACGCAGCAGTTCCAACGTCAGATCATCAGGCAGATTCATCAGTTCGTTCGGAATTCTCTTATGATAGCTATATGCACCAAGAAACGCCTTAAAGAACTCACCCAAGGGCATTGAATTTACCCACAGATCATACCAGCGTTCCGTGCTGCTTAATTTCAGAGATGCTTCCAGTCCAAATTTTTCTTGAATGATGCGAGCGACATTTTCCGCTTCCGCTTTTTCTTCTAGACTGAAAACGATCTTGATGCCTGAGGGAATATCTGACTTGGTACGATGAGTCACACAACCATCGCCTAACCAGCGTCCAAACAGATAGCACAAATCAGCATCCAGTTCCAGACGATTGTTCAGTGTGCGGAGTGTACCGTTATCAACGATGTAGCCATGCTCACGGTGTACCGTTAGCTTGAACAGCCTACCATCCTCAACTGAATACTGTGGCAGATAATCTGACAAGAAGATCGGCTCAACCGGGCAAATTTCGCCATTATATGCAACTGCTAAATAATCCCCTGGTTTTAAATCTTTGGCTGGAATCCATTGCGGTTCCTGAGCCAGACGCAGCCCATCACGCGAGCGATGCTTGTTTACCCATTCAGAACGAATAACATAGATCTTATGATCGCCAGTCACGCGGAGATCATCAAAGCCAAGCTTCTTAGGCTTGATTATGTAAATCAATTCCTCCGTATCACGCTCAAATTTATGCAATACTGGACGTAGTCGATTTCGATGAGTTACAACCAGGTCACCTACCCGTACATCAGCGATGGGTTTGTATCCATCCGCAGTTAAAATCTCCTGCTGAGGTGGCATACAGTTGTAGAATGTTAAGTTTTGATCGGTACCGGCGGCGGAGAGGATACGCCCCCCAGGGACAAACTTCCAGTCATC
>RFHA01000217.1 GCA_003696565.1 Chloroflexota bacterium
GCCCGCAAAAAACCGGACTGGATCGCGCAGGATTTATGGATTAGCGAACCCATTCCAGAAGGAAATAAGACAAGCGAACCACATCGTTATGGGGAATATTTCTGGTATGAAGCATATGCCCCTCGTCAGTACTTCAGTCTTGTTACCGCTCTTGAGGCATTGAATGAACTAAATAGCGAGATGTCTAATCTCGAAGCAAGTAAACGAGATGCTATACAGACTTACATCAGCTTGATGCTGGACAAAGCCATCATTTACAATAATCGCCATTGTCGTTTTGACCCGGGACGCGGCATACGAAGTGTTTTTGATCGTCATGATTTTGCTTTCGTTTGGAGTCACGCAGAATTTGATGCTTCTGCCAATTTGTTACCCTGGGCAGTGTCTCAGATTCATGATGCCTATGGTGAATTGACTAAATATGTTTCACCAGCCCAATTGTCTTGGTTAAACGCTGCTCAATTATCAGAAAACAATTTACTGATCACGCGAAACAGTGCAACGGCTTTATCAAAGCTGAAGAATGATACTGTTCACAACATCACCGTAGACCCACCCTACTATGACAATGTGCAATATGCCGAACTAGCCGACTTCTTCTACGTCTGGCTCAAGCGCAGTGTCGGCCACCTTTTCCCCGAATTCTTCACCGACGAACTGACCAACAAAGACGACGAAGCCGTTGCCAACCCCGCCCGCTTTGAGAGCATGGGTCGCAAGAAAAAGGCGTTAGCCGAGCAAGATTACGAACACAAAATGGCCGCCGCCTTCCGCGAGATGCACCGCGTCCTGCACCCGCACGGCGTCCTCACCGTCATGTTCACCCACAAGCGCGTTGAGGCCTGGGATACGTTGGCCTCCGCCCTCATCGGTGCCGGCTTCACCATCAAAGCCTCCTGGCCCGTCCACACCGAAAGCGAACACAGCCTGCACCAGGCCAAAAAGAATGCGGCAGCCAGTACCATTCTTCTCATCTGTCGCAAACGTGAACAAGATACGGCCGATCCGGTCTGGTGGGACGATTTACAAAGC
>RFHA01000218.1 GCA_003696565.1 Chloroflexota bacterium
AATGGAAACAGGTCTTTGAATGTGGCGGGGGTGTGGGAAACGGCCGTTTGGAGCAATCCGGCATCTTTTACCCGCTGGTAAGCCTGCTGACGACTGTGAACGATGTATTCTGCCAAAGGCATGTTCGGTTTCGGCGTGAAATAATTTTCATCCGAACCCAGCCAGTCACATAAAATGCAAAAGCCATTCAAAGCCACAATGGCCGCCGACATATTTTCCGGTTCAGGTAACGTCTCCGGCCAGTGAGAGACAAAGTGGCTGTGTAAAAGTTGAACAGCATGTTGGCGCAGTGTTTCCCACTCCGGCGACTCGTTGAATTTGTTTAATTTTTCTCTGTCGCTCCGGTTCTCCATTCGGTAAATGCCGTGATGGCCGCCAACCATACTTAAAAAGGCAGTTTTAAGAGCGTATGACCAACCTGAAACCATATCTTGCAGCAAGGATTGGCCGATGATGGTATGGTGCAGTTCTCGTCCCATTTCTTTGGTAGCTTTGCCTAAGTCAAACCCTTCTTCCTGGAGGCGATTCGCTTGACTGTCGTTCAATACCTGAAAGGGAACGGATAATTTACCCAGGTCGTGGAGGGCAATCAGGAAAGGCAGCCATTCATGAAGTGTGTCCGGGTTGGCGTTTAGTGCGCTCCCCAGTGCCTGCCGCCAGCGAATGGTGGCGCGTGGGCTTAATAACTGCTGGGCAACATGGGCAACGTCAAACAAATGGTACAGGGCAGGGTGAAACAGACTGCTTTTGGTAACAGTCTTCCCCCACAGGCGCAGCAAGCGTGTGGTTGGGGTGTTTGTTTGTGCCATGATGTTGTAGGTAGCGGCTAACTGGCGGGCGTGTTCTTTGATTTCTTCTTTTAATGATTCTGGCTCCAATACTTCTGCATCAGCTCCCCATCCCCGAATCCAGGGCAGCATTTCTTTTGGTTCAGCAATTTGGGCGCGCCATCGGATACGGCCGTTTGGTAATTCTTCAGTCTTTTGAGAGGGATGCCACAGCGTTTCTTTTACGCGTGCGGCAACATTTTTGCTGAACAAAAGCACAACTTCTTGCGGCTGATCGTCTGTGTACCAGACGCCCCAGGCTGAGGCTAACAATGCCTGGGGATCAAAATCATCCGGTATTTCATAAAATTCAGGCGGTTTTGT
>RFHA01000219.1 GCA_003696565.1 Chloroflexota bacterium
ATTTGCGTGCGAAAAGTGAAAAGAAAGTGGCTGGTGTAGTCGTATTGTCTCAATTACGGGATAACAAAAAAACGGTATAATTTAACGCAAGTGGCGAGTCCGGTAAAAAAACATGCAGCGTACGATTATTGTCATTCTCTCTGCCGCAGTTCTAATTTCTGGTGTTCTGACCATTCAGGGCTGGGTCAGAAGACGCCAGGCTAATTGGGTTTTATCTTATGCCATCCTCTCTTCTGGTCTTTTTATTTGGTCGCTTGGCTATGCACTGGAATTAACCCTTCCTTCTTTGGCAGCAAAGGTTTTAATGGCAAAGGTGCAATATGTGGGCATTACGGCCGTTCCCTTCGGCTGGCTTACATTTGCGGCCAAATATGGCGGCTTTGAATACAAACTCACCAAAAAAACCTATGCGCTGCTGTCCATCATCCCATTTGCCACCATCATCATTGCCTTCACCAATGAGTTCCACCATTTACTTTGGACAAATTTATCCCTGGAAACAGTCGGCAATGTAACCGTTTTGGGCATCAGTCACGGCCCCTGGTTTTGGGTAAATTGGGTATTTGCCCAGTTACAGGTTTTGCTGGGAACCATCATCATGGTTTGGGCTTTCCCCAATTTTCACACAGGGCACCAAAATAATTTGCTTTTGCTTATCCTGGCCGCTTTTATTCCCTGGGTAGGGAATGTGTTATACATCGCCGATCTCAATCCCATTCCGTATCTGGATTGGACGCCTGTAACCTTTACGGTAAGCGGGCTGCTGCTCAGTATCGGCGCATTTTGGCTCAACTTTTTGGATTTACTGCCCATTGCCCGGCAAACGGCCGTTCGCAGTTTGCCAGACGGCATTCTCATCATTGACAAAAATGGCAAAATTGTAGAAGCAAACACAGCCGCCGAACGGGCATTAAAAATCCCCGTATCGTTACTAATTAACAAAACCGTGCAGGAATTAGCCCAAAAATTTGACCAGATACGGCCGTTACACACCACACTGCAAAACAACACCCATTCGCCCCAGCAAGAAATCGTCTTCTTTGGCAAAATTTACGACCTCACCAAAGCCAACATCACAGACCAGCAGGGCCAAACACGTGGCCTTCTCCTCACCCTCCGCGACATCACCTCCCGCAAACAGTCAGAAGCCGCTCTGGCCGCCCAAATGCGATTGTTTGAAAGCATGGTAACCGTTGCCCAGGCCACACACGGCAACCTGACAACCGAAGATTTATTGAAAAAAACAGTCGAGGTAGCAATTGCTTTGACAAATGCCGAAGAAGGCAGCCTTTTTGCACTGGATGAGTCGGGAGATGTCCGCAGCTATTTGCTGGCAAAAGAATCAACTTCTATCAAATCCAAACGATTCACCCAGCAAGTTTTGCAGCAAGGCGTGGCCGGTTGGGTGTACCAACACAAACGACCAGCCCTCATCCACGACACGCGCCTGGATAAACGTTGGCTCTGGCATCCCGATGAAGCCCGTAATCCCCGTTCCGCTTTAGTGATTCCCATTGTTTTGGAATCACGAGTTGTTGGGGTGCTGTCTCTGCATCATTCAAAACCGCATTTCTTTAAGGACCAGGATGCCCAATTGATGCAAGCGGCTGCTAACCAGATGGCGCTGGCCTTGCGTAATGCGGAGGTATATGAGGCCCAACGGCGAACTGCTCACCATCACCAAATTTTGTACCGGATTTTGCGCCATTTGAGTACGCATATGGACGCGGAATCTATTTTGCATGAGGCGGTAAAGACTATTCACGAGCAGACCCGGTGGACGGCCGTTGCCATCATCGAACCCACAAAAGACCAACAACAACTTCACGTGACAGCCGCCAGCGGCGCATTACAAAACCTGATAGGCGAATATTTCCCCATCAACCGGGGCATTACAGGCCGCGTTCTAAAAACAGGCCAAACCCAAATTGTGCCAAATGTATCGCTAGACCCCGACCGCATCCGGGATATAGAAAACATTCGCTCACTCGTCAGCGCCCCAATGGAGTTCCAGGGCAAAAAAATAGGCGTATTTACCGCCCAAAGCAGCGAATATGATGCTTTTGATGATGAAGATGTATGGCTGGTAGAAGCTCTGGCTGATGCCTGCGCACTGGTTATTGCCAATGCCCGTCTTTATGCCCAAACAAAACAGCAATTACAGGAGCAAACCATCCTTCGGCAGGCTGTTTCTGCCATTGCAACAAACATGGAATTATCATCCATTCTCAATAAAGCGGCCTCCCATCTATGCCAGATTTTGGAAGCAACCAGCGCCGCTATTTTTGAATTCAACGCCAAATCACAGCAAACAGCCTTGATGGCATTGCATTTAACCGACGAAGCGAAAGCGGAAGAAGAAGAAACCCAGCACCAGCATTTTGCTCAATTCTATAAACATCACGTGCCTCGTCTTGAAACCCATTTCGACATGGCCTATACAGATGCCAATTCAGACAATACACGGCTGGGTTTCCTTGCACGTGAAGGGATTCAAACGACGATTCGTATTCCCCTGCCGCAAGAGGCAGAAAATGAGCGAACAGCTTTTGTGGAAATTTGGGACAGCAAACACAAATGGCGTTATTCTGAATCGCAA
>RFHA01000028.1 GCA_003696565.1 Chloroflexota bacterium
AAAAAGGTGTCCAACACCGCCTTGACACGCAGGTATGGCGCACCGCCATCATTGCCATCATACATCTGGCGGCAAATCTCCCGGCGACTTATCCCCTGCCCTGCCAACTGTAAAATCTGCTGTATTTCCTGCTCGGTAACAAAGCCGCCAGCGGTGGCCATCCCCTTTGGCTCTTCGGGGTTACGGCCGGGCGGCAGGTGCAGCACCGGCGCAGGCGCGGCCAGGGCAGCATTGGCCTGGAACTCCGGCGACTCCGGGTCACGGCGCGGGTCGTAGGGGATAACCACGGGCTGTAACGGCCGTGTCCCTGACCGCAGCAGCGCCGGTCTGGCCATCCCCTGCACCAGCTCCGGCGCAGCCGCTTTGGCAGCCCCGCCCAGCAACAACACGTGCTTGAAATTCTCCAGCAGGTCACCTTCGCCCTGGATGCCCAACGAACGCACCCGCGTGGATTGGGTGACCACCACCATAAACAGGCCAAATTTGCGCCCTTCCCGCATCCAGCGCCGCCAGGTACGGCGCACACGCCCGCTGCCACTTTCGATGATGGCAGGCATTTCCTCAGTGGCCACCGTTAACGGGTGGAAATGGCGCTGGCCGCCAGCCCGCTGCCCGGCACGCCGCGACAGCTCTTCATCCATCCATTCCATGTACGACTGGATGGCTTCAAAATCCCGGCCGCCGCCAATTACCCGCACCTGGCCCCACGCGCCGGGCGTGTAATGGGGGTCCAACACCACCACCTCACCCTGCCGGTGTTCAATCACCTCCCGCAGCGCCATCGACTTGCCATCGCCGGTAACACCGACAATCATCACATGACCACTGGCCAGCGGCGGCAGCATCACCGGCCGTGCATCCACCCATTCACCGCTGGCAGCCTCGTCCTGGGGCTGTGACTGTGGCTGCTGGCGGGCTGCATTGGGCAGCATTTCATAGCGGTTGCGGGGCAAGGCCAGCACCTGGCCGCGAGCATCAATGATGGGCTGGCTGGCACGCCACATGGTAACGGCCGTCCAGCTGCCGACCACAACGAGCAGGAGCAGAACGGCCGTAAACACCACCGGCAAAAAGCGATTGACAATGGCCTGCCGTTCCAGGGCCAGCTCATCCGCCTGGCGCTGCTGCAGCAAAAATCTGGCCTGGTCAGATTCCGCCCGCTCTTCCAGCTCGGCCAGCCGGTAGACGGCCGTTGCTGTGCCATTGATGGCGACGGCCGTTGCCTGGAAGGCGAGATGGTCGGCGGTGGCCTGGTACACGGCCGTTGCTGTGGCAGCAGATTCCGCCATGCGGGTAGCAGTGGCATTGGCCTGGCGTTGGGCGGCCAGGGTCGCCTGAGCAGAGACGGCTGTTTCCTGCGCCGCCGCTGCCTGGGCAGTGGCCATCAATGCGGCCGCCTGGGGATTGGCTGGTGTGGGTGTGGCGGCCATCTGCAAGCTGGATGCCGGTCTGCTGCCGGTCGGGGTCATAAAAAAGCCTTCGCTGGTTTTCAGGCCAGCACAGGCGGACAGGATCAGGGGGATAATCAGCAGCCATTTACGCATTGCCATCCTCTCCTTCAAAGCGAATCACCAGCCGCATATTGAGCGCGGCGGCCAACTGGCGCAGCGTGTTGACATGGCAGCCAACCCCTCGCTCCACACGCGAGATGGTGCGCGGGTGTACACCAGACAACTCAGCCAGTGCCATTTTGGACAGGGCACGGCCTTCCCGGGCATGTTGAACCATGCGTCCAATTTCCTTGTTTGTCATTTCCAGTCCTCCTCGCCGCCGGCAGGCAGGGCAGGCGGCACATACGACGTGGGCACATGTGGCGTGGGCACATGTGGTGTGCGGGTAATACGGGGTACATCAGCCGGATGGGGTGCATCTGCTACCGTGGGCAGGGGCGGGCGCATAGACGGCCGTGCTGGCCGGTGCTGTTGGCGCGCCAACAACCGCCGCTGTTTCAGATAATCGGCGGAGATATACCGGTAACCAACGACGGCCACGTAAACCAGCGCCACCAGCATCATGAGACCGGCAAACCACCAACCGAGGCTGGTGCGATGTTGGCGCGCCAACTCCAGCTCCCGCTGCTGGGCAATCAGGTCAATGGCGCTGTCGGGTTGGCTGGCGTAGGAAACGGCCGTGTCAGCAATACGCGGCGCCGCCAGAGAGAGCAGGCTGCTGGCCAGGGAGCAGGCCAGCAGCCCAGAGAGGAGGAGAAGAATGATGACCTTTTTCATTTGCCCACCCCATTCAGACTGGCCGCCAGACGGCTGATGGTACTTGCACTGACACCCGCCACGCTTGCCGCATCTTGCAGCGTTGGAAATTCGCCCGCATTGTACATGGCAGCCGCTTTCCCGATTGGGTTAATTGTTTGCCAGGCCTTGAGTTCATCTTGCATGGCCTGTATTTGTGCTTGCAGCGCCTTTGCGTCTGCTTGCCACTTTTCTTTCTGCTTTTTCTCTGCTTGCAGCGATGTTTCAACAGCTTTCAGATTGTTTTCGGCTGCTTGCACCGCCTTTTCCAATTCTTGCATGCGCTTTTCAGCGGCTTGCAGGCTGCTTTCAGCTGCTTGCACCGTCTTTTCCGCCTCTTCCCGGGCTTGCACGGCCGTTTCCGTTTCATGCTGCCAATTAACCACCACCGCAGATTCCTGAACGCGGCGAGTCACCGCAACAAAGGCAGCCAAAATCATGAGCGGCGGCAGGGCGGCCATCAGCCGGGCCAGGTTGTCGGCCGGCGCATGCAGCACGTTGAGCGTGACGGAGACGGCCGTTGCCGCTGCTGCCATCGTCCAGGCGTAATAGTCGGTGCGGCCGTGGAGGCTGCCGCGCAGCACGATGGCCTTGAAGATGATGAGACCGCCATCGACCATGATGGGGAACAGCCAGGGATAGGCCACCGCCTTCTGACTGGCCAGGTCTCGGAGCGCGCCAAACGAAATGATGAATGGAATGGCAACAATCAGCGCCATGAGCCAATTGGTAATGACATCCAGCTTTGCAACTGTTGAATTTTGAGTATGATTGTGATTAGCCATGCAGTACCTCCGGATTACTGTGTGGTGACGGCCGTTTCACCCAATCTGAAACGGCCGTCTTTGTTTATTAATTCCTGGGCAGCTGCTGCACCACCCAGGCCAGTGTGTAGCCATGCAGAAAGGATTGCAGCAGCTTGTTGTGCGTTTGTTTACCCAATACGTCTGCCAACTGAGCATCGGCCGTGTAGGGAATGGTTGTGGCCCGGCCGGGCAGCAGGCCATTGGCCGTTCGCTCGAAATCAATGACGGCAGCATTGTTACGGCCGTCTATGGTCATGCCGCTGATAGAGACCACTTCCAGCCGGTCTTCTGGCGACGCTTTTTGCCATGCCCAGGCCTCTGCCATGATGAAGCAGGCAGCCAACTGCTTCTCCGGTGTGCGCATCATGGTATCCATGCCCATCCGCCGCATAATTTCCAACCGCTTCTCCGCAGGCAGCCTGGTCAGGATTTGCAGCTCAATGTCAAAGTGTGTTTGGGTGGCAAAGGACAACCCCAACACCGGCGGCATCCGCTTCTTGCCGCGCATCGTTTGCCGGGTCCAAATCAGGAAGCGCTGGAGGTGGCTGTTAAATTCGTCGTCGCTGATGAGCTTCTTGCCAAGCGCGTGCTGATTCATGCCAACACCCCTTCTGCCGCTGGTTCTGCCACCAGCTCTGCGGCCTGTGTTGGGTAACCGTTCTTGAACATCCATGCCTGAATGTCCGCGCGGCCACGCTGGAGTTCGTACAGCCAATCTGTGTCTCTGTCTGACCAATCGTCAGTTGTCTCAGTCGGCCAGACGGCAATCAGGCGTTCCATTTCTGCCAGCGCTGTATAGACATCGGCCTTGTCGTTGTAATGTCTGTCACGCCGTTGATACCACCAGTCCAGCACCAGCATGGCGGCCGTACCCATCTCGTCCCACACGCGATACGGCTGCAGCCCGGCGCGCAGGCGAAAATCCTGAAGTTTCCTGAACGTGATGAACGGCCCTTCCCAACTGGGCACAGTGGGCGCACCCCGGCCTTTATCCCACAGCCAGGCCAAGTACTGGCGCATGAATTTATCCGGGTCATCAATCCATTCATTCTCTGCCGGCGCCCACATCGCCTGAAACACGTCCGAGGGGTCAACCATGACCGTTTCCACCAGCTCGTCCAGCGTCGCGTCTTTGGCACGGCGCACAACGGCCTCTGCCGCTTTCTTCCATGTGGCGCGCACATCTGGGCCAGGAATGTCGGCAGCGGCCGTTCCCGGGTCTTTCCCTGCGGCCTGTTTCTTTTGCAGCGCCAACATATCATGCTCGGTGAGATAGCCGCCGACGATACCAATGGCAATCCCGGCACGGCCGTCGCCCTCATACAGTTGGAAATCTGTGCCGATGTGGCCGTCTGCAAACGGCCGTACACCAGACTGTGTTTCGGGCAGCCAGCCAATCACCCAATCGGCATCAATCCCAGCGTCCCAGGCCTCTTGAATTTGGCGACGCAGTTGCCAATCTTTGCTGGCTGGCTCAAAATCAGCCGGGTTATTGGAAATGGCCACATTCAGCTCTTCGCTGACCCGTGCCAGAACCTGCTGCTGCCACTGCCGTTTCTTGGCCGCCAGGCAGGCCGGTTTTATGCAGTACTGGCTGACGTAATATTCGCAGCCTTTGCAAACAGCCTGGACAATTTCCCGGCCGCCAGTCGCATCGAATTTGGCAATCACATCTGGTGTGCGTATTCCGGCATACAGCAGCGCTTTGTGCAGGTAGTCGCGCACGTCATCACTGGTGACCTCCCGCTCTCCGCTGAGTACACCGGATATAAATTCGTCTGGAGCATTCTCTGGCATGGCGAAGTATTGGTTCTGGCGGCATTTCTGCCATTTCTGACCAGCTACCGACTCCGCCAGACGGCAGACATCGCGCAGGGCGTAGGCGGTGCGTGCTGGCAGCCGACCTTCCCTGTTGGCCTGCTGTACGTTCTCTGGCAGTGACAGCAGGCCCAGCAGCCATGAAATTTGCGAGCGACTGAGACCCCAGGCCTCGGCCACCTGCTGTTGGGTGTAGCCGTTGTCCAGTTTCCGGCGAATCAGCGCTGCCCGCTCCACATCCGAAAGATTTCTGCGAGCTTCATTTTCGCTCCAAACACCATCCAACATCTGCTCATCCGCCAGCGGCAAAATGGTCAGCGGCATGTAGGCATAGTCGCTGTCT
>RFHA01000220.1 GCA_003696565.1 Chloroflexota bacterium
CTCCTCGAGCGCTGTCAAAGGCCTGAAGCTCTTGCTGGAAGCGATGATCGAGCGAGGCGACCTCTACCGGCTCGGCATTGAGAAGCATCCGGCAGAGTACGGGATGTACGCCTCGATCCTCCAGGCCACGGGCATGCACCGCCCGGTATCCGATAATTCGGAGCGCTGGCACTTTGCACGACCCGATCCGGATGAACGACCCGGCTGCGCGGCGGTGTGGGATGCCATCACGGACATGTTGCGAGCGGCCAAAGGGCAGCGTGTGTCGGTGCGGGAACTCTACGAGGTTCTCCGACAGCCTCCCTATGGGGTGCGTGAAGGGCTGATCCCTGTCTTTCTGTTCGCGGTATACAAGGCGGCTGAAGACGAGATCGCCGTGTATGAGAACAGCACGTTTGTTTCCAGGATCGATTTTCAGACTATCGAGCGCCTGCTGAAAAACCCGGACAAGTTCGAGTTGCAGTGGGTGGAGATCAAAGGGGCACGGGAAGAGGTGCTACGTCGGCTAGCCCCGCTCGTAGGGCTGACAGCAGCAGAGCAAAAGCCGCTGCCCTTTGTGCTTCGTCTGCTTGGTCATGTCCACGGTCTGCCGCCCTACGTACGTAAGACGGCCACGCTCTCGCAGACAGCCCTGAATGTGCGAGAGGCCCTGCATCATGCCGTCGAACCAACGACCTTGCTCTTCGCGGATTTGCCGCACGCCTGCGGCGTCCGCTCGTTCTTGGTCGATGACGACGCCCGGTTGGACGATGTGGAGGCCTTCGCAGAGCGCCTACAGGAAGCGCTGCGCGAACTAGGTGGGGCCTATGATAGATTGTTGGCAGACCTTCAGACGCAGATAGCCCACGTCTTCCGGCTTCACGCGAAATCGGCAGATGAGCGCCGTCATGAGCTTGCGGAGCGAGCACGGCCGTTGCTTCCCCATGCTACCGATACGCGCCTGAAGGCCTTCCTTGTCCGGGCCACCGACGAGATTCTCGATACGCAGGGCTGGTATGAGTCGCTGGCTGCGCTTCTGGCTAAACGGCCGCCGGTACAATGGAGCGACGAGGATCACGAGATCTTCGGCACGGCGCTTCGCGAAGTCGCTCGTCGGTTCCACACGCTTGAACCCATTGCCTTCGAGGCTGATCAGGAAGTGCCTGAACCGGAAGCACCGGCGGTGGACACGCGGATCCTCAAGCGGGTGCGCCTTAGCGTCACCGTTCAGTACGAGGATGAACACGAGCACGTAATCAGTATCCACCCGGAGGATAACGATCTCATCACGGATGTCTACCGGCGTCTTCGCGAAGCCATTGACGCTGAAGATGTGGCGCTGGAAACAAAACTGGCCGCACTGGCTCAATTAACCAACGAACTGCTTTCCGAACGAGAAAGAACCTATAAAGCCCATGAGTAAAGTCCGGCACATCGTCGCCTTCAGCGGGGGAAAGGATAGTAGTGCGCTCGCTATCTATTTGCACGACCCCGAGCGCTGGCGCCGGGCGCTCGGCAAGCAGGGACTTCCTCCACGCCCGCCTTTGGAAGAGGCCGAGTATGTATTCTGTGACACCGGTACCGAGCTAGCTGAGACGTACGACTACCTTGACCGGCTTGAAGCCTACCTCGGGCGGCCTATCCAGCGGCTCCGTGCCAACGTGCCACCGAGCAAGCCCGGCGAGCCGGACAAGACACCCTTCGATCACTACCTCGAACTCTACGGCGGCTTTCTACCTAGCCCGAACATGCGGTGGTGCACCCGGATGCTGAAGTTGAAGCCGTTCGAAGACTACATCGGCGACGACCCGGTGATCAGTTACGTCGGCATCCGAGCGGATGAAGGCGAATGGCGTGTCGATCCAGAGACACAGCGCAAGTATTTCCAGCATCGCAAAGGGTACATCAGCACGAAGCCCAACATCAAAACCGTTTTTCCTTTCATTGAAGATGGCCTCGTAAAAGCCGATATCTACCGTATACTCGACGATAGCGGCGTTGGCCGCCCGGACTATTATACATGGCGTTCACGCAGCGGCTGCTACTTCTGCTTTTTCCAGCGCAAGAGCGAGTGGGTGGGCCTGCTTGAGCACCACCCGGACCTGTACAAGCGAGCGATGGAGTATGAAAAGATCGACCCCGAGACGGGAGAACGTTTTACCTGGTCGGATGCCGAGTCGCTGGCTGAGCTGGCCCGGCCTGAGCGCATCGCCGAGATCAAGCGCCGGACCAAGGAGCGCGAAGAACGCCTCCGAAAAAGCCGTGCCAACGTGACACTCATGGAGCAGTTTTTCGACGAGGTGCGCGACCTGGAAGACAGCGGCGCGGGGTGCAATATTTGCCATCTTTGAGTATGGGCTGGAATCGCCGATGCTTGCCGAGTTACCCCTATAAACAAGAAGGAAGTATAACAAATGGGAGTAGGCTGGAATCAAAAATTTGCCTTTGAGCGATCTGAACTGTCTCGCGTACATCGATTCTTGGCGCAGGAACCAGGACTTACGATTCAGCAGTACAAACAGGAACTACCTTATGGTAGTAACAAGGTGGAAGGCTATATCAACTATCTTTCACATTATGGAATATATGATAAAACGAATGGATCTCTCACGGCGGTGGGAAAGCTCATTGCCCAATACGATCCTGGTTGGCGCCACCTCGGTACGCAACTGTTGCTTCAGTTCGAGGTCGCCAATCAACCAGATGCCTCTGTGTGGTATCACATGACGAATACTGTGCTGCCTCGCTTCAGCAGGCTGGACGAGGAGATCGCTCTTGCGGAGCTGCTTCGCATTGAGGATATCAGAAAAGGTAGTATGGAGAACACGAAAAGCGACCTGCGCTACTATTTTCGCTCACTGACCGAGCAAGAAGCTCTGGGAGATCTTAATCTGCTAAGAATGTCTACATCGAATGGAAAAACGATTTATAAACGCAGTATCCCGGACGAAATTCCGCCCATGATTCTTGCTTTTATCCTTTATCGGCAGCGCGCATCTCATTTTCCGAACGGTAAGTCAATTGCTCTACCTCGGCTTCTAGAGCAGCCGGGTGGTGTTGGTCGGGCCTTCAATCTCTATATTCAGCCAGAAGTCATCTTCGAGCTTATCCGCCCACTACGGCAGAAAGATATTGTGAGCTATACCCAGACGGCGCAGCTCAACGACGTGGAATTTCTTGCTGACGTTGCAGATCCCATCGAATTTGCAGCGGTATATTATCAATCCCTCTGAATCGAAAATGTCTGGGCAGTATCCACTTGCTCCACGGAGCACAGCAATTTCCGGCCTAAGTTCGGGGCTTTTAGGCCTCATAGAGAAGCTGCGACGTTACAAGGTAGGGTTGGTGCAAGTTGAAATTGGTGCCTTACCTGAGGCATTACTCGATCTTCAATCACAGCTCCCCGACGCGGTCCTAACGGACCTACTTCAGAATCTGAATGAGGGCGATATCGAGCGGCTAACAGCGCGTCGTTTGGCTGAGCTCGTGGTTCCTTCTGCAATAGAACGCGTTCCTAGGATCGTGCTTAACTTTGAATCACTCTTCACGACGCTCGAAAGAAGCTCGCAGCAACAAGTAATAAAGCATCTTGCCTGGGCCGAGCCACTAAGGCCTTGTCTCGTCATCTTGCACAGTGACTACACGACTGACAGGCTTAGAGAGGCCTTTTCAAATCGCATATATCAGTGGAACCGGGCCAGCAGGTAAGTGTGCTCACTCTGTGTCTCCTTGATCCAAAAGCGCCAAAAAAGTAATGACGCAAAGCATACTTGACCAACCGATTCGCAACGTTGTTCAGCTTGCGCCTGTCGTTGCAAGTGAAGTAAAGCTCGGACGCGACTTCTGGCGTGTCAATGAGGATATCAATGACAAGCGCCTCCAAAGCTATCTCCCAACAGAGACATCGCGACGTGCTCTGCGGGACATACTCTCTGGGACGTCGGCGGCCACACAGAAACGCGTGCATCTAGTTACGGGCTCCTACGGAACGGGTAAGTCATATCTCCTTCTGGTGCTCGCGAACCTACTTGGTCGCCCCCTGAGTGACGAGCGGCTGGCAACACTACTGGCCCGCATCCGTGACCAAGAAAAGCGCTATCAGGACGGCCTCAGCCGCGAAGTAGACCGTGCACATGAACTCGGCGGCTATGATTACCTGGTCATTGTGCCAGACTACAGCGACCAGGATTTCCGACACGCCATGCTCTTTGCTTTACGCAAGGCGCTCCGCGAAGAAGGACTCAACTACCGACCGCGTACGGAGTTTGCTGCCGCCAAAGACCTGTTGGAGACTTGGCGTCAAAATAGACCTGGTTTCATCGATGAGTTAAAGCATCTCCTACACAATGACGCATCAAGTTTGGAGCGACTGGAGGCACAACTCGATGAATATGATCCCGAAGCATTTGAGCGTTTCCAGCACTACGTCGAGGTCATCACGTCGATGCCCCCGACGTTCAACCGGATCAAGCTTGAAGATACCTACCGCGATGTAGCCAGATATATCAAGAAGCAAGGCAAGCGGGGTATTGTTGTTCTGTTTGACGAGTTTGGGGCGTTCTTGGCGCAGTTTGTCAACCACCCAGATGGTGCTGCCGGTGTCGCCATCCAGGATTTTATTGAATTTGCCAAATCCGACCGAGAAGCACAAATTCTTGTCGTCTTAGCAGCGCATCGCACCCTTGAGGATTATGTCACTGGGCGCGCCACCAAGGATGATATTAAAAAGATTGAGGGACGGTTCGAGCAAGAGCACCGCCTTCGTGTCGCCAGCCGATTTAATGAAGCTGAGGAGATGATCGCCGGTGCACTCGTCACCCCAAAAGATAGAGCGCCTACTACCCGTAAGGCTGTACAAGAACACCTTCTCCACCTCGCAGAAGAAGAAGGATGGCTACGGTACATGGCCGGGTGGTACGAAAACGCTGATGACGACTGGCTAAAAACAACGCTCATCCAGGGAGCATATCCCCTTCACCCGGCGACCATGCTGGCTCTTCCGCTGCTCAGTGAGCACGTTGGGCAAAATACCCGCACCATGTTCAAGTTCCTGGCACCGAATGAGCAAGGCGGTCTAGCTAGTTTCATCGAGACACAACCTATCCTTGACACAAGTGGGCGGCTAAACCTGTTCACCGTTGAACGTCTCTTTGATTACTTTATCGCTCCGGTAGACGTTGAAAGCCCGCGCCCCAAAGATGCGGAAGCAACCACCCTTATGCGTTACTACAAGCGTGCAGAGGCTCGTTTGCAAACCCGGGCGGGCGAGCTTGCCACACGAGTGTTGAAGGCCATCGCTGTACTCACGCTGATAGCGGACCGACGGTTGCAAGCCACACCTGAAAACATGCGCTGGGTGTTGAACCTAGCTCCTCATCAGCAACACGAACTGAATGACTTATTAGAAGTGCTCGCTAACCAGGGAGCGATTCGCCAGAACCGAAATACGAAAATCTACGTATTCCGAAGCTCTGGAGAGACATCAATCGAAAGCTTGCTTACCAAGCATCGGGAACGCATCCTCGAGCGAGGTGGCCCCGATCTTTTAACGTGTTTCCGCGAGGCGCATCCCCTGCCAGAGCATGATCCGTTCAGCTATAACGATAAGCACTTCACGAATCGGCGTGTCCATTTCGATTATCTCACACCTGCATCCCTCCAAGAGACTGCCGAACGTTGGAAGGCGTATGCGGAAGACCTCTATGAGCAAGGCAACAGCCGGGATTACGTAGGTAACGTGATCGTGCTCTATGGCCTAATTGAAGTTGAACATGAGCGCACGCTGCTACTCAAGGGACTCGATAAGTTCTCCGCTAAGCTAAAGCCATACCTCGTCGTGGCGGTATCAAGCGTGCCGCAAGCACTTTCTAGGCTTGCACTTGACCTGGAATCTGCTCGAAGTATTCTGAGCGATCCCAAAGCCGTTGATAACGATGACTTGCGTGATGAGGCCGAAGAGATTATCGAGGAGTTCGAAGCTCGTTTGGCACGAGCGCTCAAGCAAGCTGTTAAGCCGGAGAATTTCGCATGGTATTATAACGGTGAGCTGCGATATGATGCAAATGAGCTTAGCGTACGAGAACGCGATCAGTTCCTAGACCGCCTTGTAAAAGATCTCTTCCCACAAACACCCGTTATAAGCGAAACTACCATCCAATACTATGAGACGGGCCGGATAAGCTCGAAGAATAGGAAGGCGCGTCATAGAGCTATCGATGAGATGCTTGATGACCGGCTCTTCACCTTTTCTGGGACGAGTCAGGAGGAGGCCATGCTAGCGGGGCTCCTACGTCGTAACAAAATGTTTTTACAGGTAGAGTCTAGGTCGAACACGCCCTATGGCAAAGTCCAGCCTCCACCGCCCGAGGTTTCCGCACACGCAGCCTGGAAAATTCTGGAGGATCACCTACTAACTAAGGGGCACGCTACTCGCAAGCACTGTCATTTAGACGAGGTTGCCAAGAAGCTTTACAGCAAACCTTTTGGAATGTCGCCAAATGCTGTAGAGTTTTTGCTTGGAGCCTTTATCGCGTATTACAAGGATGGATTCACCATTATTCAGGAGCGTGGTAATAAGTCCCTTCCGCTTACAGCAGAAAATCTGGCAAATGCTCTAGCCTCGCCAGGTAAATACACCCTTCGTTATCTAGCGATTACCCCCGCCGAACAAGACTACCTGAAACGGCTTAATGACGCACTAAGATCTAAGCTCAACCTCGTTCGAGAAACTGCAAGCCTTGGGCCTTGGGAAGACGTAGCTAACAAGCTGTTGGAGTGGTATGAAGACGTGCCGGCTGTCACACAGCACTTCATCGCAGACAAAGGTTCTAAGTTGCTCGAAGCACTCAGAAACTTCCGTGGGCAGGGGAACGCCCGCGAAGCCAAAGACTTCTTGAAAATCGTGTTGCCCGCATGCTTCGACATATCAGAACAAGAGATCGATACGCGTGACCGAATGATTGATTTTGTCAATGAATTAACAAAGACGTTGCTAGAGATTAACCGGTTCGCCGAGGACTTTGCCGAACAAGTATTGAGAGATGTGGCTGTCGAAGTGTTTGAGAAGACGTGTGCCGGTAGCCGAGAATTTCAGACGCTTATTGATGAATGGGTGCGACAACTCTCGCCGGCTGCCCGGCAACATCGCTACGACAGTGAAGCCGATCACTTGCTTCGTATAGCTACTCGTCAAGGAGATACGGTCGATCTATTCCTCACAAAGCTCCCGAAGGATTGGGGCTTGAGAGCCTATAAAGGATGGGATACAAAAAAGAGTCGAAGTGAATACATCGCAGTATTTAAGCGGAGCGTGCAGGAGATCAAGACTTTCAAAAGGTCACCGCTGCCTGTACTCCAAAGGATCCATAAAAAAGCTTTTGGTGCTGAGACCTACACGGAGGAGCAGTTCGCCCAGTCTTTCAAGAAATGGTATGATGGGTTGCCGGAAACTACACACGCCGAGTTAGAGCGGAATGGGTTTAGTGACCGAGAACGATACCTCCGCGACGCAATTATCTCTCCAGGCCCAATTGAAGAGCGGTTCTTGGTACGCTTACCGGAACGCCTCAAAGTGCCAGGCGGCGTCTGGCCAGAGTGGCATCAAATCGCTGAAAACAATCTCTGTTTTGAGGTGGCAGAAGCCGTAAAGGTGCTGACCTCGTGGAAGCCTGCGCTTTCGCTAAATGAGTTGGTTGCAAAGATTGGCGATAGGATCTGGAAAATCCCCTTTGAATCTATCACCCGATTCGATAGCTATTGGGCGAGTTGGTACCGTTCACTGACGCCTGCCACACGCCGGCACACATTTGATGGATTGGCCGGCGAGCTGATGGCTGTGCTCCGTGACGAGCAACCTGTCTCGAAAGCACTCTGCGAACGATTGCCGCGCGCATGTGGACTTCCTACCCTAACAGAAGCGCGACAAGCCGACGATGGTGAAAAGCTAGTCGAACGTATCGTCAAGGCGTATCGAACCATTGATGCTTGGCGTCGACCGCTCCTAGAAGTTCTTACACTGGCTCACCAGAAGCTCGGCTGGATGCATACGCATGACCCCCTGAAGGAAGAAACCGCCTTTACCATCCATTTGAGAGAGTGGTTGGACAACCTGCCCAACTCACCGGTGCGCGCTCGCGATCTTCAGGACTACCCTGACGCGCAACAACTTATTCTTTGGGCACAAGCTGGCAGCAAGTGGAGAAGTACATTCACTGAGTTTATCGACGTCGTCGACCTCCCAGCAGATCCGCATAGCTGGACGGATGAAGAAGACACACGCTTTGCGGATGCCGTCGTGAAAGCAGCCAAGGTTGTAGCAGCATGGCAGCCGCCACCTGAGCCGAACACGGATGAAGCGTACCAACGCCTAGTCTCCGTACTCAGCGAAATTCAAACGGAGCATCAACTTTCGCCAACTACCATGGTAAACCTTCTACAGAAGGTCATTGAAGCATGGAGTGTAGAACAGCAAAATGAAACAGTCACTATCTCTGCACTTCAGCAAGGTCCAACATCTGCGACGTAAGTCGCTTGCCTCGCATTGGGGGCTATGACTAGCACATCAGCAATACTGACTTTGATCTTCGGTGACGAGCCGAATCCTCGTAAAGAGGACTTTACAGGCCTATGTGTGCGCGACGCCGACTCCTACTTGCGCGCTCGCGTTCGAATTACCGACCGCATTCGCAATCCTGTTCCGACTACTTCCCCACTACAAATCTATGTCCAGGGCGAACGGTATCGGACTTGGTTTGCGGACTTAAAAGTCATTGGCGAACCCTGGGTAATAGTACGAGAAGAAAGTATTCGTCGTCGGATCGAAGAGGCTTGGAATACGACGCTCCCTACCGATCTTTCTACTGAAGAAATCATTTTGCTTGATTTAGAGGCATTGCCGCCTCCTCAAGGCGACGTTTCAGAGCATATTCTTGAACACAAGCTCGGCAAAGCATGGGCTTGCAACGAAATAGGACTAGCTCATGCAATACAGCTTCTCTGCGATGACATCGCAAGACGTCTAGATATAAGTATAGATGAAAATAATTCCCCGTGGATCGCGGTGCAACGGCGGAAGAAAATAGAAGGATGGAAAAACGCCTCGTCAAAGACTTGGCGGCCTTTCTACCAGAGTTATAGTGCCAATGCACAGTCTACCCTTCATGCCGTCTGTACAGCCCTCTATCTGACATCGTTGACAATGGCAGAACGCTACGACCAACATATTATACGGGAATACCTGTACGAGCATCCTCTGCCAACGCTCGACGAAGAAACGCTGGTACATATAGTTGCCGAGATCAGACGTGCAGGAGAACATGAACAACTAGAGCCTTTAATTGAAGCAGGACGCAGAGATGCTGCTGTACATCTGCTACGCTACTGGAAAACGAAGCTGAACGGTCTGGAAAGAGGCCCGGCATTCATCAAGCACGCCCTTGAGTTGCTTCCTGGACACAGTGCAGAGGAAATACTGGCATTAGAGCAATTGTTAGTAGAAGCGGGCGGTGGGCATTGCGAACCGCTTACCCAGGTGCAATATGATGCCCTCCGCGACCGCTTTGGCGCGCTCAGCGGTACATCTGATGTGCTAGACCGCATTGCTATACATGTTCTCCCTGATCCCCCTTCAGACCCTGATCCGGCTTGGACAGAATCGCATAATCTGGATAACTGGTTGCCGTGGCTTTTGCGCGAGTATCTACCATACCGCACAGCCATAGACCGGCTTCACAGCAGTGTCTCGGCTGAGGTGCTCAAAAGACTAGAAGTACAAGCCACCCGGTTTTCCGACTGGTTTTGTCAGCAATACCCTCGCATGCTTCACGAAGGTCGTGATTTGGTAACGACAGTTGGTCGCGAGGTAGCGGCACGGCTTGATCGCGGGGAGCGAGTAGTCTGGTTAGTTTGGGATAACCTTCCTGCTCATCATGCAGCTAACCTTCTTAAATTCCTTCGTGAACAGGATTTTCACCTGGCTCGGGAAATTACATGGAAGTTGGCGTTGCTTCCAAGTGTCACTAAGATCTCGTTCTCAGCATCCTTATCAGGGCTTCGTCCTGCCGAATGTGAAGCTATATCTAGTAGCGAGTATAGTTCTCTTGTTGCACATCATTTTTCTCGCTATCAAACGGTATACAGCAACACGCTGCGGAATCTGGCAGTCGCGCTTCGCGAACCTAAAGATCTATATGTGTTTCACTACCGCCAGTACGACAAAGTACTTCATACGCCCAACAGTCAATTAGAGGATACACGCGAGAACGTGCTGAATATGCATATGCAGCGTGTTACAGAGCAGCTTGCTGAGGCATTCTCGCAGATGCCAGCAGATCGACCTATCTCGCTTATCATCTCGGCCGATCACGGATCAACCCGACTTCCTGAGCACGTTGCTCGGTCCATTCCCATGCCGCCAGATGCCGAACTCATCGAAGAGCATAGCTCGCGTGCTGTGGTGATTCAACCAGGATTTAATGAGGCTGGAGAAGCCGCGTATGACCCCGACGTATGCACCTACCTCGATTCTGCCACGTTTGGTCTCGCTGCTCCCGTCCTTTTAGCGCGGGGGTTCTGCACTTGGTCAAAATCCCGGCGGAGGAGTGGGTTTGTGCATGGTAGTGCATTGCCGGAAGAAGTGCTAGTACCCCTCTTGGTTCTTCAGCGAGAACAGCGAAGCTTCGAGCCGCTCACTGTAAATGTAGCTGAAGGCAAACTACGGCGAGGCGAGTTAGGGGAGATAGCCCTACGCATCACAAACAAAAACGAGTATTCTGTCGAGTCCATCGATCTATACCTGTCTTATGAAGGGCGCCGTTTGCATACGCCAAGTCTCGGACGCTTGCCGGCCAACACGTCAACCGATGTAGTCATCCATATCCGCATTGAGCCGCATGACACGATACGAAACGGACAGATTGAGGTTAAAGGTACCATTGCCGCCCATGTGCTAGGACGCGTAGAGCGAGCAACAGTACACTTTTCTGTTTCCGCTACCGAACGGGCTGTGCGGTCCAGGGTGAATGAAGATCTTGATGACTTCTTCGGCTGAACCTGTTTCACACCTTGATTGCCTTTAAGATACAATGACCCTAGATCAGTCTTTTTATCCCGAGGTTCCTGATTTGAAAGGAAATGTGCATAGGGAGGAAGCTGCGTACGAGGCTCTGGTGCGAGATGCCTTCGCCGAAGTAGCCATTGAGAAATCAATCTCTCGAGAACTAAGACTCGAGGATCAAGGTATTCCGACCTTTGTGGCGGAGTGGTTGATTGACCGAGAGCAACGCCGTGCAGCCGGAGGATCACTAGAGGACGTACGTAAAAACATTCATGCCTTCATTCGAGAGCATTTGCCGCGCAAGGAACAGAAAGAGGTGCTCCGCAACAGACTTAGTAATGGCGAGGTTCTTCGCATTCTGGATAACTTTCGTGTGACTGTAGATTTGAAGAAAAATCGTCGGCGCCTCATTATTCCTTCGCTTGATGAGGTCGGAGAAATCGAAACGCACTTGTTGGAGCAATTCGAAGGCCTTCTGCAGGGGGGACTTTGGGGAGCGGGTCTCCTCGTCTACGAACGCCCCGAGAGAACGGCATCTGGTATGGGAGAAGTGTGGCTCCGGGAGTTTAAACCGCTCCAAGCCGCCGATATCGATCTCGGCTATTATAAAGAACAACGCAGTCGTTTCAGCATCGAGCAATGGTCAGCTCTGCTTGTCAACAGTATGGGTTATAACCCAGCTGTCTATAATACCCGAGAGCAGCAAATTCTTCTCCTGACTCGTTTGCTCCCCCTTGTGCAACGCCGCATTAATCTCATTGAATTGGCTCCGAAGGGAACAGGTAAATCTTTTGTGTTCTCCAACCTATCGAGATATGCTCGCATCATCAGTGGTGGCAAGACTTCACCTGCCGTACTATTCTACAACAACAGTACGAATACACCTGGCCTCCTTACCCGTTTCGATGTAGTGGTCTTTGACGAGGCCCAAACCATTGCATTCGACAATCCCGGTGAGGTCATCGGTATCCTTAAGGACTTCATGGAGTCAGGCAAATATACCCGAGGCAACCAAATGGCTAGCTCAGATTGCGGGGTCGTTTTCCTCGGGAACATCGAAATCGGTTTCAACGGTCATCCCGTTCGACAGGTACTGTTTGATGAGTTGCCATCCTTCCTGAGAGAAACAGCCTTCATTGATCGTATACATGGCTTACTGCCAGGGTGGGAGCTTCCTAAAATTCAACGTGACTCACCTGCTCGTCAGCTTGCACTTAAAGCCGATTATTTTGGAGAAGTGCTACATCGACTTCGGAATGATGGAGCCTATGATGCTTTCGTAAGTACACATGTAAAGCTGGTAGGGTCAGGCTCTGAAAACATGCGTAATAGCAATGCAATTCAACGCCTTGCCGCTGGCTATCTGAAGCTGTTTTTCCCTGACCTTCAGGCCAAACCGCATGAATTTGAAACGTACTGTCTGAGACCTGCCATTCGCTTGCGCCAGATTATTTGTGACCAGCTTAGTATTCTCGATAGTGAGTATAAACCTGCGAGCATTGAAGGGACTTTTCATGCTTAGGCAGTGTCTGAAAAATGGAGTTTGCAGATACGCCTGATGCAGGTAAGTTTGACCATCGTCAGGTAATGCCGCGCCAACTAAAGTGGACCCCAATGTCAAGACCACGATTCCGCTGAAATAGTAAGTGATCTTTGACTTATTGTTGCACCCGCGGTAGCTTCTGGCAAAAACGCTATGCCCTACGCCGCCCTGCCCCAGATCCACGAAGAGCTCGATGAACTCCAGCAGCGCCTACGCGCTGAACGACACGCCGAACGCAAACGCCGCCTGCACCTGCTCGTGCTCCTCAAGAGCAAGACCGTCGGCACCAAGAAAGAGGCGGCTGCGCACATGGCCGTGCATCGCAACACGATCCGCCAATGGCTCAACCGCTACGAAGAGGGCGGGCTCGAGGGCCTGCTTGAGATCAAAAAACGAGGTTTCGAGCCGGGACAGCGTACCGTGCCCGCTCCTGTCTGTGCGGCACTGCGGGCCCGTCTTGCCCGGCCGGAAGGGTTCTCCGGCTACGCCGAGATTCAGCGCTGGCTCGTCGAGGAGTTTGGCCTTGAGGTGCCTTAGAAGAGCGTCTACAACCTGGTGCGCTACCACCTCAGGGCCAAGCTGAAGGAGCCGCGTCCGGAGCACCCAAAAAAGCCGGACCGAGGCGGCCGAGTTTGCCGCACGCCTGAGGCGGCGTCTGCAAAGCATGGCCGCCTTTCTGGGTCCGGAGCGCCCGCTCAGGCTCTGGTTCGAGGATGAGGCGCGCATGGGCCTGCATCTGCCGCGCTACCGACGCGTGACGGCCCGCGGGGTACGCCGAAGCAGCCCTTCCAGCCGCTCTATGCGTATTACTGGCTCTACGGCGCCGTCGAGCCGAAGACGGGGGAGACCTTCTACCTGGAGATGCCCACACTCGACGGGAACGGCTTCACGGTTCTTCTGGCCGAGTTCGGGCGTCACTCCGCAGAGGCGAATAACGTGGTGGTGCTCGACGGAGCACCGGCTCACATAGCCGACTCGGTCGTGGTACCGGAGAACGTGGTACTGTTGTTTTTGCCGGCCTACAGTCCGGAGCTCAATCCGGTCGAGCGTCTATGGCTGGCCGTGCGTCAGAAGATCAATGTCTTCGACGGCGCCGTGCGCACAGAGCTTGAGGCCCTACGCGAGCACGTTGCGGAGATCGTGCGCAGCTTCACGGAAAGCGAGGTGGCCCGCCTGACGGGGTACAGCTACATTCTGGATGCCATACGTGCACTATAAAGCCAAAGAAATGATATTAGAGCAGGCGGTGACGGCGTGGTACCAGGCGCGCAACGCGAAACAGCGGGGCGTCGACTGGCAGTTTACAACGACCGATGCGCGGGTGAAACTGAAGCGGCTATACCCGTCAATCATTACTTGACGCAACACTAGGTCCAGTGTGGCGTCCTCGAGCCATCGCAGCTGAAGCAAATCGTGCTGTCTCAACTCCACGTCTATAGCGGTCATAGACGGTCTGCCAGGGACCAAAGCGCCTGAGCACGTCGTGCCAGGCGGCGCCCGAGCAGAGCACCCAGAAGATGCCATTCAATAGCGTGCGGTCCTCACGGCGGGGTCGGCTTCGGCGGGTCTTTCTCAGTTGTAAAATAAGCTCTTCGATCAGCGCGAATTGCTGCTCTTCCTAGCACCGGCTGCAGTATCCAGATGGTGGCCTCAAGGCGGAAGGCGTAGGCGATGCACTCGTCGGCCGGGGTATCGGCCGTGACGGCTTGGTGCACCGAGGCCACGAACACATCACCCTCGGCGGAATAGGGCGGCTGGCATCCCAGCCCGGTTTTCGATAAGCTACGTGCCTCCGTGTCCGGGCCAGCGAG
>RFHA01000221.1 GCA_003696565.1 Chloroflexota bacterium
CTAGAAGCTGAACCCGGATTGTGGTTGCATGTTGTCCGGGTGGCAGCAGTCCAGGCAGATTTCACCCTCAAAGAACTGTTAAAAGATACTGATGTGTATCCACCTTTTCCTAGCAACACCGTTATATTGGCAAACCAAGCACTTGAGATAGTAGAAGGGGAAACCACACCACCGCATTCCGCTGTATGGGCACACGTTCAGCGCGATCCGCAATGTTTGGTATGTGGCGATACAATGAGCAAGCGCAGTACACAAGAAATTTCACTAAACGATTTAATGCACGATGCTGGCATCGACTTTGAGGATGAGAACAATACCACATCTTAGCAGGTAGATATGTTATATCATGAGATTTAACGCAATATTTATCGTGCCGCATCCGCAAATCATGATATGATAGACACATAGCAAGGAGCAAACCGGAAATGTCGGACGAACAAAATCAACCAACACCACCAGAAGACAGCATGGAAACTAACGATAACGCCTCCCAAGAGGATGATATGGCACGGCGTTTAAACCGCTTAGGTGGTGAGCCGGCACCGGTCATCACGCCAGAGGAATTTGCACGCCTACAAAAAGCGGGGCAAGTTTATATCGACGCTCGCGGGCAAGTCCGCACAGAGCGACCACGTGGGGTTGACCCCGGTGTCTCTTTACGTAAACGCCGAGCATGGTATGCCTGAATCAAGACCTTATACTAACCAAGCTTTAGTTGATCTGTTGCGTGAACACGGGGATTTGAACGACCCCCGTGTTAATGCGGCATTTTCTGCCGTCCCACGAGAAAAATTTCTCCCCGGCTTTCCTTTAGATCAAGTCTATACTGACCAGCCGGTCACGGTGCGTGCCGATATGCGTGGCGAAACCCTATGTTGCGCCAACATGCCTAGTATGATCGCCCATATGTTAAGCCTAGCACAGTTACATGAAGGACAAAATGTACTGCACATTGGCACAGGTACCGGTTACACCGCCGCATTGATCCAACACATCATCGGTGACGATGGACA
>RFHA01000222.1 GCA_003696565.1 Chloroflexota bacterium
AAGCAGGTCGGTGACTCGTTCCGGCAGGGGGAAATAGCCGGCCTTTTCCACATTGGCAAGTCGGGTCATGAGATTATTCCTTTTGGGGTTTATGTTGGGAGGATATATTCGCCGCATCCCTCTGCGTTAGCAGAGCGAGTAAAGGAGACTTCTGGCAGGCTGGGGGTTAATCAGCAGCAAAAAAACGCAAGCTGCTATCCCTGCATGAATTTGTTACCAGGAAACAAATTCATGCAGATTTATGGGCGGCGAACACGTAAACCGCGCGGTGTAGCCACAGAAATAGTACCGGCTAACTGAGTTAACTCCACTTTTGAGAGAACCATTTGCAACAAATTCAAAATGGGACGGATACCATCTACATCCGGACGAAGCAATAAAACGCCATTGTGGCTGCCTGGTGGATGGGCGCGAATGTCACCAAAGCCCTTATCCGCGGTCAAGAGAAAGTAGGTGTTCGTCTGTACAGCCTGCCATAAAGCGGCATCTTTCCAGCCACCCATGCCTTGCTCGACGACCGTACTGGCTTCATACCCCTTTTCACGCAGCCAGACAGCAGCAACGGGGGGAATATCTTCATCAACCTTGATGCGCATAACCTACCCGGTAAATGGCACCAACACATCTTGTCGCATGACATCGGCTGCATAGGCCAAGGCTGCCTGCACTGTAATTGTCGTCAATTGCGGATAAACGTTAATTATCTCATCCACTGTCATCCCGTCTGCCAGGCTGCCTATAATCGTTGTCACCGGAATTCGCGTTCCCTTGATACAAGGATCACCATGATGCAAATCTGGATCAACAATAATATGTTCTTTCCAATTTATCCGACTCATAAAGTTACTCCCGCTCCAGTTTTTGTTTCGTCAATCTATTGTAGCATAGGGAATCAAAATTGTATTTGACGGTTTTGCAGCCCGGTCTCCACAATCCCCTGCCACTCTTCGGCAGCGGGCAGCACCCGCCAGGCAGCATACCCCTGCCCTTCACCCTCATTGAGCAGGGTGACAAGTTCCCGCCTACGGCCGTTTTCCCACAAGTATCCCGACCATTCCGGCAGCAGGGGCAGCGCCAGACATTTGTTCAACATCGGGTAGAAGAGAGGCGGAATG
>RFHA01000223.1 GCA_003696565.1 Chloroflexota bacterium
AACAAATACCCCCAAAATTTAGGGGGCAAAAGCAGATAAAACTATTTATAATTTTTAGCCTTTTTTATCATCATCGTCTGGTCGATTTTCTGATGAAGTTGGTTGATCTGATATTGGATCGATCTTAATTCCTGTGCCAATATTGACACGCTTTGATTCAGTCACATCTTTTTTGTCTGGCATCTCATCAGCATCCGGTTTGATTTTAATCCCTGTGCCAATGTTGACACGTTTTGATGGTGTGATATTCCCTCTGTGTTGCGCTTGATCTAAGTCTAGTTCAGTTTCTAGTTCACTTGGGTCAATCTTTACTCGTTCAGTTAGTGCGTCATCAGTATTTTGTTTAACAACTAGTTCCGTTTCCATATCAGCAATAGCATCAGTTGAAGATGAGTTAGGCAACACGCTGCCAGTAACATGTACCGTTGGCACAACAAGCGGCTTTGATTGTGGTTTGCGGTAAAGCCGGCGACCCCAATACATAAGATCTTCTGCTAAACGCCCCGAATGGATACCAAACGCTAATAACAGAGCAAATAATCCAGCCACCCGGAATATCCAACTACCTTCTGCGCCATAATACAGCAAAGCATCACTATTATTAAACGTAAACATCGCAAACGGACGGTAATTACCAATTGACAGGTTCGCTAAATCTGTAAGGGGCCAAACATCTTTAATGGGCGAAACAGGAACCCAGCGCACCAAATAAGCAAAATAAGGCAATAACAAAGCACCTACCAAGCTCAGACCACCTATCACCATCCAATTTAAGCGCATCCATCGTCCCAAACTCATACCAACTGTTAAACCCATCAACGCTAACAACAACATAAATGGACGATAGATATTGTCTCCCAAAATTAAAGAGAGTGAAAACGACTCAATCGAAGGAAAGGGCCAAGGCGCACGATTCCACATTTCAAATTGTTCTTCAGTTTGCATCCACCCCATCACATATGTCGCATAAATTGGGAAATAAGTAAAAACAGCTGTAAGAGGGATAGCTACATAGCTTCTCAGGCGCAATATATTAACTAACCCAATGCTGAGCATCATACCCAATGCACCAAAAAGCAACATATTGGCAGGCAATGACACGTCCAGGAGCATCCAGGGATATACCCAATATGCTACCATCGCTGTGAACACACCAAATGTTAAAATCCATAACAACCGTGCCCACCACTTCCAAAATCCTACCAACCGTGCCATTAATTCATCTGCAACAATCACCACCAGCCCAAACACAACACCAAAAACCAAACCAATACCCACAGCGTTAACAATCCGCTGTTGTTCAAACAGGGCAAAGGATGAATAAGTCATGTAGATGTGGTGTCCCATCGCCAACCACCCTACCAATACAGCGGCGATAAACCTCATAAATAGTGCTGTTGGATGCTCAACCATGCGGCGGATTGTGTTAATCCCCCAGGCATATACCCTGCCACGCCAATTCACAAATTCCGGCAAAGAAGGGGCTTCATCACGAATATAAGCCAAGGCACGTAATGCCTTGATTACCGGAGATTTTTGAAGGTGGCGCACTGCAGTTTTAGAACGTACTTGCCCAATAACCCGCGCGGCAAACTCAGCGACATCCGGCTGAGCCTCATCTAATGCCTGTTGAGCGATTAGTGTATCAATCTCTGAACTATAAACAACTTCCAGCCAAATATCTGGCACACTGGTTTGTATCCCCTGCCGAGTCAATGTCGTTAACAGTCGCCCACGATATTCCGTCTTAATGTCATAAGCGAGTTGTGGTTTAACCAAATGCGCCCGCGTCCCCAACACCTTTAAAGCAGCGAGCTTAGCAGCTGGTTCAGTTTCTACCTGTAGTGCCTGTGCGACTAATTTGGGGATTTGCATCTTATCATTTGGTGCATCTGGTAATGTTTCTAACCGATATAAGGCACGGACTCGTGCTGGAGCATTTCCACTGCGTAAAGCATGTAAGCAAACCCATCGGCGATTATCATCATCCAGCTGGCTCCACCAATACGCTAAATCATGATCGTATTCTAATGCGCCTCGCAGCAGCATCTGTTGCCCAATGCGGTCAATTTCAAGGTTATGACGTTCGGCTTCTCGGTAAAAGGTGTTCATAAACATAAAGTTTGTGACACCTAGCAAGAATCGCCCATTACCATGATCCCAATGATGATATGATCGATTGTATATATCAATCGCTTCTAACAAATCTGCATCCGCACCAGGTGGCACAGCATATGGCGTTGCATCAGAAGTTGTTAAATAAAAACCAGCAGTATCAACCAGCACCTCACGCATTTCATCAATCATCTCGCTGAGGGTTTCATAGCGATTAGTTGGATCAACGGCTGTGGCACGACGCAAAATATCGGTAAACGGTGCTGGAATGGAGTCGTTAATGGTATGTAATTCCGGCAAATTATCATTAAACTGCATTTGACGCAACGCTAAAGGCGCACTTGCTTCAAATGGTAATTCCCCTGTGAGCATGTGAAACATCACTAATGCAAAGCTATAATGATCTGCACGGTAGTCAATTACATCAGAAGTCAATTGCTCCGGTGCCATATATAACAATGTACCAGACCCAGGATTACGTGCCTTACCAGCTGCATCTAACACAGTCGCTAAGCCAAAATCCGCCAAATACGGGGAAGACTGACTATCCAATAAAATATTAGGAGGTTTCAGGTCAAGATGAACGATTTTGCGACTGTGTGCATAGTCTAATGCTTGTGCAACTGCCTGCCCTAATCGTAAAGCATCAGGGATAGGAACAGGTCCTCTTCGCAGCAAACCCTCCAACGCTCCCCCAGAAACATAACGCATGACAATATAAAGTTGCCCTTCATACTCACCAAAATCATAAATTGGTAAGATATGTGGATGCTCCATCTGGGCGATTGTTTGAGCTTCTTGCTTGAACATTTGGACAGGGTTAGCATCAGCAGAAAGCCCATGTGCAATGGTTTTTATTGCCACCATCCGGTTAAGACGTTGGTCTCGTGCAGACCACACATCTGCCATACCGCCGCGCCCAATATGCTCGACGATCAGATACTGGTTAAACTGTACACCAACGTCCATAGCATGCCCCTAAACATAATAACCATATACAAAACGGATAAACTCCAGCACATGACGTGGTTTGTGTTTATTAGAATCGATCCTTTTTGCCAATCCACTGTTTTCAAACAGTTTGGCATCCGCTTCTTTTTCAAACATCAGGATCATATCGACCAGATATTGAATATCTCGTGCTAAATTACGTAGCATCACATTTTGCATATCCGTTTCTAAGGCACTTTCCAGGCTGTCTATTTCAGCAATCAGCTCTTGCGCTGTTGTTTCAGGTGGTCTATTTGTTGGGAACGCCAACATCAAGTTTCGCAAGACAAATGCACAAGCAGCAAAATCATTCTGGAATTGTTGGAGGGTAAAAGGTTCTAACGGATAACGTGCCTGGCTGGGGATAACTTGTACCTGAAACCGTGCCCCCTTAACTAAATGCCCACCAATAACCAGCAAGACATCTAACCCACTGATGGGGTTAACTTCACCACGCAATACCCCATTTATATGACTCTGTGGGTCACGCCCGCTGCCGGCACGGAACTGCTTGCCAAGTTCAATCATAGCACGTCCAGTAAAGCGAATATTATCCGCCATGCGCTGCTTCTCTGCGGAAGTCATCGCCCCGGGCATGGCACCTAATCCATTCAAAAGTTCGTTGATACCTGGCGTGTTTTTCGGGTCGCCATAAATTTCTGCCAGGGTATGCAGAAATACAACCGCTGTATTAATTTGTGTGGCATATTCATCTAGCGATTGAAACCCAAGCATCCGTTGTACAAGATAGGTCACTTCCAGCGGGCGGCGTATCCTCAACCCTAACTCTTTACCAAAAAACCCTACTATCTTCCTGGCACGCTCTGGATCATTTTGTAAACGCACAAACGTCCGCAAGACTTGTAGCCCAACCTCTCGTGAACGCGCATCCCAATCCATCCGCTTATGAATATCGGTGATCATACGAATACCATTCGTACCATGCTGCTGGGCAGCTAACGGCACCACATTCGCAATCTTCACTAATCCGGTAGAGTTTTTGCGACGTGTATAATGATCCAATAAGCTAATGATAGCTTCCGGTGGGATCATATCAATTAAATAACGCTCATCCACAATTTGTTGCGCAACTTGATCAACTAAGCCATCCAATTCCATCGCCCCAACATGCCCTTGAATTGCGCTGATTGATGCAACAATCAATGGGACGGATTTCACGCCACCATCATGTATCCCTTTAAGGGCACGCGGCACGTCTTGAACAGGAATCTGTGTTGTGGCAAAAACTGTGCCAATCATTTTGAGATAATCCATCTGGCGGTCACCTGCGTAAAGTTGCCCTAATTGCCGGAGCATTTGACGGGCAAGTTCTTCATAATCCCCCAAGGCTAATCGAATTTGCAGTAAATAACGTGGAGCTGGGGGTTGTAAATCTGCCAGATTAACCCGTTCAATCGCAGACACTACCTGCCGAACCCGAGACGCATAAAGTGGATTTTTTAAGACAAGGTCTAATAGCACCGCTAACATCGGTGTTTGCAACAATGCCATGCGTGCCTCAAAGGCGGCGATCTCTGCAAAGCGCAATAAAATTAATGGCTCCCAGTTTTCGCCATAATCGCGGGCAGTTTTCACCAGTTCCGCTGCCGGGTCGGCATACAACACACCTGTATTAATATATGTCCAGGCGCGGACAATTTGAGGATTCAACTGTGAACGGAATTTATCCATGTTCATTAACTGGCGGAATGGATCAACCGCCAAATACTTGACCCCCAACAAAAACAGGTTATCCGCAATTTGGGCATCAATATATGCAAGCGGCAAAACAATTTTAACGATCTGAGGCACAATGGCTTCAATATTCACCGCAGATGTTACCACATGAAGTTCACGCAGAATTGTGGTAATTTCATCCAGCTCATGATCTTCTATCATCTGTTTGAGATATTCCAACGTAGCGCGATGTGTTAAATTCACCCATTGTTGCCCTTGCGGACCAAGCGGATTATCCATCCACTTAATTAAGGTGTCATAAATAAGCCATGCCAGCCCCTCATCTAATGCACTGCTCATGTGCTGCAAGACTTCTTGCTCCAGTCGGTCATGCCCACGCAGCAAAACCGCCACAGGGGCAGCATGTTGCATATCTTGCATTGCCAATGAAAATTTCACCAAATGCATGGCATACATGATCTGCAAATCATCTGGCAATGTGGGGTCTTCTGCCAAGATACGCGCTACCTCATCTTTTGAAACCGGTTGATTATTCTGTAAAGCAGTATCAATCTTCAACCGGGTAGAAGCATACGCCAAAGAATCCGCCAGTTTATCCCCCTGGTTTAACCGCCAACCAGCGATACTTGCCATCGCCGTATTTTGTTGAATCACCAACTCAGCATCCAAGCGTAATTGACTTATCACAAAATGGCTGTAGTCATCTTGGGGTTTCTCGCCCGTCACCAAACCAGTCGACCAATTAAAAATCGTTGTCGCCTGTGGTGGCACATCGTCACTATAAAATCGAATTTGTGCATCAATATGGCTCGTAGGCAAGCTATGTGTGGTAAACGTTACACCAAACCGAGCAGACGGTGGCAATAATGCCAAAAGCCCCATAATAAATTGGATGCGCTGGTTTAAATCTGGCGGCGCACCTTGAATAATCAGCTGCACACCTTGGACAATTGCTGCTAACAGCGTCTCTATCACCGGCATTTTATTGCGGGTGATCGTCATGAGTTCCAGAATATCGTCAATTTGTTCATCAATCGAGGCTGGCTCAGGTTGGGTTAATTCCAGTAGCTGTAGTTTGTTGTTTGGAGTATCAAAAGCTGGAAGGTCATCTAACAATAACGCTTTTAATGCTCTTAAATTCCCCCCGGCGGCTTTAAGAACATCCGGTTGAGCAATGATATAATGATAGATAACCTGCCCCATACTGCCGATCTGTGCTTGTACTAACACAAATGGCACTTGTTTGCTACGCCCACGCACCAACGCCCATGCACCATTATCAGACCGAATCAGCGGGGGGATAGAAACACGTTCAACCACATAATTGACAATTTTGTCATTAACCCCCGGAGAAGCCGCCAACAAACGCATATCGTCAGTTGGCTTCCCCGCCTGAACAACTTGACCATAATAAAAGTGCTCTAACAAGAACTTTGTACTGGACACAATTGGCTACTTTCTTCAATGGATAGCAAGCAATTTGATTTGTTTGATATAGAGAGACTTCCCATCAATTTCTCTATATCAAAAACATTTAATGACACATATCATAGTATAGCGTTTTTTTTATTGGCTGGCTCATAGGACATCACGCCTTGCCCCACCCACCGCCGCCAGGTGTTTCAATCATCAAGCGATCTCCAGCTTGAACTTGAACTGTCTCTTTACCCTTTATCACACGGGATTGCCCCGCTTGTATGAGCGTATTCACCCCTATCGCACCAGGGCTTCCACCGTTTAACCCATAAGGAGCATTAATGCGGCGTTCACTGTTAATTGTCACTGTGGCATTGGTTAAAAATTCATACACACGCCGGATACCGTCTCCACCACGATGTTGCCCAGCCCCACCAGACTCATCCCGCAATCCATACGCTAGTACGCGCAACGGCATGGTATACTCTAACGCCTCAACTGGTGTATTTAATGTATTTGTCATATGACTATGCCGCCCAGAAATTCCATCTGCGGTACAGCTAGCCCCATGCCCGCCGCCAATTGTTTCATAATAGACAAACTGTTGCCCCTGGAATATTCCGCCCACAGTCAGATTATTCATACTTCCTTGGCTAGCAGCTGGAATTTTATCTGGAATTGCCTTAGCCAATGCACCCAACACAACATCCACCACACGCTGGCTAGTTTCAGTATTACCAACTGCCACAGCTGCCGGGAATTCTGGATTTAAAACGCTGCCAACCTTGGTTAAAACCGTCACCGGTTCAAAACATCCATGATTTACCGGAATATCTTCATCAGTCAATAAGCGAACACAATACCACGTTGCCGAACGGACAATCGGCTCAACTGCGTTCACATTCCCCATTACTTGAGGCGCGCTTTCCGTAAAATCAACTATCATTTCACTTCCTTTAACGGTAATTTTTACCTTGATAGGAATGTGAAACTCCGTTTGTCCATCACCTTCTAATGCATCAGAAAATGTATATTCGCCATCCGGAATCGTTTGGATTGTCGCTTGTGTCATACGGCGCGAATATGCCATCAATGCCTGGGCATGTTCTGTGGCATTCTGTACACCATGCTCAATTAAGATGTCTAATAAGCGTGTTTTTCCAGCACGATGCGCTGCAAGTTGTGCTTCTAAATCACCTAAACGTTCCTGCGGGGCGCGGCTATTGGCTGTAATCATCGCTAGCACACCATCATTAATCCAACCGCTTAACATCAATTTTACTGGAGGAATAATAACCCCTTCTTGATAAAGCTCTGTGCTAAGTGGTAATGACCCAGGAGACATCCCCCCAACATCAGCATGATGTGCCCGGCTAGCAACAAAATATACTAGCTCAGAAGCAGCAAACACCGGTGATACCATGGTCACATCTGGGAGATGTGTGCCACCACGATAGGGGTCATTCAAAATCACCACATCCCCTTCTTGAAAGCTATCAAAAGCGTTAATCGCCGCTTGTACCGAAGCCGGCATACTTCCTAAATGCACTGGAATATGCGCGGCTTGTGCTACCATCCGCCCCTGAACATCAAACACAGCACAGCTAAAATCCAACCGTTCACGGATATTCGGGCTGAAGGCAGCACGCTGCAATGTCACGCCCATCTCCTCTGCAACAGAAGCAAATAAGTTTCTAAATACTTCCAGGCTAATCGCATCCATTAAGCATGCTCCAAAATTAAATTATGATAGCCATCAACCCGCGCAGACCACCCTGTTGGGATATAAATTGTGCTATCTAACTGAAAGACCAACGCCTGCCCGGTAAATGTTGCCCCAGGTTTAAGAGCTTCACGCTCATATAAAGCAAAGTCCCCTTTTTGCCCTGATGGGCGTGGTTGATATACCTTTTCTGATTCAGCCGTTATCACAGGATGATCTACTATCCCCACCGCTTGTAGACGCAAATTCACGACCTCCACCGCGCGAGCTTCAATCGCATAACCATAAGTACGGGCATGTATTCGATGAAATGCCTCACAAATATCGTTTACAACATCGCTCACAGGGACGTTTAATTCATATGCCTGCCCCTGATAGCGCACATCCAGTGAAGCATGATACAAGCGATGATCTCGATCTGTAACACCTTCTTGAATTAAATCATTTTTCGCTTGTTCCATCATATCTTCCAACAAATTTGCCAGGTCATCAATTGTGGTACTCGTCACCAAACGCATTATCGATTGGCTATAATCCAACACAACATCTGCTACAAGCAACCCAAACGCACACAATACACCTGGGTAACGCGGTACTAAAACGCGCGGAATTTGTAAGCGGTCTGCCACATCACAGGCATGAAGCGCACCCGCACCGCCAAAAACCACCAATGTAAATCGGCGAGGATCGTATCCCCGTGCGACAGACACACGTCGTATTGCCCGTTCGATGTTAATATTTGCTATCTCAAGAATACCTTTTGCCGCATCGTTCACGCTAATGTTCAATTGCTGTGCGATTTCACCAACAACGCGCCGTCCGGCTTCAATATCAAGTGGCATCCCTCCCCCTAAGAAGTGGTCTGCATCCAACCGCCCCAAAACCGCATTTGCATCACTAACCGTTGCTTGCGCTCCACCACGTTGATACACCGCTGGACCCGGCACTGCCCCGGCACTCTGTGGACCAACACGTAACGCCCCCCCGGCATCTACCCGAGCAATCGACCCACCCCCTGCTCCAATCGTTTCAATATCCAATAGGCGAATTCTTAACGGCAAGCCATCAATTTCAGATTGGGGGCGACGAATCGGTTCCCCGGGGATGACCGCCACATCGGTGGATGTCCCCCCCATATCTAGCGTAATGATATTTTCATAACCTGCTAAACGCGCAATATGATAAGCTCCCACCACACCAGCCGCAGGACCGCTCAGTGCTGTTTGAATGGCTTGCTGCTTAATGCGTTCTGCCCCAATGACACCACCATCCGATTTCATAATCCGCAACCCAACACCTTGTGGCAGTTGTTGCTCTAATTTTGTAATATAACGCCCCATGACTGGGCGAACATACGCCTCTAATGCAACCGTGCTTGCACGTTCATACTCACGAAACTCCGGTAAAACCTCATGAGAAAGTGCCACTTGCCAACGTTCCATTAAACCACGTTCCACAATACGGTCTTGAATTTGACGCTCATGAACCGGATTAATGTAACTATATAGTAAACATACAGCGATCGATTCCATGCCCTGCGCTTGGATTGCATCCAAAACACGATCTACCGCCGCCATATCTAGTGGTAGAATCACCTCTCCCTGATGATCCAACCGTTCTGGAACGTCATAGCATTGATCTCGTGGGATCAATGGTGCTGATAGTTGGGGCTGTAATGCATAAAGAACAGGACGGTTTTGCCGCCCAATCATCAACACATCGCGAAAGCCTTGTGTTGTAATGAATGCGGTTTTGGCACCTTTGCGTTCCAAAATGGCATTTGTCGCCACAGTAGAACCATGTGCAACACGTTCTAATGCTGAAATTTGATTGCCTGTTATTGTATTCAACCCCTCTAACATCGCTTGCGCGGGGTTATGCGGTGTGCTGGGTAACTTATGGATAGTCAGATACCCATCTTTGCTAAGAACTAAATCTGTAAATGTTCCACCAATATCAACACCAACCAGCATCAACTAGTCCCCCAAGCTCACCCCTAAATCACGCGCTGTACAAACCCAGGGATGATCTAAGGGGACATTTTTACGTTTACCGACAACATCTTCTAGTGGTACTGGTTCAACATCGTTACCACGTACTGCCACCATCACACCAAACACCCCTTCATCAATATAATGAGCGCAAGCTGTCCCTAAGCGAGAAGCCAATAAGCGATCTGCCGGGGATGGGGTTCCTCCTCGTTGAACATGCCCTAAAATTGTCACACGAGATTCTAAACCAGTCAGTTGTTCCAATTGTCTAGTTAATTCATGTGTGCTGGCGGCGCGTCTTTTCTCAATTTCTGCCAATTTTGCTTTTGCAGCTTTGCGTGCGGGTTTATCCCCTTTTTCCTTTGCATTATCAAGTTCATCACGTGCTTTTTGATAATCCTTTGCCAGATCAGTTGACATCGCACCTTCTGATACAGCCACAATACTGAAATGTTTACCACTACGCCGTCGTTCAGTAATTGATTCAGCAACTTTATTCACATCATACGGAATTTCTGGTATCAAGATGACATCCGCACCGCCAGCAATCCCTGCCCCTAATGTAAGCCAACCGGCATTATGTCCCATCACTTCCACAACAATAATCCGATGATGGCTGTGTGCAGTGCTATGTAATCGATCAATTGCTTCCGTTGCAATTGTCAACGCTGTATCAAACCCAAAAGTAATATCAGTCATCGCCACATCATTGTCGATGGTTTTCGGTAAGGTGATCACATTCATACCACATTGAGCTAAACGATAAGCATTTTTGGCAGTGCCCCCGCCACCCAAACAGACCAGAGCATCCAGGTTATGACGCTTATAGTTCTCTAGCATGACACCTGTCATATCCATTTTTTTGCCACCGATAGGCATTTTATGGGGTTTATCACGACTAGTGCCTAAAATTGTACCGCCAACCGTCAATATTCCAGAAAGTGCCACACTATCTAACCGTACGATACGATTTTCCATTAAACCGCGGAAGCCATCTCGAAAGCCAATAATCTGCATGTTATAGGTGTTCATAGCAGCTTTACCTACGCCGCGTATCGCTGCATTTAACCCAGGAGTATCGCCACCAGCGGTCAATATACCAATAAATTTCGCCATTGAATTGTCCTCTCTTAAGCCTTTATTCAAGTTTGCCTTAGAATCATGAAAACGCCAAATTTAACACCATACATAGACTCACTTGATTGTATCAACTAACCTTATTACAATACTTTTTTTCATTGGGTAGCTGATTCTTGGTGTTATGTCACGTTATTTTATTTTGATTGCTGCTGGTTTTGGTTTTATAGGGGTAGCATTAGGGGCATTCGGCGCGCACGGACTTGCTGCAACCCTAGAAGCAAACGGGCGTGTTGATACATTTGAAACAGCCGCTAAATATCAGATGTATCATGCGTTAGCGATGTTAGGCATCGCTTGGCTATCAACTCAATACACTAGCAACTGGATTAAACGCGCCGGGTATTTCATCACAACTGGAACGGTTATTTTCTGCGGTAGTTTATATATTTTAGCAATAACCAATTTAGGCTTTATGGGGGCGATTGCACCAATTGGGGGCGTTTTTTTATTAGCCGGTTGGGCAGCAATAGCAATTGGTGTATGGGGAAAATAAAAGCACAGGTTTCCCTATGCTTTATACTAGCGCAAATTCCTCTTCACTGCATACACGGATAACGCCGGCGATATTATGTCCAATAAAGTGTGTTTCGTTTCCAATTTTAAGGCGTAATGGACCTTCAAATGGTGCACGGTCTAATAACGTAAATTTCTGCCCAGTGCGCAAACCGAGTTCATCCAGATACTTCAACTTTTCCGCATCATGGGAATTTGTCCGACTGACCACATATTCTTTCCCAATTTCTGCCTGAGTTAATGGCACATCCACGACCTCCGGCATCACCCCATCTGGCGTAGGGATCGGCTCACCGTGTGGGCAGCGGCGTGGATACCCTGCCATTTCTTCCATACGTGAAATAACAACATCACTCACAACCATCCCTAGCTCATCGGCTGCGTCATGGACTTCATGCCAACCAAAACGCATCACATCCACTAAAAACCGTTCTACCAAACGGTGACGGCGAATACTCATCAACGCTTCACGTTCACCGGCTTTTGTCAACTTAATCCCTTGATAGGGTTCATGTTCTAGGTAACCAGCATCTTTTAACCGCTGCACCATACGGGTCACAGCCGGTGCAGAGACATTCATTACCTCAGCCAGTGCAGACGTAGAGACATATGGGTTATCTTTTTGGTAATGCGCCAGGCGATATGTTTCCGCCAGATATTCTTGCATTGCCGGACTAATGGTCATCTCTACCCTCAGAATTTCTATTATCAGCGTTATAAATAATACACTGACTTGAATAGAGATTGCAAGCGGTAAACTTAAAGTTTACTCAGGGTAAACTTATGGACTTGGTAGGCTAAGTAAATACGCTACTAAGGCATCAATGTCCTCTAGTGGAATATTGGCAATCAGTTGATGTTCACCAGGTAAAATAAAAACATCACGCAATTGCGTTGCCCGTCCATCATGAAAATAAGGAGCACTTAACCATAACCAATTAAGGGTTGGCGTGTTAAATTCTCCTCCGGTTCCTACATCATGGTTTAAGCCATCCATTAACATCGTCCCACTATGGCACGAAGCGCAGTTTAATGTTTCAAATACCACCTCGCCACGGGCAACAAGTTCAGGATGTGTTGTTTCTGGGGCAGTGGGTGGTGTAAAAGTCAACAAATAAGCAGCAAGGATGTCTAAATCAAGAGATAATTCAGCATGTGGTGCACCTAAGGGCGGGTTTGGTGTGCCGTTCAATAAGCCACGCCCGACCATAATTTCCCGAATTTTTAACTCAACATCTGCTAATTCATCCCAACCAGCTGACCACGTATAAGGTGCAGTCTCTTCTAAACCAAATAGAACCGGGGTATTCCTCGCGCCATCAGGAAATCCCAACCAAACCCGCCCGTCAGACTGTCCATCAAAGTGACAACTAGCGCAACTAATCCAATTAGACCCGATACGTGGGTCAACGGCGGTATGAAACAATTCCGCACCAATTAACTCATCAACGGGAATACGTAGATCACTAATAGGCAGGATATCCACAATTTGTAACGTCCGGGTATTGATAATCGTCAATGACCCTTCGATCGCATTATGAACATAGGCAAAATTATTATCTAGGCTTAAGCGTATGCCACGCGGATTTGAGCCAACACGAATACTTGCCTCAGCCAACCCTGTCAAACGGTTAATGATAGATAGTGTATTGCTGCCGGAATTAACCACAAAAACCCAATCACGTACAGTATCAACAGCGACATCAAACGGCATATTTACAGGGCGATCTGCTGTATCTAAAGTCAAACGTTCCAACCGTCGCACCCCTAAATCACGCAGATCAACTATATTCACCACAGGAAAAATTGTTGTATCAAATGTCAGATTGAGGTTTTGGGCATTACTGCGGCTTTGCGGCAAGTACAACAAACCATCCCGCCCATCTACAACAACACTTGGAGATAAAGAGCTATCTATTCCCGTTTGTATTGTCCGCACCACACGCATTTGCGGTAAATAAATCAGGCTTAACTCTCCTGACCATAAGTGAGATACATACAAAAAATCCCCCCAAAGGGCTAAACCCATTGGTGAATCCGGGGTTGGAATGCGCGCGACAATTTCACCAGTGTTGAAATTAATCTCAATAACTTCGTCTGTGCCCTGCAAAGCAACAAAAGCCGTTTCATCGTCTCGATTCAACACGCCATACGGCAAAATACCAACGGGATAAGTTGCGATAACAGCCTGCGCAGCAACGTCCACAACTGATAACGTGCCATCACCGCGATTTGTCACCAACAAGAGTGAATCACGCACAGCATAATCTACAATCCGGGGATCATTCCCAACCGGAATCTCTGCAACGACCTCATTGGTGTTTAGATTAACAATTGAAATAGTATCATTCAGCATATTGGCAACAACAATTTGTCGCCCATTAGCACTCAACGCAATTGTACTGCTATTCTGTGTGGGGGTATTTGCGCTTGGTAAATCATATAATGAGCTGTCTTGCCCTTGCACACCAAACCCTAATATCACAATCAACAGTGTGATGCCGATTTTCAGTTTATTCAACATCTCCCCCCCTTACCTGACCATCCACAGAATATAAACGATCATGGAAGATCATCACCGTTCGAGTACGAATAGCAGAATCGCCATTAGCATCTGTTCCTAAAACAGCAAATGTCAATGTAACAACATCCGAACCCGATGAACCGCTGCCAGCAGATGTTGATTCTAAGTTAGGAAAATCAGCAGAAAGAGCCGCTGGACTATATTGATATGAGACCGTTGTTCCAAACACTTGCAACGTTCCATCGCTCAATACATAAGATGGTGTCGAAACAGTATGATAAGCACGAACACCCGTCCAATCAGGCGGAATCTGCCAAGTCAGGTTAAAAGCAGTGCCTGCACCATAAGCGCGTTCAATATCTCCTCCGCCAGATGTTAGCTCTAACGTTTGGGCATCCTCCGGCACAACATAGACATCAAACAAGTTATTGGTTGCCCCTAAAACGCCACCACGTGGTAACGGCTCTAATGGGATACCAGCAGATGTAACACCAGCCGGCAACGTCACTATCTCTACCTGCCAACGCCCAGATTCATTCAGTGTGATAGTATCCGGCACATAATAATAACCTAGATTATTGGTATAACCGGATTGTGTATAAACTTGCCCAGAAGGTGAAGTCACCTCGATTTCTACATATGAACGCAGGGTTGGTGCCACTTGCCCAGCAAACACTAAATCCGCCCCTAACATCATCACTTGTCCAGGGCGTACCGCTGTTGGATGAAAGAAAATATCAAATTCTGTATCATCAGCTATGATCAACGCACCGGCATGTGCCCCGCCAGCCGCACCCCGATATGGTGGATATACCCCGGCGGGTGTATCTTCATCAACAACAGTCATAAAAGAAGCATACGGAACAACTTCCCGTATACCGGCTTCCGCATTATGAACCACTCCACCGCCGAACACAAATGCATAATCTCCCTCACGCAGTCCATTTGCACCTGCGCCAATTTGTCCATTAAATGGATCATCCCCATCAAAGTATAGGTTAATCCCTTCATCGTCCCGTCCTAAAACAAACTGACGAAGCGTAATATCTGGGCGGGTCACGCTGATATAAGCATATGCTTGATTCACAATAAAATCAGAAAG
>RFHA01000224.1 GCA_003696565.1 Chloroflexota bacterium
CACATAACCCACATATTAATACAAAACTTGGGATATATTTTATCAAATTTGGGATATATTTATGCTATGCGAAAAAAGAATCCCACATTTATTTGTATATCATAAAGTTTTGAACATTCCCTACTACTACTGTTTAAAAGAATCATATACACTGGGGGAAAATTTTTGTTTTCAAACAAACAACCAACAGCAAACAAAGAATAAAGATGTTACAATAAACAACATTGATGAGCGCGGTGGACAAAAAACATGGAAACAGATTACGTTGCAAAACTTGAACAGCAGGTAGCTAATCTCACACGTTTATTAGATATAACAAGTGTCTTAAATTCAGTTTTATTGCGAAAAGATGTAGGGCTGGAAACACAGCTACGTTATTTGATGGAAGCAGCGGCTAAGCTAACAAATTGTGAAGGGGCTTCTGTTTTGCTGTGGGATGACGCTAAACAGGTGCTATACTTTGCTGCCACCTCTAATGAAACTGCTCAAAACTTAATCGGCAAATCTGTGCCATTGGATAGCATTGCTGGGACCATTTTTAAGCAGCGTAAGACAATACAAGTCGATAATATTGCAGCAGACCCCCGCCACTATGCCCAAGCTGATAAAACGATCCAATTTGTGACACGATCGTTATTAGGTGTGCCGATGATCTCGAATGGTAAAGTGATCGGGGTATTAGAGGTTGTCAATAAGCGTCGCTTACCCTGGACAGAAGAAGATCATCAGAACCTACAAATGCTAGCGAGCGAAGCAGCTGTTGCGATTGAAGTGGGTCAGCTAGTTGTCGCTTTACAAAAAGCCAATACCGAATTAGCTGAGTTAGATAAACTAAAAAGTGATTTTATTGCAATTGTTAGCCATGAACTGCGAACACCGTTAGGGATTATCCTGGGATATGTCAGCTTTTTACAGGATTCACCGGATGAAGATGTTCGTTCTCAGGCGAATAAAGCCATGGAAGGTGCGTTGCAATTACGGCGCATCATTGAAAGCATGGTCAACTTACGTTATCTAAAGCAAAAAGAATCCGAGCTTGTTAAACAAGAGTTAACCCTTCAGACAATTCTTGATGATCTCGAGCGCGATTTGTTGTCTATTGCAAACGCTAGCAACTATCACATTGAGTTTATTTGCCATGATCCTGATGTAACCGTTCAAGTGGATCGCAGTCGCTTAGCAATGGCACTCACAAACTTGTTGACCAATGCCATCAGTTTTACACCGCAATCAGGTCAAATCACTGTCCGGGCATGGCGACACACTAACCAAGAAGTCCGCCTTAGTGTGGCAGATAATGGGATTGGCATTGCAAAAGAACATTTAGAAAAAATTTTTGAGGAATTTTATCAGGTTGAAGATCATATGATCCGGCGTGTTGGGGGGTTAGGGTTGGGCTTAAGTATTTGCCGAGCATTGATTCGGGCACATGGTGGGCGTATCTGGGCAGAAAGTGATGGGCTTAATCAGGGTGCAGTATTCACAATTGCGCTACCGTTAGATGATAAAAAAATTTAAGCAGTTAGGAGTTAAAAGATGTCAGTTGCATTTACATGGTTAGGACACTCGGCATTTCAATTAGAAGTTGATGGTCACATCGCACTAATTGATCCCTTTTTAACAGGCAATCCATTGGCTGCTGCCAAAGCGGAAGATTTAAACCCAGAGGTGATTTTGGTTAGCCATGCACATGGAGACCATGTTGGGGATACAGTCGAAATTGCAAAACGTAGTGGAGCAACAGTCGTCTGTAACTTTGAGATGGGCAATTGGTTTATGAAGCAAGGCGTGGAGAATGTTTTCCAGGGGAACCCCGGAGGGACATATCATGGGAGCTTCCTGAGTGCCAAGTGGTTGATTGCACATCATAGCTCATCGTTTCCTGATGGGACGTATGGCGGGCAGCCTAATGGTTTTTTAATTCAGGTAAGAGGTAAAAAACTCTATTTTGCTGGGGATACTGCCCTCTTTTTAGATATGAAACTGTTGGCAGAAGAAAATATTGATGTTGCCTTTCTGCCTATTGGAGATACATTTACAATGGGACCAGAAGACTCATTACGTGCAATTGATTTCATCCGTCCACATCATGTTGTCCCAATGCATTACAATACCTTTCCGCCTATCGTTCAAAACACAGCGCAATGGGCAAAAGATGTTCATGCCCAAACACTTGCAACACCTATTGTATTAGATCCAGGTGGCAAGCACATTCTGGAATAATCCCTTCACATTGAAAATCTTGACGGGCTGGACTATGCTTCAGCCCGTTGTTGTTTATATTAGGTTGATGTATGGCGCGCCGAATCGCATATTGTATTCTGGTTGTTTTTGCAATATTGGCAGGAAGTTACGGGCGGGCGATGCCCCCATTTGAGTCCGCTGATGAAGCTCCACACTTTTTATACAGTCATCATCTATTGATAGATAAGAAACTGCCACGAATTCTTTCTCGTCAGGTTATTGCACAGCAAACAGACCCAACACGTGCGTGGTCAATTGAAACACATCAGCCCCCCTTGTATTACATGATTGGGGCATTGTTGATTAGCCCCACCAAACGAGATGATTTAACAGCCTATTTGCGTCCCAATGAGGCGATTTTCACCATGAATATTACAGAGCATAACCCAAATAAATGGTTACATCCCCCTGGCATTTACGAAGGGGATACGCACATTGCACTGTGGATTTTACGCGGATTCAGCATCTTGTTAGGAATGGTGACGTTGTGGTGTGTTTATCAAACCGGACGACTGATCTTTGAAGATGATTGGCTGCCAGTTATTAGTATGGGGCTAGTGGCATTTATTCCAACATTTTTGTCAATCAGTGCCAGTGTGAATAACGATAACCTAGTGACAACATTATATGCGCTTGGAGTCTATTGGTCTTTGCGGTTATGGAAAAAACTTCAAATTCGGTGGCAAGACACGCTTGTGCTTAGTTTGATTTTATCAGCTATCATCCTGACGAAATTAACCGGTGCATCATTATATGTTGTTGTATTTGGGGCGTTAATGTGGGGGGTGCATCGTGGATATTATGCTCGTCGGGATGCGCTACGGTTAGCCGGTGTTGTGGTGATCGTTTCATTCGTATTGGCTGGTTGGTGGTATTTACGAAACTGGCAGTTATATGGTGATCCACTGGCATTTGGTGCAACGCGGTCAATCTGGGGGCGGGAGTATGAGATTGCCGCAACATCTGGCGACTGGCTAGCCGAATTGCTGCGAATTGGCAAATCCTTTTGGATGATGGTAGGGCACTTACATGAACCTGTATATGGTCCAACTTGGGTGTATATCTATGTTGGTTTCATAACCATCATTGGCTTGTTCGGGCTGATTCGCTACAAATTCTGTCGACAGGACACATTGATTTTATTAGTAGGCGTTTGTGGGTTGTTAATTGCTGTATTATTGATGGGAACACGCAGTATAGACATATCATACGGTCGCTTATTGTTCCCTGCATTGGTCGCGTTTGCGCCGTTAATGGTGGCTGGTTGGTCTCACTTATTGACTCGCTTGGGAACCATGATCTTGCTATTCCCTCTGATTTTGATAGCTGTGACCGCTCCATCAATCGTTATTTCCCGTGCTTATAGCCCTTTAGAGCCATTTTCTGCATTGCCAGAGGATATACCCCTTATTGGTGCAGAATCGGGCAATTTGCGGCTTTTAGCGTATGAGGTTCAACAAATGGTGCTTAACCCAAACGATACCATGACAATTGATTTATATCTGCGTGGTTCGCATCCAGATAATCCAATGTTGATGTTGACCGCACTTGATTCTGTGACGAATGAACGACTTGGATTTACGGGTGTGTTTCCAGGTATGGCGGCAACTGATTCACTTGATCCAGATCAGCTATATAAGGCGCGCGTGCAGCTTAAACTGGATGAAGTGGGAGATGTTGTACTAAGCCCGCGGATGATCCGGTTACAGGTGGTGTGGTTTAGTCCGTCATTGTTTGAGGCACTGCCGATGACAGATGGAGCAGGTAACCCAATAGAGACGCTTTTGTTGGATGGAACTTTGTTGATTGATGAGCGATACACTACACCGGACACACGTTATGAGGTGGATGTCGTCTTTGGTGATGCCATTCGATTAACAGGATACACGATCTCCAACACCGACGTACGACCAGGGGAAACGGTGGATGTTATTCTTAACTGGGATGTATTACAACCACTAGCGGATGATTGGACGCTAACAGTGCAGTTGATACAAGATGGTGTATTGGTTGATCAGCACGACGGTATGCTTCCAGGATATCCATCAACATTTTGGCGAGAGGATACAAGTGTTCAAATCGTACGCCAATTGACTGTGCCATTAAATGCCCCATTGGATGCTACCTATCATATTCTATTGGCTTGGTA
>RFHA01000225.1 GCA_003696565.1 Chloroflexota bacterium
AACGAGGATTATCGTCAGGCGTATTTGGTGTCGAAATGGAATCGCTGGTTGCTGAAGGCGTTACTATCGCTCCAAATGTGGCAAGAAAAGCGTGATCCACAACGTGCTTGGGATCAAATCTTGGCGCGTGCATCAGAAAATGACCGTAACATCTTGATGCGCCCGGAAGTTGCTGAGCAAGTACGTGCCTATCGCCCAGAGGCGGTACGGAATGGCGTTGATGGTTGGGTGCATGAGGCAAAATTGCTTGTTAAGCCCTGGGGTTTTCCCATGAACGATGTGCCACACCAAGTTCACCTATGGTATTGGGAGCAGGATACAATTGTTCCATTACAAATGGGACGATTTATCAGCAAAACGTTACCCAACGCTGTTGAGCATTTTTTGCCGGGCGGTGGGCATTTTAGTTGGATTGATCATTGGCGTGAAATTTTGGAGTCCGTTCTGTGACGCTTGCATTAACCACAACTTGGCGACCACGCGGTGAGTTGCCACGTCTAAAGCGATTTTTGCCCCATCTGCGTGAACTGTATCAGCATATTATTGTTGTGATGCCATCTGACGTGTCGAGTTCAGTATTGGCGCAAATGCAAAACTTAGTGGATCATGCTGAATCTGATTCTAGTCAGATGCACACTCGCTCGCTTGCGATGATGCGTGCGTTGCAAACCGATGCACAGACCATCCAATATTGTGATTTAGATCGCCTGATTCGTTGGATAGAAACACACCCCGCTGAATTAACTAAGACAACAACGGCAATTCAGGGGCGGGATGTCGTGGTGATTGGGCGGACAGAAGCGGCATTTAATACGCATCCACGCGCACTAACTGAGACAGAAACGACAATAAACACAGTGTTTTCTCATTTACTCGGCATCAAGGTAGATTTAGGGTCTGGTTCAAAATCGTTTAGCCGTCGAGCGGCTGAGATCATCGTCCAGCGTGGGCAAACAACTTATTCACCTGCAACTGATGCGGAATGGGTGATTTGGTGTTATCGGGCAGGGTTATCGATTGACACGCTATGGGTAGACGGCTTGGACTGGGAATCGGCAGATCAATTTCGTGATACGGCAGCTGATAAGGCAACGCAACGTGCGGCTGCACAGGCTTATGATCAACGGTTGGAAAGCTGGCACTTCCGCGTTCAATTAATGAACCGTATTATTCAAGGTGGCTTGGCGGCGTGGAGTGAGCCAGAATCACAAAATAATGTATGATGTGGTAAAGTTATATCCGCTTAAGGCAAGCCTGTATAGCTTGTAGCTCAATTGGTAGAAATGGACTTAAAAAATGACCGAGATCACAGTGGTGGATTTTAACGCAACCGAAAGCGGTGCGATGACCTTAATTGATGTATTTGAAAATTTACAGAAGCAGATCGCCATGATCGCTTTTGCGATGGATCATATTTCAGAAACTGGACGGGGCGAGTGGATTGAAGCCTTGCAGGACGATATGGAAAATTTGATGGATCAGATTGACAATGCCAGTGTGGTCGCTGTGGAACTGAGTGAGTTCTTGCTCAATATGGTGGTCACGTTTCGTGGCTATTTGACTGTTGATGATGATTTTGGGGAGGATTTTTGATGCCTGGTTTGGAATCAATCCAAGCGATGTTCCAACGCACTCATGCAGAAGGGCGTGCTGCTTTTCTGCCATATTTCCCCATTGGATACCCAACTTATGCCGAGTCAATTGAAGCCATTACTCAGATGGCTGCACAAGGTGTTGATGGTTTTGAGATTGGTATTCCTTTTAGCGATCCACTAGCGGATGGTCCCACAATTCAGGCGGCGACACAGATTGCACTGGAAAATGGCACAACTGTTAGTACCGCGCTAGATGCTGTGCGTGAATTACGGGCGCGGGATGTTCAGCAACCGATGCTGATGTTCAGTTATCTTAACCCGTTAATTGCATATGGTACAGATCGTTTTGTTCAGGATGCAAAAGCGGCAGGTGCAGATGGGCTAATTATCCCAGATTTGCCGCCGGAAGAAGCACATCTCTTTGCTTCAGCTTGCCAGCAGGAAAATATGGCGTTGGTCTTTTTTCTTGCACCGACTAGTGATGAGCAGCGTATTGAGTTAGTGACACAACAAGCAACTGGTTTTATTTATGTTGTATCGCTCACGGGGATCACTGGTGAGCGCACACAATTACCGCCAGACCTAGCAGAGTTTATCACACGATTACGGAAACAAACCACACAGCCCCTTGTGCTTGGATTCGGTATCAGCACGCCAGACCATGCCCGCATGGTCAACAATCTAGTGGATGGGTTTATTGTTGGAAGTGCGCTTGTTCGTGCTGCTCAAAACGGTGTTGATGCAGTGCGTCAACTAGCCAAAGATTTACGGCAAGCATTATGATTCAAACTGTGCTTGATCAATTTTTAAAATTGGTTTATGCGTCGCGTCCGGTGGAATTTGAGGAGTTACAAACAGTTGCCGGGCATGTCGTGAGCGCAGCTGAAGTTGTTTCTGAAGATGAACGCAATCATGCAATTGCTCAAATGACAGACGCTATTCTCGCTTCATCACCGATGCGTTGTGCGATGGTTTCACTAACGTGTGGCGCGTTGGTGGAGCAGGGGGCGCATCCCAAGCTAGCGGTGGATCATATCCGCACGCGGCTAGGAGAAATGCTAGGACTTGGGGCTGTATTCGCACAGACATGCATCGACCGTGCGAAAGAGGATGGGCATTTTCAAGATGATGCCTATACCCCAGAGCAAGCGGTTAGTGACTATGCGGATCAAGTTGCATCTGGTATGCCAGATAAAGCCGGAGCTTATGCTGCGATAGATATTCTTTGCCGCCCGATGATTGCAATGGCTTCTCGCTCGATGGTGGCGTTACAGGGCGCACAAGAGGACGGCTTATTGATGTCGCGGCTGAAAAAATTTCCTGTTATGCTGCCCATGCTAGATTGGTTAAATCAATTGTTGACTGTTTTAATTGATGAGCCGTTGATTGTGTTACATCCCGGGTTAAAGCGTGGCTATGCTGTGCGGATTAATGGCGTTGTGGGTAATTTTCAATTGTTCACTTTGCTAGAGGATGCACTGATTGGTGATGAGCGACAAGGTTGGCTACCTGGTCATAAGCCACCCGTTCATGTTGTGGAAAGTGTTCGCCGCCAAGTGGCTGACCCACCATCTGCCAGTATCCAGTTCAACTATGCTAATTGGCAGGCACTAAAGTCAGACGGTACGCTTGATGTTTACGATGCAAAGCCGTTTTGGATTTGGGGAGAAGGCAAACCAGCGGATATTCATAAATTTGATGGGGTGCGGGTTATGTTACTCAGTGAGCCACCATACACACGGATGTTCAGCATGACAGCACCCTTTGCTGGGTTAACCGCACAGCTTACAATTGATTCGATCTTATCCGATGAGCAAGTTGAAGAATGGCTGATGCGTATTGCTGCGCGGCATGGGCAATCAGCATAAGAGCCTTTAGGCGGATTGCATCATTTTTTAGCAATGTGTTGACAACGTATCATCATCTGCGCTATTCTCTTTCGCAGACGGTTCAACAAAGGGTTATTGATTTTGATGTTTTTTTATGCACTCGGCTTTTATTACTTTGCAAACCACATGATGCAGGGTCGAGTGTGCTTGCGTGCCAATCAATAAACCGGAACAATTTCGGGCAAAATAGAGGCGCAGGGCAACAGACCCGCGCCTTTTTTGTTGTTTTATGAGTTTTTCATATTTTCATTAAGGAGATGGTCTATGTTGATGATGCGTGGCGTGCGTGGTGCAACAACAGTGCGTGAAAATACTGAAGAAGCGATGATTTCTGCTACACAGGAGTTATTAAAAGCGTTGATTGATTATAACGGCATTGAGGAGAAGGATGTTGCTAGTGTGTTTTTTACAACCACCCCTGATCTTACAGCCGCTTATCCAGCCAAAGCAGCACGCTTACTAGGCTGGAACGATACCGCTTTGATGGGGATGCAAGAGGCAGATGTTCCCACTGGCTTAAAGATGTGTATCCGTGTGTTAATTCATTGGAATACATCAAAAGCAATTGATGAATTGGTGCATGTTTATATGAATGGTGCGGAGAAATTACGCCCGGATTTTTTTTATCCAAAAAACAAGGTCGTCTTGAATAAGGAGTCAATTGAAGAATGATTGTTATCATGAAACCTAAAACCTCCGCTAAGCATGTTGCTGAAGTTATTTCACAGATTGAGGCGGATGGATACCAGGTTAACTTGGCAGATGGGGATAATCAAACCTTAATTGGGGTTGTTGGAGAAAGTGACAAACCCTTTGACCCCAAAAAATATGAGGCATTGCCCGGTGTAGAACGGGTTGCTAGTGTCACTGTTCCTTATAAATTGGCGAGCCGGGAGATGCATCCCCAAGATACTGTTGTTAATGTGCGGGGCAAGGTGTTTGGCGCGAATAAGGTACAAGTTATTGCCGGTCCTTGTTCAGTAGAAAGCCGTGAGCAAATTATTGATATTGCTCATGCTGTGAAAGAAGCTGGGGCGGTCGCTTTGCGTGGTGGGGCTTATAAACCACGCACATCGCCGTATAGCTTTCAGGGGCATGGTGAAAAAGGATTACAGTGGCTAGCAGAAGCGCGTGAGCAAACCGGCTTGCCAGTGGTTACAGAAGTCATGGATTCCAATTTAGTGCCATTGGTTTGTCAATATGCGGATGTATTGCAAATTGGCGCGCGCAACATGCAAAATTTTGCCTTATTACATGCGGTTGGGGAAAGCCAGCATCCTGTTTTGCTCAAACGAGGCATGAGTAGCACTATGGAGGATTTGCTGATGGCGGCGGAATATATCCTGTCTCATGGAAATAACCGTGTAATGTTGTGTGAACGGGGCATCCGTACATTTGAAAAATATACCCGCAATACCTTCGACTTAAATGCTATTCCTGTTCTTAAACATCTTTCACATTTACCGGTGATTGCAGACCCTAGTCATGCTGTTGGTAAGCGGGAGTATGTGGATGCGCTGAGTCGTGCGGCGGTCGCTGCTGGCGCAGACGGGTTAATTATTGAAGTTCATACAGACCCCGAAGCAGCTTTGTCTGATGGGCGGCAGACCGTCTCTGTTCCACAATTCCAACAATTGATGACACATATTCAACGGATTGCGGAGGCAATTGGACGTACAGCATGACCAGTTTTTTTAGTGATAAATTGGCGATAGTTGGCTTAGGCTTAATGGGTGGCTCATTGGCACTGGCATTACGTGAGCGTGCCCGTTGTATTATCGGCATGGATTTAGACCCTAAAACCCGTGATTATGCGGTGCAGCAGCAAATTGTGGATTATGCAACCGATGATCTTTATACTGCCGTGCATGAGGCTGATACTGTGATTTTGGCTACGCCGGTGCGGGTAATCCTTGATTTGGTTCAAAATCGCATTGGGGCTTATTTACGCTCAAACACACTTTTGATTGATATTGGCAGCACCAAAGCCGATATTTGTGAGGCGATGGGACGCTTGCCGATCGGGATTCATGCCATTGGTGGGCACCCAATGACTGGTAAAGAGACCAATGGCATTGAGGTTAGCGATGCAACGCTTTATCATGGCAAGCCTTTTGTGTTGTGTGATACACGCCGCACAACCCCTGCCACACGCTTGCGGGCTTTAGGCTTGGTAGAGGCGATTCAGGCGATGCCCGTAGAGATGGATGCTGAGCGACACGACCGAGTTGTGGCAACGATCAGCCATGTCCCATATCTTTTGAGTGCTGCATTGATGGCAACTGCCTTACGTCAGGCGGAGCAAGATGAAGCGGTGTGGACGTTAGCGGCGGGCGGTTTTCGTGATATGACTCGTTTGGCTGGTAGCGATATCACCATGATAAGCGATATTGTCAGCACGAATCGACAAGCGATTGCTGAGCTTTTAGCACATTTTCGGGTACAATTGGCTCTGCTGGAAACAATGCTTATCTCAAACGATCAAGATCGCCTGCGTGAAACATTAAAACCCATGCGACAAGCACGCATCAATTGGACAAAATATTATGAGCGTCGATAAACAGTACCGCCTTTGTGGGGCATAAATGGGGAGAATTGCAACAGATGGATAAGTTCATCATTCAACCGACTGATCGATTACAAGGGGAAGTGCATGTCCCTGGGGATAAATCAATTAGTCATCGGGCGGTTTTATTTGGTGGTTTATTAGCGGATGGTGTCAGCCGTGTACGTGGGTGGTTACGGGCAGGGGATACACTCGCCTCTTTGAATGCGGTACGCGCTTTAGGGGTGCAGATTGATGAAATTACCCCAACCGAATTATTGATTAATGGCACAACACCCCAAAGACCAAATGCCCCGCTTAACCTTGTCAACGCTGGGACGGGGATTCGCCTGTTAGCTGGTTTGTTGGTGGGGCAGCCTTTTCCCTCTGTGCTGGATGGTAGCGAACAACTCCGCCGCCGTCCTATGAAGCGCGTGATTGCGCCGCTCGTACAGATGGGGGCAAACATTTGTGGAGAGAATGACCGTGCCCCATTGACAATTAAACCGGCAAAACTACATGGAATTGAATATACTTTGCCTGTTGCCAGTGCCCAAGTAAAAAGTGCAGTATTGTTGGCTGGCTTATTTGCAGAAGGGCAGACCACCGTTATTGAACCGGGACCAGCGCGTGATCACACTGAAGTGATGCTGAAAGCGATGGGGGCAGATATTCAGGTTAACGGTCAATCTATGACGATAAAACCTGTTTTACCACTCAAGCCGTTTGACATGACAGTGCCAGGAGATTTTTCTTCTGCGGCATTTTTGATGGTAGCCGGTTGTATTGTGCCAAAGAGTGACATCATCATCCGTCATGTAAATCTCAATGCCACTCGTACCGGTTTACTAGATGTCTTACAGGCGATGGGCGGTAAAATCAGTGTGACGGAGACGGGGGAAGAAGCCGGTGAACCTGTAGGCGATATTCATGTTCAGGCTAGTGATTTACGAGGCGTTGAAATTGGTGGCGCGGCAGTTGTACGGATGATTGATGAGTTCCCTGCTTTGATGATCGCTGCACTCTGTGCGGATGGCGAAACCGTTGTCCGTGACGCAGCAGAGTTGCGCGTTAAAGAAACAGATCGTATTGCGGTGATGAGCGCGGAACTCCGTAAACTTGGGGCGACTATTACTGAAACGCCGGATGGTTTTCGTATCATAGGACGACAGACGCTAAAAGGCGCAGTGGTAGATGGGCATGATGATCACCGTGTGGCGATGAGTCTGAGCATTGCCGGCTTAGTTGCTGAAGGTGAGACGACTGTTTTAGATGCCAAATGTACGGCTGATTCATTCCCGGGTTTTGCGGATGTGTTACGTGTATTACACGCACGTATTGATGTCGTTCAGTGACAAGAGAATGATTTGAGGAATTATGACAAATCGTGTTGGGTTGATTGGTTGGCCCGTTGAACAAAGTCTTAGCCCAGCTATGCATAATGCTGCGTTTAAGGCATTGGGTATGGATTGGCAATATGACGCGATGGCAATCCCGCCAGATATTGTGAAATATGGTGTCTTAGAGCCAATGCGGCATGGTTATGTTGGGATCAATGTGACCATTCCACACAAACAAGTTGTGATGCGACTTGTCACGCCGGATGATGTTGCGCGGGCGGTTGGCGCGGTGAACACCATTGATTTCCGTAACAATATGGGAACAAACACCGATGTTGATGGGTTTATTAGCGATCTTAAAGCCCATGGAATCCCTTTGTTAAATCAGCATGTGATTGTGTTGGGTGCAGGAGGGGCTGCGCGGGCAGCAGTTTATGGTTTGGTGAGGGAAGGTGCCCATGTAACGGTGGTTAACCGTACTTTGCAAAAAGCACAGGTCATGCTGGCTGATTTAGCTGTTTCTGCTGGTATACGATCTGTTGATGCGGTTACACTGGACGAAGCTGTAGAACGTCCTGTCAATCTGATTATTAATTGCACGCCGGTTGGGATGTATCCACATGTGGACACATCCCCCTGGATTGACGGTGTGCCTTTCCCGCGTGATGTAGTTGTTTATGACATGATTTATCGCCCGCATACAACTCGTTTGATGCAGCAGGCAGAAGCGCACGGTGGGCGTGCTATTGGTGGCTTGGGGATGTTAGTTCGACAAGGGGCTTTATCTTTCAAAATATGGACAGGGGTTGATGCGCCTATCGAGACGATGATGGCTGCCGCTTTAATTGAGTTA
>RFHA01000226.1 GCA_003696565.1 Chloroflexota bacterium
GATAGTGATGGCACATTTATCCGGCAAATGACAGGGGAGGAGGCGGAGCGGTTATGGGCAGAAGCACAGCGCGCACAGGGGGAACGCCCTGCCGTCTGGCGCACCAACATATACACCCTGATCAGCATTTGGCAGCATGTCACCCCCTTCATCAGTGATACAGGATTATTTAGCCGTGTCACGGTATGGACGGCGGATTTCCGTGTGGTGTGTGGCGGGGCAGCGGGCAGGCTGCACTTCTTACGGGCGAACGCCGCACTCCGGCAGCTTTGGCAAGCCTGGTTAGATCAAACGGCGGAATCATAGGGCAAAGTTAGGTCTGGGGGGCGTGTCATCAGCTGGTGGCACGCTCAGCAGGGTAAAACTAAAGCGTCCGCCGCCACCGTTGGCGTTGCTCTCCGCCCAAATGCGCCCGCCGTGCGCTTCCACAATGTGGCGGCAAATCGCCAAGCCCAAGCCACTCCCTTCCCCACTAGAGCGCGATGCATCCACCTGATAAAACCGCTCAAAAATACGATCAACGGCTTCGGGTGGCACGCCAGGTCCGTTATCTAGCACGGTGATGACCACCTCATCGCCCTGCTCCACCGCGCTGATGGTCACGGCATCCCCGCGTGGTGACCACTTGAGCGCGTTATGGATCAAATTGACAAACACCCGCTGGATCAAATCACGGTCACACAGCACCATCAGCTTAGCGGGAATGTGCCGAACCAGTTGAATATCATGGGCATCGCTGCGTTCCGCCATGCGCTCAACAGCTTCTTCCACAATATCCTCCAGGGGTTGTTCCACCAAGCGTACAATGGACTGCCCGGATTCAATCATGGATAAATCGGACATCTCCTGCACCAGCCATAATAAGTTATCCGTCTCCTTGGCAATTGCCCGCAGGGATGAAATGGTGTCCTTCCGCTTGGGTTTATCCTGCTCATGGAATAAACCATCGATAATCAAGCGGATGTTGGCGATCGGTGTGCGCAGTTCATGGCTGATGTTCGCCACCATATCGCGGCGGGCACGGTTCAATTTGACGAGTTGCGTAATATCATGTAACGCCAAGCCAACAAATACCTGTTCCCCCAGCCGATAAACCTGTGCGCGCACACGATAATGCCGGTCATCAATCGTCATCTGCTCTTCAAAAGAGACCTCCTGATTAATCAGCGCGTCATCCACCATCATACTTAGCTCGGTTTTATGGGTAAGGTCAATCAACTTTTGGTTCACAGGCTGCTCAGCGGGGAATAAGGTTTGCGCAGCCTGGTTAAGCGCAATAACACGGCATTCATCATCCACCACAATCAGCGCGTCATAGGCACTATTTGCCAACGCCATCATCAAGCTGTTTTGATAATCATAATGTTGTATGGTTTGGCTTAATTGCGCCTTACGTTGTGTAATTTGTTCAATGTATCGCGATGTTTTGGCACGATGCACCCGTAAATCGGTCTGCAAATCACGCAGAGTCGTCCGCAACACCAGTACATAAAGCCCCAACAGCAAACTAACAATCAACAGAATCAAACTTGTCATCTATTTCGCCTCCACAAGGAGCAAAACACGATCATCAACATAGCGTATCCCTTGCGGGTCAAAGGCAGGCAAACGTGGCGCGTCCGCAAGTTCAGCATATAGCCCAACATACACTTTTAAACAATCCGGCGGGCTATCAATAAACACCGTGCGTATATCGGTTTGAACTTCCCCCGGCTGCCACAAGTGAAACGGATAAACATCCCCCCAGGCATACCCGTCTGACTGTGCGATCAACACATCATCACAATGCACATGCAAAAACGTTTTAACAGGCATGGGCTGTTGCACTTGCCAGGTCAAGGAGACGATCAACCGCCCATCATGAAAGACCGCATGACCATCCAACAACTGCATTTCACCAAAATCCGCCAGGGGAACAGCAGGCACGGTGTTTTCTCCCGCCACTTTGACCAAATAAAACGCATCCCCTTCAAATTGGGTGCGATAGACCTGCCGCCCACTTTTTAATAAGTCGATCAACGGTTGCCCATCCATCACCTGCCCATGTGGGTTAAAGCGATAGTGCGTGGCGTTCAAGGTTGCCAAATGCGTCACTGCCACCACATCACGGATTTCCAGCGGGGTATTCATCCAAACCTGCTGACTGTAGTCGAGTGAGGGGTCTGTCCATAATACGCCTTCTGTACCGATCAAAAAGCGGCGGTTTTGATCTAGCGGGGCAATATATGCCGGTGCGTTGAGGATAACCGCACCCGTGTGCAACACATCATCATGAATAAACTGCTGCACAAGATCATGATTATACGCCGCCAAGCGCAAAAAATCGCCCCGGCGCATCCCCAAAAAATTCAGGCTAATTAACACCGCGCCAAACATCAGCACCATCGCAGGGAAAATCAACCATCGTGATCGACACATTGCCGCCAGGGTCACCCCCCAGAACATCGCGCCACCAGCAGAAGCAAACAACGCCAAGCGTGTTTGACCGAGGACATAACCCGCTGGCAAAAAGATCACGGCGGGCAAAATCGCCAGCACATACCAGCCAACCCCAAACCAAGCAAACCGCGCGCCTTTTTTGTGCCACCACCATAACAGGAAACAGCTAATGAGTGCCCCAGCACTAACGATAATCAGCCAGGGATCAGCATCCGCATGTATAAACGGGCGAGCTAAGGATGCAAATGGATAGATCAGACCCTGAATCATCACCGCAAATGCCGCTGGAAAATCTTGTGTTAACGTGCGGGCTTCGTCATTTGGGCTAAATGTCAGCCATAACACGATATACAACGCAACGATCGCTGTATTGGGCACGATCATCAGCCAATCCCGCCGTGTGAATTGCCAGCCGCGCACCACACCTAAATAGCCAATCAGCAGTGGCAAAAGCAGAATGCCATTTTCATGGCTGAATACACCAATAAACCCTGCCACCCAACACAGCATCAAGGATATGCGTCCGGACTTAGTTGCCAGCCACAAACACATCAACACCCCAA
>RFHA01000227.1 GCA_003696565.1 Chloroflexota bacterium
CTATAAAGTTATGTTCATTATTGCAACTATTATAACTAAATCGCGCTATAGTGTTTCCTTCTTCATTCCTAATACGTAAAAAATTATCATAATATTCTATCATAACAAAAAAGATCGCAAGATTATCTTGCTTGCATAGCATATATACATCTCTATAAAGAGATGTATTAATCATCCTTCTCTTGCGCACTATGTAGGTAGTCATCGCTAACTTTTACTAACACCGACCGATTTAACACAGACTTGCGCCTCACAATTACGTTTACACTTATATCGTCAATAATAAGTCTATTGTAACTATTATACACGTACAGCCTTGCAAAAAATACTACAGTATAAATTTCGTTATAAATAATATAGGTTCCTGAGCGTTCGCAAAGCGCACACCTTTTAATTATATACCACATCATATATACAACTCTTTCGCGAATTGAGATAACTTAGACACATCTCTGATCACTTCGCTATCAACATCAAGAGCTGCATTCCACTTCGCGCGCCTGATCAGCCCTTCTTTGAGCGCGCGAAGATATTGTTGCACATCAATCCTCACGCGCTTACGAAATACATACTTCGTTGCGACTGTACGATCTGAAATATTATCAAAAACATGAGCAAAGTATTGCTCCTTGCTCATGATAAATTTCATTGTTAGAAGCTCTACGTAAGTCACAGTACTATAAAGCTTTTCAACAAGCTCTTTACACTCTGTGAAGCGAACGCCGTTTATTTCAGCGTGTGCCATATTATTTTTAAAATCCATTCCCAATAGTGGCGTTGTTATCTTTATAACACCCAAACTACGCACATATTCACGCGCTTTTTCAGAGAGCAAGTCAGGATGAGCATATGCAAATAACTCTTCACTACTTATATACTCACCGTGCCATTCAGAAGGCAAAAATGCAAATACCTCTGTCAGAAGGATTGTTTTGTCCCACATGGTCATATTGTTAAGACACACGTCGGCGGGGCCAAAAAGTTTATTTTTACTCATGTATCACATTTTTAGATTCAGTATAAATTTCGTCACGACATATAATTGCAGAATTTAGTGTCGTTATGCCAAAATATCTCCCTGCAAAGCTAACGATTCTTATCTTTCTCCCTTTATTTATATAGAATACAGAGAAACGAGATTCCGTGCTCTGTTTATCAAGCACAGAGCACGAATATTGTTCTATAATATAAAATTTACGCTTCATCGACATATCTCTCCCAAAACGTTTTCTCCGGATGATGTACAAGTTCAGATTGAATCATCTCTTTTACTTCTTCATTAGATAAACCCTCTGTCAATTCGAATAGGAAAACATCCCCTTGACGCTTTATAACATAACATCCACGATCAAGCAGCGCGCGCGGAATCATACACGTCCAGGCCACAGCCGCACGAGGATTTTTAATAAGCCTTTCAGGGACAAGCAACCAATGTGTTTGTCCCGTCGAAGGGCAAATGCAGCGCACAGCCGTAAATTCAATGTCAAGAATTTCAGGCACTTTTATTTTGTATGATATATATACCATCGTCTTTTCCCTCCAAACTAGAGGATTACCCTCATCGTCATACTCAGCAACAAGTCGCTGAGTCCAGGTCGCTTCTGCAACTTTTTCCCTGCATTCAGATGGGAGAGAAGCAAAAGCCCGTGCCGGATTAACAAGCCCCGCCCCTACTGCACCAGCCACGAGCGTCGTGGATATATTGTCAAGTATAAACTCGACTTCAGAGATATTATGCTCTTCATTATATTGAGTCGCCGACAATATGAAGTTATATATTTTGTCAGCGACATCTTGATCAACGCCATCAAGCAGCGAAATCATAGCTGCCCACTCCAACATGTCTTTTACAATGCCATTATACGCAACCTCTGAAACGTCTTTAACGAAAGATAAAATTCGAGATATTTTGTCATCACTCACCTCCCCATTATTGACCAGAGCTAAAAGCCTGTCGTATTTATAAATAAATATAATCTCTATGGCAGCATAAATGCCATTGCTAAAATAAGAGTCACCTATATTGAGTTTTATTTTCATTTTATTTTTTTTTCAAAAAAGAAGCACCCGACGCAAAAGCGTCAGGTGCTAATGGTCAATCGAATGCTTTAACAACCTGCTCTTTGAATTGCTCTACCTGTACAGTCGAGACAATAGCACGACGACGAAGCTTAATCGTGCCATGCTCTCCTTTGACGTGCACAACCTTCTGAGAGCGAAACGCCAGCACATCGTTGTTTTTTGCGATCAATTCTGCTTTCTCAGCGATGTGCGAAGGGGCAAGCAATACATCTTTTTGCTCCATAATGCAGATATTTTTAGCACGGACAATATCATCCGCATCACAAAGATGCAAAGTCTATTCATTGTATGCAACTTCAAAATGTTAAAGAAAAGTTAAAATCCATCTACTCAACCTTGTTTACCATAGCCTATTACACACACCCAACACCTA
>RFHA01000228.1 GCA_003696565.1 Chloroflexota bacterium
AGGTTATAAAGCTCGTTATTAATATTCGGTCCAAATAATGACCAGATGATTGTCACAACGACACTGCTGATAATGCTTAGAATAATCCCATCAATGATATAAGCAACTAAGCGCGTGCCGAAACCAGCAAGTTGATATTGTATACCATTCACCGTGACACTATTGTAATGATGCATAGGATAGCTTGCTGAAGGATGTTGCCCATAATAAGGCAATTGTTGTGAATATTGTGGTTGTGTTTGGTTTGTTATGAACTGTATAGGAATCCCAAAGTTACTGCTACCAATTGTGATTTTGTCATTAGGAGTTAATGGATAGGGCTGGTTGCTAATAGGCTTGCCATTGACAAATGTCCCAACAATGCTTGGGGTGCCATCAGGTGAACCATCACAAATAAAATATTGTCCGTGCTGGTTGATAATGTAGGCGTGATAATCGGAGACAAAATCAAAATCAGGGTTGTGTTCAAATTGTAAATTAGCATTATCGGCGCGCCCAATCAAAAAAATTTGTCCATGTGTGGGCGGTAGTTGATAATCACGGGTATTGCTATCTGGATAAAACACACGAAGTATAGCCATAAGATGTGATTCTGCCTTTTGTTACAATGTCTAATTTGCTGCTAGCAGCTCTTGTACACTTGATCCAACTAAAATAACGACATCGGCGTTTGTTTGTATATTGCTGCCAGCTCCGGGTTGGATCGCCGATTGAGGAAGCCCCATTAACTCTGCTAGGTAACGAGTTGTCCAGGGGTTACCCGTAAAATCAAGGATAAAAATCTCTGGTATATTAGCCGGAGGGTCTGCGCTGGCGACATTCAAGATATTGACACCACGACTTGTTAGCCAATCCCGTGTTTGTCCAGCTAATCCACTGATGCTTGTATTGTTGTACACCATAATGGTGGCTTCCTCTTCCGCAGCACGAACTTGTAAATCAGCTAAAGATAAGTCAGGTTGCGGATCAAAAGTTTGTTGAATGACAAACCGAATTTGATTGTAATTTGGGATGAGAATTTGGTCTCCCTCAGCATTAAGGGCAGGGGTTATGTGTAATTCATTAATCGCGCCAAAGGTGATATTATCTTGTGGAATCTCACTAAGTAAAACCGCTAAAGCAAGAATTTCTTCTAATGTTAGGTTTGTTCGGTAACTACCGGCGAGTTGATTATAAAGTGTTGGAATTTGTTCAACAAAATTGCGAATGCCCCCAGCACTCAACACTTCATTCTGCACTGCACGCAGGACTTCTTGCTGACGGCGATTACGATCAAAATCACCTCCAAATGTAGCACGGGTACGCGCATATTGTAATAAACGTTCAGCATTCATTGTTTGGCAACCCGGTTCAAACCGGACTTCAATTGTGCCACGCCCACCATCAGGGTATTTGGGGTCATAGATTTCTTCTGTGACACAAATTTCAACACCATCTGGTGCAATAGTGTTCACAATAGCAAAAAACACATCAAAATTAATCATGATGTATTTTTGGACGGGGATGCCAAAATTTACACGGATAGTTTCCATCGCCAAACCAGGACCTCTACCAGGTAACTCTGCACCATCACCCAAATAATTAGCGGTGTTGATACGATTCGATTGGAAACCGGGTATTTGCACCCATAGATCACGTGGGAAAGAAAGTACCCCGATTGCTTTCCGAATAGGGTCAATTTGTACTAAGATCATGGTATCAGTACGAAAGCGATCTTCAATTTCATCACCCCGCTGATCAATCCCCATGAGTAAGATATTGATTCGGTCATAACCAAAGACAACGTTGGGGTCTGCAATAACTTCTGCAGTTGGTTGTGGGGCATTGGGTGTACGTGGAGCAAGTGGTGTAATGCTATAAGCAGGTGTGGCTGTTGGTTGAACCTCAAATGGAACAGGGGTATTAATGACACTGCTTGTGTTTATACCGCTTAATAGAATAGCTGCTGCCTCATCTGCATTGGGGGGGTTCAAAACAAAGTCAACAAGCTCTTGGATTGAAGAAACCTCCAGCCCTTGTTCACGAGCATCAATGACTGCTTGCCTTGTAAAACTATAGCTGACAAATGAACACAGTAATGTTAGGAATATAAACGATCCCAAACCAGCTAGGGCAATTAACCATCCAGGGACACGCATGTTGTTTCCTCACTTGCTTTTATTTACAGTGGCGCATTGTATCATAGATTTTATTTGCATGATGCGTGGCGTAGGGTAATCGTCTATTTAAAACGGCGACGAATTTCATCAAAACGCCGTTGCGATTTATCTATGTCTGCGCTGGGTGGTACGTCTGGTTCAACATTTTGGGCACGGATACGCTCGCTAGGGCGGGATGATGTATTGGCGCGGTTACCGAAAAATACAACTTTACTTAATGCTCCTGTTGCAAAACCCAGCGCAAAGATACCGATATAACGAGCAGTGGCTGTACTTGTATCAGTTAGAAAAAACAACAATAGCACTAATGTAAACACTGTAATGGCGACACTGGCGGACTGACGTGGACGGGTTCGGATCAATGTGTTGATGTAATACGTAATTCCAAAACCAGTACCTAGCCCCATAAGCGAGAATAACATCACCTGAAAGAAAGGTAAGTTTTCGGTAACTTGCTCAACTGTTTCGGTTGTTTCTGGTTCAGGTTTACCGGTAATACTTTGATATATGATGATAAAAAAGATTGACATCAACCATCCTAAAAAGTAGCCCGGGTATTCTTTTTCAATAAACAACGCCCAGCGGCTAACATAAAGCAGCATGACGGTGATGATGATAAAGATAAAAGTTGGACTTAAAATGATGTCTTGTATCAAGGTCATTTCCTCTGAATATCGTGATAGAATTGCACCATCTTACCAATGAAATATAAAAAAAACATTTATAGCTTTCTATGAAGTAAATACTACATAAAATACGATAGGGAAAGTCCCCCAGTGTTGAGGGACTTCCTCGTTATTAGTGTCGACGATTTTCCACAAAGTCAATTGCCGCTAGTAAGGTCTCTAATCCGGTTTCAGTATCGCTTTTAATATGGATACGAATCACACGGCGTTGATGAGCTTGTAAAGCCTCCATATCACCTAGTGCTTGTGCATCGTTCAAAATGGCAAAGGTATATGGACTATTGGGTATATTCATGTCGTATTGATGGTTAGCTGTGATGAGGAAAAATACCCCGTTGTTAGGTCCGCCTTTGTGGAATTGTCCGGTGCTATGCAAATAGCGCGGACCAAATCCTAATGTTACAGCGCGTCTTGTTACATGACGTAGACGACGACGAATTGTTTCTAGTTTATCAATAATGTGCTGACTGTAAGGGAGATACGCTAATAACCCAAAGTAATCTCCAGACATTGTGCCAGCAATTTGTGCAGCGAGTAATTCTATCTGACTATTGAAGTCATACCCATGTGCTTTACGTAGTTCTTGTAATGGGTTAAGAGTGTCTTCTCCTAGGTATAGATCGACGATTTCGCCACTAAGTAATGGGGAGTTTTGAGGTAATGCTTGATGTTGAATGTATTCATCTAGTAGACGTTTGGTATTTTGCTTACTTTCTGTCACATTTGGCTCATCGAATGGGTTAATTCCAAGCATTTTACCGGCGACAGCGGTAGCATATTCCCAACGGAAGAATTCGCCAAAAATGGCATAAGTGTCTTCTAATAGCAGGGTGACACGGGGATGACCGGCTTCTCTAAGGGCGCGGATTCCTGCATCAATATCATCATTAGCCGGATCATCTTCGACTTTAAGATAAACAAATAGACGATCACTTGCGTAATCATGTGGACGACCAACGGTTGCACCCACAACAGGTAATAATCCTTTGCCTTCCTTACCGAGGCTTTCTGCTACAAGCTGCTCTACCCAATTACCAAATGAGCCAATGCTAGGGCTAGTTGTAATGCTGACTTTGTCGCGTCCTTCTGTACCCAGTGCCCCTAAAATTGCCCCCAAGCTTAATCCGGGATTTGTGTCATCTGGAACACCATCTGCACACATTTGTATCATGGTGGTTGCGCTTTTCCAAGCTTTATCTAAATCAAGCCCAATCAGTGCCGCAGGCACCATGCCGAAATAACTTAAAGCACTATAGCGTCCACCAATATCAGCGGGGTTAAGAAATAGATCACGGAATCCTTGTGCTTGTGCAATTTGATGTAGTTGGCTGCCTTCATCTGTAATTGCGATAAATTGCTTACCGTTTTTGCCTGTTAGCTCATAAAAATATTGATAGAAGGCATTTGTTTCTATTGTGCTGCCGGATTTACTGGCGACGATGAATAACGCTTTTTCGATATTGATTTGATCTTGAATGTGTTTGATTTGCGCCGGATGTGTGCTATCTAGCATGAAAAGCGGGGGAAAGCCTTCCGCATTCCCAAATGTAAGCATTAACACTTCTGGGGCAAGGCTGCTACCGCCCATTCCAAGTAATACAACTTGTGAAATGTCTGTGTTTTTAACGTCTTCTTGAAGTTTTTTAAGGCGTTCAATATCGATTGTTTGGATAACATCGAGCCATCCAAGTCGGTTTTGAATCTTATTAATTGTTGGTCCGTGATCTTTCCATAAACTGCCATCATGGTTCCACAGACGTGAATTAAAGAATTCGTCACTAAGTTTTTGACGAGCTTTTTTATAATGCTCACCATAAATCCCTAATGCAATTTTCATGCGCTCTTGCATTCCTGTGTTTAATAACAAGCGTTTATGTTCGACTTGTGCGAGTAACTCTTCAAAGGAGTTCATAAACGCATCAACACCATCGTTTTGTAAGCGGGATGTAACATCTTCCATATTAATCCCAACTTCTGCGAGCATGTGCAGGGTATTCTCTGCTTCATCGATGTTATCAAGAATTGTCTCACCTGCCACTGTCCCGTGGTCTTTGAATGCTTCTAATGTTTCTGGTGGAACGGTATTGACGGTATCACGCCCAATCAAGGCATCAACATATTTTGTGTCTGGATAGGCGGGGTTTTTGGTACTGGTGGATGCCCATAAAGGACGTTGTACAGCTGCACCGGCTTCTCGTAATTTGGTAAAACGCTCTCCCTGGAAAATCTCCAAAAAGCGTTTATAGGCGAGTTTAGCATTTGCAATAGCGGCTGTCCCTAAAAGTCGGTTATTCATCTGGACATGGTCCATATCTCCGCGCATTTTGGCAGCATGAATGTTACTTTCTAACATTTTGTCTACCATCGTATCGATACGGCTTAGGAAGAAGCTCGCAACAGAGGCTATGTGGGTAATTGGCTCACCAGCTTGCAGGCGGCGTTCTAACCCGCGAATATATGCTTCCGCAACTTGTATATAGTTTTCTACTGAGAAAATTAAAGTCACATTGACATTGATCCCATTGGCAATCGCTTCTTCAATTGCGGGAATACCCTCTGGTGTGGCGGGAATTTTGATCATGGTATTGGGGCGATTGACAGCAGCAAACAGGCGTTTGGCTTCTGCTATTGTTCCTTGAGTATCTCGTGCTAAACGGGGAGATACTTCCAAACTCACATAACCATCTCTGCCGTTGGTTTGGTCATAAATTGGGCGGAATAAATCTGTAGCCATTTGAATATCTTGGATGGCTAGTTTTTCATAGATTTCTTCTGCAGGTAAGTCTAACAGGTTGGTAATGCTTTCATCGTAATCATCTGAGTTGCCGATCGCTTTTTGGAAAATTGTCGGGTTAGAGGTGACACCGACAACACCATATTCATCTATCAAGGTCTGGAATGTGCCATCAAGAAGTAACTTACGACGGATATTATCCATCCAGATACTTTGACCATATTTCTGAACTTCAATAGGGGGAATTCCCATTACGGTACTCCTTAAAATATTTTTTTACTCACAATGAACTTGATTATAGCAAGAGAACCCTAAAACAGAGAGGTGAGGCTTGTCATAAAGACTCAGTACCACAAGCGCAAAATCCCACCATTTTCTGTCATGATGCCCACTGCTAATGCTAATGTTCCGTCATCCATTGTGATCGCTGACAAATTAGTGACCAATAAGCCATCTAATGGGAAAGACCATTTTTCTTCAATATCACCATTTGTGTTTAGCCCTAATCCAGCGATACGAGTTCGATCTTGAGAAGGTAAGACGATTTCCAATTGACCATCACCATCAAAGTCACCTGCAACTGCCATATCTAAATTACGCGAACCAATAACGTGTGAGGTATAGCCAGATCGTTGAGCAATGATTTCTAAATTGCCTGCGCCATCATAACGATAAAACCCAACAACGCCCCCGATATGTGGGGTCAGAACTTCAACCAATAAATTTTCCCCATTGATGCCGAATGCTCCCCAGGCAAGCTGATGTCGCCAACGTCCTCCGCGCCCGATAGCCGGTCCTTGCGCTAAGATTGACCCATCATCCTGATAGACACGAATCTGTGCGCCTTGTGCTGCATTACTTACTGTAGTGATTAAATCGAGCTTGCCGTCTTCATTAACATCCGCCCAGAAGGGAGAAAGCCCTTCAAAAACAGAGTCGCCGTCTAAATCTACTGTACTGATAATACTGCCATCTTGTAGATCAAAAACCAACAAAGAAACCCCTTCCAGATCATCCCCCATAATGCCGTGTACATAGCGTTGATTTGTTGCGCCAACATATAACGCAGCGTGACCAGCAGGGGTGAGTACAATCCGCCCATCTGGTTGTGCATTGACACTGAGGCGGGTAATTTCGCGCCAATCTGC
>RFHA01000229.1 GCA_003696565.1 Chloroflexota bacterium
AATGATCTCGTGCAGTATGAATTGGTGGGGCGGCGCAAGGATTGGGAAGACTTAGAGCAAAAATTAGCTGATGACGCGCGCCCGTTGTTCATCTTGGGCTATGGCGGCTTGGGCAAGACGCGCATGGCGGCCGAACTGGCGCGGGCGAGCGAGCGCTTCCCTGATGGGGCAGTGTGGCATTTTGTGAGCGACATATCGAGCCCATTGGGGTTGCTGGAACAAATGGCGCGCCATCTGGAACTAGAGCCCAACACGCCCACAGATCAGATCATCCACAAGTTTTGCGCCAAACAAGCGTTGATCGTATTGGACAACGCCGAATCGGTGAAGGATGCCCAAGCGTATCGGGACTTTTTGGGCAAGTTGGATTCTAGCAACGGGGTGCGCGTGGTGTTGACCAGCCGCCAACGTTGGCCCATCTACAAGAATACGCAAGTCCAAAAGCACGAGCTGAGCGCGATGGGGGCGGAAGAAGCGCTGATCTTGTTAGAGCGAATGCTAGACGTGGCCCGACCAGACTTCATGCCTACCCCCGAACAGCGCCGCTTATTGGCACAAGCCTGCCGCCATCATCCGCGCTTGATGGAGTTTGCGGTGGACTTGTTGGATGTGAAGCCCGTCGACAGCGTGATTGAGGAATTGCAGAGCTTGAAGGGACACACTGCTGAAGAAGCATTAGAAGAGATGGTCTTTCGCTCATTGGAACAAATGCGAGCGCAAGAACTGGGCGAAAAAGCGCGCAAGGCGTTGGACGTATTGGTGGTGTGTCGGGGTGGCTTCACGGAGGATGCGGCAAAGGCGTTGCTCAGTGATCATCCATTAGCAACTATAATTCTTGGAGATACAAATCAAAATCCACTGTTGCAATTGTTGCAATTGATGAAAGAATTAATGCAAGCACAGGGTGTACCAATGGATGGCGATACGGATGGCTTGATTCCTCTGAAGCGTTGGAACTTCTTAAGGGTGGAGGGGGAGCGCTACACAATTCCCCTGTTGATTCGCGATGCGATTGAGCACTTGGGGAGCACGCCGCCCGACGCGCATCAGCGCCATTTCCAATATTATTACCATTGGGCAAAAGAAGTTGATGCAGATCAAAAAGACGCGGGCCGCTTTGCGCGCATGGACGCGGAGGCGGAGAACTTGGCGG
>RFHA01000029.1 GCA_003696565.1 Chloroflexota bacterium
AAGCATATCCCCGCTACTTTAGAAATACGTGACGTAGTACAATCCCCGCCGGATGTTGGATACTACGATGTCGTTGTGGCATTTGGGCTATTACACCACATTCCCAGTTATGCCTATCGTCAGCGATTCATGCAAATATTAGGATCACGGATTAAGCCGGGTGGCGTGTTGATTGTCGCTGCTTGGTGCTTCTATGAGTTTGACCGCTTCAGGGCGCGCATTATCCCTTGGCAAAATGATTTGGCGAATTCAGTTGAAGCACATGACTATCTGTTAGATTGGCGACGTGGGCAAACAGCCTGGCGTTATTGTCATTATGTCGACGAGGCTGAACATGCCCAGCTGATCCGCGCCACCGGTTTACAAGAAATTATAACCTACCGTGCTGATGGTTTTACCAATACAGTGAATCGCTATAGTATTCTCAAGCGAAATTAAACCCAATATCACTGATTATAATCCTCACCAAAAACCTGTATCAATAATTCAGGCAATAAAGCATAATCTGGCGTGTGGATAACCCCACCACTACCACGCACAAACCGTGCTTGGTAATTTTCATCCAAGGAAGCAGTCGTAATGTTTTCCGGTGGGATCAAGCGAATATAATACGCCAATTGAATAATGTCGTTGAGTGTTAAGTCTGTATATACATCTCCCTGTAATTCGTTATATAAGGTTGGTGCTTGTGTTAGTAAATCCATAAAAATATCGGGGTCTGTTAATTTTTGTTGTACAGCAGTCATGACCATTATCTGCCGCTCCCCACGCTGAATATCGCCATCTTGATGCCGCGTCCGGGCAAACTGTAAGGCTTGGTATCCATTCAAAAGATGTGTACCAGCAGGGAGTTCAAAGGGGTCATACCCCCAATTCATATCGGGAAATGCGTCATCATAAATAGGATAACCGGTTGTGATCTCAATACCACCCAATGCATCAATTAACGTGATGAATGCCTCAAAATCAAACAGGACATACCGATCAATATACATTCCCAAGTTCAATTGGAAGGTATCCATAATCCAATACACACCATAACCTTCTTGCTGATAGTTCCCATCTTGCAATAGCGTATTGATCCGAACATAGTCACTATTATTAGGGGGGATCATAAACAGATCACGCGGGAAGTGCAAAATTCCCATACGCTGATTAACAGGATCAATACTCACCAAGATCATCGCATCAGTTCGGACCGCTAATGTGTCCCCCTCACTCGGGCGGCGATCCATACCAAGCACCAGCACAGTAAAGCGAGATTGTCCATCCCATGCAGGCTCAGGTTCTTCGGTTTGAGCATATATTGGTAAAATACCAATGAGCAACAGAATCAACAAGAGTAGTTGTTTGATTGTATTATTCGACATCTGTTTTCACCTAATAATTTCCTTAGCCTCATTCTACAATATATATGATGGTCATTAGCTGACGTTTAGGCTACGTTTATCAGTCGAAAACAAAAAACCCAGATACAATGTATCCGGGTTGATATGCCGAAGGTGGGATTTGAACCCACACGCCCGAAGGCAGTCGCTTTTGAGGCGACCGTGTCTGCCGTTCCACCACTTCGGCATTCGTGGTATGATCTGACGCAATCATAAAATCATTAGGCGCAAATGTCAATGGCGGGGAATCTGAAAAACGAACAAGAATCGATCACTGCCGCCAAGCAAGGTGATCTAGATGCCTTTAATCAACTAGTGTTGGCGTATCAGGATCAAGTGTTTACAGTTACATATCGCATTATGGGAGAAGCGCAATCTGCCGCAGATGCCGCACAAGAGACGTTTATTACTGCTTTTCGTCGCTTAGAGACTTATCGAGGTGGCAGTTTTCGTGCTTGGTTATTGCGGATTGCAACCAATACATGCTATGACATCCTGCGTTATCATAAACGCCGCCCAGCTCTTGGCTTTGATGACCTTGTTGATGAAAATTATGATGATGCCCCACCGATCCCGGATCCGATCCACACACCAGAAGAAGCCGCCCAAAACGCTGAACTCCACGAGGCAATTCAACGTTGTATTGATGCACTCAATGATGATCAACGTGTAACACTTGTGATGAGTGACATTGAAGGCTATAGCTACCAAGAAATTGCGGATACTGTTGGGGTACAGCTTGGCACAGTCAAATCTCGTCTTAGCCGTGCCCGGGCAAGTTTACGCCAATGCCTTCAGGCAGTACAGGAACTTTTACCTGATGAATATCGTCTGTAATGTAAGTGAATCAAGTCGATGGATAACAACATGACAGCCGAAGATTACGAACTGCTTTCTGCCTATATTGATAATATGCTGGAAGAAAGTGACCGTTCGGCTTTAGAAGCCCGATTACAAGTTGACAACGCATTGCGTGCTGAACTAGACGCATTACGCCAAACAATTGCCCTTGTTCAGTCATTGCCTACACTTAAAGCCCCGCGTGATTTTACGCTTACGCCCGAAATGGTCGGGATGTCAATTAAGCAAAGTCGTAAAGTCTTGCGTTTTCCGTTGATGCCATTAGCGAGCGCGGCGGCTTCTTTTCTGTTGATCGCAGCTGGTATATTGTTATTGATTTTCTCCAATGATCCTAACACAACAAGTGACCCTATGCTAGCTATGCCACCCACCATACCGTCAACACAAACAATGGTGGAACCCGTAGACGATGAAGCACAAGCCGGTCTATATTCAAACATCACACCAGGCGATATAGACAATACTGCTGATATGAATACACAAGCCATGATGGCACCGGTTATGCCAATGTCCACATCACCCGCTACATCACAAGCCACTGAGATCACCATGCAACGAGCAGTTGAAGCCACACCATCACCCGTAGATCAAGCGAACGCTGAAGAGATGGCGGAATCAGAAGAAGCAGATATCATGATGGATTTTGGCACTGAGGAAGACGCTGTTCCTAACGCGCCAAGCCCACAAATTGGTGGGGCTACAATACCACATGATGAACCCAAAGATTACCAATCTATCATCCCGCCCCCCCTGCCAGACGAACAACTCATGCAACAACTTGAAGCACAATCAACACAAGCCACCGGTTTAGTGCAAGATACATCGCCAGAGACACAAGCGCAAACAAAACCAACCGATAGCACCACATTCGCCTTCGGTTTATTAGCCGTTGGTGTGGTTTTACTCATCATCAGTGTAATTAAAATTTATCGTTGGAGGCTAACAGGCTAATGGCTGTTACAAATTATTGCCCTGCTTGTGGAACTCAGAATGAATATATTTCGCATGATGGACGATTACGCCCCAAATGTCCAGCATGTGGTTATATCACCTATGTTGATCCTAAGTGCGCGGCGATAGCGTTTATCGTAGAGAACGACCGCTTGCTACTGGTACAACGAGCATATGATCCAGGAAAAGGCAAATGGGGGTTGCCCGGTGGATTTATTGAAGCTGGTGAAGACCCCAAAGAGACAGCACGGCGAGAAGCCTTGGAAGAAACTGGTTTAAATATTGAGATCACCAATTTACTCGATGTATTTTTTGTAGAAAATGGTGTTATCACCATCGCCTACGCAGCAAAACGCCTAAACGGTGACCTAACCGCTGCTGATGATGCACTAGATGTGCGCTGGTTTACCCGCGAAACATTGCCGGAACTGGTCTTTCTTTCCACCATCACACTTTGCCAACGGTGGGTTAATCATGAGTTGGGATGAATTTCGCCAACAACTAGATGCAACTTGTTTAATTATCGGGGCAATACTCAATGTACGCTGTTTTGTTAGCGTTTTTCCTGATACTCCCTTCCCTGGCGATAAGGCGGGCATTAGCATCACCGCACCAGAACAAAATGGCAGTTACTTTGAGTTTGATCTGTACGCCCTACGTGATTCTGCCCGCCGGATTGACGTGTTTGACATTCTACAGCATGAAATCATCACAGCTTATCAGGCGCGAAATATCCGTTAATTTACTGCTGAGCGCAGTGCATTTTGAATTGCGCCAGCGTTTGCCCCAATAATACGCTGCACCGGCTTACCATCTTTGAATAGAATAGTAGTCGGGATTGACTGAATTTGATATTGCATGGCTAATTGACGGTTTTGATCAGTATTCACCTTGACAACTTTAACTCGTCCTGCATATTCATCAGCCAAGCGGTCAATTGTGGGGGCGATTGCACGACATGGACCACACCATGGTGCCCAAAAATCAACCAGAACAGGCTGTTTACTCTTAAGCACTTCCCGCTGGAAGGTCGCGCTGGTCACTTCCCTTGCTCCATGTGATTGTTTTCGGCTTTGCCCAGTGTTCTGATGCGATTTCTCTTTTGGTTGAGGAAGTGGCTTATCAGTTAACAGATATTCAACATGAGCACGTAAATCTTTTGGACGAATACGTTCCGCTTGAGATTTAACTTTAGCTCCCATGAATCCATGCTCTAAAGCAATTAAAGCAGGCAAAGCAGGGCTGTTATATTTTTCATACGCTATCGGAGCGTCATCTACCGCTAATTTGACCAAAAACAATTTGCCGCTGTGCTTTTGAGCCAAAGACCGCAGGGCATCCTCAAGGGGCGTATCTAGTGTTTTATGAAAAATGAGAATAGTTGGCTTTTTTTGTGCCAAAACTTTGTTCAATGTGTTATCGTTTGCTGTAATTGGTGTATCCAAAATTGGCATAGTTATCCCTCCTAACCCTCTAGACGCATCAATAACGGGACTTTTTACTTGCAATAATGTGAAAGACAACTCATACTATTTTCAAACAAGATGCATAAAGGGCGTACCTTATGTCTGAACAAAAACCAGTCGAGACTCAAGCTGACCAAGAACATAAAATAATCACCGATATTGAGCATAAAGCCAAACCCGTTTCCCAACTGCCGCCAGCTTTTCGTGAGCATTGGCCCATCTGGTTAAAGCAAATGCCAGTCTTATCTTTTCCACCACCCAATGAAAAATTTCAACTTATTGACCAGGATGAGTTAGATCAATTCTTAAAAACGCTGGATGCGGAAACAGCTGAACGAATTCAACAAGATATTAAGTATCTTGAAAAAGAACTTTTACGTTTGTTTATTAAGCGAGATCATGAAGCGGCTTTTCATCAAAATCGTTATCGCCTATTCCAAATTTATTATATCACGCTGGCTGCCCTAGCAACGCTATTTGGCTCTATGATGGGATTAGCAATCAATAGCAATCCTAGCTTAGTGCCTTGGCTAGCATTTGCAGAGACACTAGTTGCACTTTTAACCACCTATGTCGCAACATTGGGTGCACGTCAACCACCTCTACAACGTTGGATCGAAGCACGGCGACGAGCGGAGTCATTGCGACGGGAGTATTTTCGTTATTTAATTAACCTACCCCCATATGATCAAGTTCACGGATACACGCGGGAAATGCTGCTTTCACGGCGGGCTGCGGATATTAATCGTGGTGGTAATCCTAGCAATATATCACTGGAGGGAAAATAAATTATGAAGATGCCACGCCAAGAAATGCAAGCACGTTACAAATTATTTGATCGCTTTGTGCTAAAAGATCAGAAAGCGTATTATGAGCGAGCCATCGAGCGAAACACCCAGGCAGGAACACAAGTTAACCGCATTCGCGCCACCTTTGCCTTACTGACAGGGTTATCCGCTACATTAGCAGGGCTGATTGTGCAAATCTCATTTACAACTGGCACCGCTTGTAACCCTGTTAAAGCCGGTAGCGAACCAGCTTCATATTGTGGAACATTAGAAATTGTCATTATCGTTTTAGCTATTTGTTCAGTTGCTATGCCGGTGTTTGGCTCAATTTTCAGCACGCTGTCTGATTTATATCAGTGGGACAAGCTGACCAATATTTTTGAGTCTGCACTGGAAAATTTAGAAGTGGCAGATGCTCTTTCACCATCAGATAAAATCCCCGATGATCAAGTATATTGGAACACACTCAAGATTTATGCAGAAGGCACATTAACTGTGATGGGAGATGAAGCTTCACAATGGGGGCAATCTATCCGTACGCCAGAACAGCTTGCCGATTTTGTGCGTCGTCAGCAGCAACAGATTCAAAGCACTGTTGATTTTGGACTAAGACCGGATGTCAAGCCGAATGATGCAACTGAATCATCTCGTGTGGTGCTTCCCCTAGATGACATTCCCCTGCCACCTAACCCACCAGAGGACGATTCTTCCAGCAATGATGACACCCCAGACGATACAAACCAAACTTAAAAAACAGGGGCGACTAGCTAGTTGCCCCTGTGGTTATTCATGCTAAACACCTAATGGTGGGAACTTTTGGCGGTATGCTTCGATAGATCGGTGGATGGCTTCGTGTGTTTCCTTTGTGCCAACCCACCCCTCGTTTTCAACCTCTGTACCTTGAAGGTGTTTATAGACCATAAAGAAATGTTCTACCTCTCGCGGAAAATGAGAAGGAAAGTCACTAAAGTCACGAAATTCTGCAAAGTGAGGGTCTGTTGCTGGCACAGCCAGAATTTTATAATCTGGCTCCCCTTTATCAATCATTTTAAACATCCCTAATGGTCGTGCTTCAATAACACATCCGGGGAATGTTGGTGCATTCATCATCACTAAGATGTCCATCGGATCACCATCATCAAAGTAAGTTTGAGGAATAAAACCATAGTCACCAGGGTAATGCAGCGGACTATATAATACACGATCCAGTTTGATGACCCCCGCAGTTTTGCTGTATTCATACTTGTTGCGGCTGCCTTTGGGTACTTCCACAACAACATAAACGATGTTCGGGACATCTGGACCAGGTGCTAGATTATGCCATAGATGCAAACTCATCGATCATTCACCTTTGCTACTACATAAGATAGCTTGATTCTAGGCGATGGTGTGACATTATGGCAACTAGTGATAGGTCGGATAATTGGATGTTGGGGGACGTTTTTGTGGGCGGACTGGCACCGGAACAGGCGCGCGCTTTTTCCCCTTATCTGGATTAACAATTTGTTCCAGCACGCGGCGGGCACCTTCTACAATATCGTCCAATAGGTTGCGGCGTTTTGACACAAGCAACACCTTTCTATAAAACAAAAAACCCCTTCAAACTGTTGTTGAAGGGGGGATGGACCTAAAGAGACTCGAACTCTTGACCTCTTCAATGCCATTGAAGCGCTCTCCCAACTGAGCTATAGGCCCGTTTGAGAAAATATAATAAACCCTTCAAAACAGGTTGTCAAGACTTATCGTACAACAAATTGTGTCATTTTGAGCCTTAAAATTAGATTTTTCTAACGTTAGTTTTAGAATTGTCCTAAGCTGGTTATTGCCATACCCGTAGATTATCAAAATAGACAATTGCCTCATGTTCTGCCATAAGATAAAACCCAACGGTTTGATTATCCAAAACGTTTATTAGCAGGTTACTGATTGGCTCACCATTGATATATACCGTCAACATGGCGTTTTCTAACATGATGCCTAGTGTTTGAATAGAGGAGGGTTGTGATAGTCCAAAATCTAACACTTGATATTGATCATCAGTGTATTTAGCAGCAACCCAACTTTGACCATCACAAGAAACTAAAAACAGATAAGTTTGAGCATAGATCAACCCAGCTAGTGTCGTTGGGGGACAATTACGGGTATCGATATGCACTTCCAAATAGCCCGCTGCAAAAGACAACTCCGAGTTGATAGTTGATACAGTCCCGCCATCATAGGATGTACGTAAAATCAGTTCACCATTTTGAACACGGGCACCTGCATATCGCCAACTGCTAGCTGTATCAAATGTTTGATTATAACTCAACCGATTGGCATTAACGTTTGCAGATGGGATAATCGCCTGTTGCGTTGCGATTACACTCAGGGTTGCGCTGTAGTTTTCTGATTGGCTTTGCAATGTGCTGATAACCGGCATCAATGTCCCTTGTGCAATATCCATGCCTTCCACACGTGCCTGGCTAACTGCATCGGCTTGTGCAGTCTGATAGACCTGTGCTTGCAATGTGGCTGTAGCATTAGCAGATTGGATAGCATCCGCGCGGACAGTCCCCACCACATTAACCACCGCTGTTTGCATCTCGCTTCGTACATCTAACACTTGTTGAGCTGATTCTGTACGAAGAGCTGCGACTTCAGCAGCGTTTTGTGTGCTGGTCGCATTCATTCCATTAAATTGTGCAGTGAGCGTGGTTTGGGTGTTATTCAAATCATTTTGAGTACGCAACTGCGTTAAAAACATGAGGAGCATAGTAATGATTAGCGCAATCATGATGATTAAGCTGATGCCGCGATTATGTTCCATGCGTTAAACAATCCTAAAACGAATTTGCAACGATTCTACCTGAATTAGCTGGATGTGCAATGAACGAGTTCCAAATCATTGGAGCATCTCGGTATTGCCACGCTTAAAGTACATCATTTTAACCAATATCCACCATATTCCCCACTCTTCGGAAATTTATCAGTTTTATGAACCCCAACAGGCATGATACAATTTCTTTTATGATAATTAATTGCTTGCTGATAAACAGCAAGCGCGACATTCTTGATCGAGCTTAGTGAATTTAATCATATAATCAATGAGAAAAGTTGTAATGGATAAGAATAATCTGGTATTGGAAGATCATCTGGAGCCGATTCTTGCGATTCTCAAAGCGGTGATTGCTGCTCCACAACGCTTGAGCCAAAAGGAATTTACCAATCTATTGCGAAAATATCCACGTCCAGAAGGCGGGATGTACAGCCGTAGTCAGTTGATCCAGGTGTATCGTGAGGTAGCCGGGCAACACGGACTTCCCCCATTTAACGATGAGGTATTAGAGCGGTTACGGCGCAAGCCCGTTCGCACAAGTTCCGGCGTAACGCCTGTGACCGTATTAACTAAGCCTTTTCCTTGCCCAGGAACGTGTATTTTCTGCCCAAATGATGTGCGAATGCCCAAGAGTTACCTCTCTGACGAACCTGGAGCACAACGCGCTGAACAGAATAGTTTTGATCCGTATCTGCAAACATATATCCGGTTATTGACTTATTACAACCTAGGACACCCGACCGATAAAATTGAAATTATTGTGTTGGGCGGTACCTGGTCATTTTATCCAGAAACATATCAAATCTGGTTTATCAAACGGATATTTGATGCACTACATGACTTTGGCAAAGGGATTGATCGCCGGGCAGAAGTAGAAGCAGCTTTAGAAGCAGCATCTCAACTTCACCCCAAAAACAATCTCATCAACGTCACAGTTCACGGCATCACATTGGAACAAAGCTATAACCAAGTGGTTCAAAATGTCTATAAGCAAGAAATGTATCGCTCAAGAGAGCTGGTAGAGGAAATTATCACAGGTGTGCGGGAACGCTCTCCAATTGATGAGTTTGCCACATGGGAAGAGCTAGAAGCTGCCCATTTGGAAAACGAGACCGCAGCGTGTCGTGCAGTTGGCTTAGTTATCGAAACACGTCCAGATCATATCAGTGAAGCAGAGGTGTTGCGGATTCGGCGTTTAGGTTGCACTAAAGTACAAATCGGCTTCCAAAGCCTGAATGATGATGTCCTGCGTTTGAACAAACGTGGGCACGACGTTGCGGCAACACGACGAGCAGTCAAGTTGTTGCGCAAAGCTGGATTTAAGATACATGCCCATTGGATGCCTAACCTATATGGTTCCACACCAGAGCTTGACATTCAGGATTATGAGCGTATGTTTCATGACCCAGATTTCTGCCCGGATGAACTCAAAGTTTATCCATGTTCATTGATCGAAAGCGCAGAATTAATGCAGAGATACCAGGATGGCAGTTGGCAACCATACACCCACGAAGAACTTCTGCACGTCCTGACGGAATGTTTTATGCGAACACCAGAATATTGCAGGCTCACGCGCGTTATCCGCGATATTCCAGGAACGGATATTGTGGTGGGTAACCAGTTAACGAATTTCCGGCAAATTGTGGAAAATGAGCTAAAAAAACGCGAGCAGCGCAGTCCAGATATTCGTGCGCGTGAAATTCGTCAACAACAAGTTTCGTTAAGTGATTTAACGCTTGATGAGGTATGGTATAAAACATCATGTGCGGATGAAGTATTTTTGCAATTCATTACACGTGAGCGTAATATTGCCGGGTTTTTACGGCTTTCTTTACCCTATTCGGATGAAACACCGCTAACAGATGAATTAAGTGAGGCGGCAATCATCCGTGAAATCCATGTATATGGTCAAGCGGTAAGCATCGGAGAACTACAACCGGGACGAGCGCAACACCTTGGGTTAGGAACACAGCTAATTGACCATGCCATAGAAATCAGCCGCCAACGAGGTTATAAACGGTTGGCAGTGATTTCAGCCATTGGCACGCGCGAATATTATCGCAAGCGTGGGTTTGATGATGGGCGGCTCTATCAAATCATGGCGTTGCAACCAACAATGTGACATGGCATGTTGTGCCCACACCTGGCGTGCTTTCTAACCAGATTTTACCGCCGTGCGCTTCTATAAATTTGCGTGTTAAGGGCAAACGGAGCGCGCGGCTAGCACCTTTTACCTCCTGTTGGCTCACGAGTGCCATACTGAAAAGTTGTTGTTGTTCTTCTTGTGAGATGCCACGCCCAGTATCTTGAATAACGGCATGGATTTTATCCGCTTGTTGTTCAATCTGAATTGTAATATGCCCTTGTTCTGTAAATTTTGCCGCGTTGGAAAGCAACCCCAAGAAAATTTGACGGATCCGGCGATCGTCCCCATAAAGCTCAGGCAGACTTTCTGGCATATCAACCACAATTTCTATAGGGCGGTTCTTCACCAAATCGCGCGTGATAGCAATAATTGGCTCTAAACTATGGCGCAGATTAATGTTTTCAACATAGAGTGGTAATCCATCAACCACAATGCGGCTAATGCCTAATGCTTCATTTAAGTTGGAGAGTAACTCATCCCCTTTATCCACAACCTGATGTAATGATTTTGCTTGTTCGGGTGTAATTTCTCCCATAAAGCCATCTGCTACGATTTCAGTTGTATCTAACAAGTCATACAATGGCAGACGAACATCCCGCGATAATTGACTGATAAACTGTGCTTGATTTTTGCGTATTACCTCTATTTCTGCCTGGGCATTAGATACATGCTGTTTTAGGTGAGCGTTTTTTATTGAAAGTGTGACCAGTGCCGCGATATTTTCCATAAACCGTAGCATATTATTGTCAAATACGTTGACATTTTCTGATTGCAAATCCAGCACACCAATGAGTTCACCACCGATCACTAATGGAATGGCAATCTCTGCGCTAGTCGCTGGAAGTGCGTCAATTGGCATATAAACATTCGATTTTGTGACATCATTGACAGCTACGGTTTCCCGCATTCGTGCAGCAAGTGCCACGGTTGAATTTGCGTCAAGATCAATTTCTGGAAATATTTCCGGCATGATTGACACACCTTGACGGTCTGCTGCTGCACGTAAAATCAACCGTTTATGATCTTTATCTGGCTCAAAAAGTAAGACGGTATATAAATCAAAACTTTGAGCAATCACGCTCATGATACGCTGTTGATAATCCGGCATATTATAAGTTTCAGTGATCTTACGTCCAACGGTATAGGCAAGCTGTAATTCAGATACCAATTGTGCAGAGGAGGCTGTTGCCATCTGTAGATCGCGGGTGCGATCTGCTACACGTTCTTCAAATTGGTTAATTAAATCACGGATTCGTGCAGACATTGCACTAAAAGTCCGTGCCAATGTACCCACTTCATCATTACGAGTCAGTGGTATATCATAATCCCATTCCCCATTGGCAATTGCTTCTGCCGCCTGACTTAAGTGTAAAATTGGTTGTGAAATCCAACGAGACAAGAGTTGGGATGCTATCGCACCAGTTCCAACTGCAATAAGGCTCAAAAGCACCGCAAAAATTAGTGCCTGTTGAATAGCGTTTTGAACACCTTCCAAAGAAACATAAACTAAAACCGCACCGATAATCTGTTCATTATTGATAACCGGGGTTACCACATGCAAAAAACCATCTTGAGTATATTGGAGGGATTCCCCTGTTTGAAGAACTTGCTGGACAGTCTCTCGATCACTTGGGTCAAAGTTAATATCAATATCAGGTGAGCTAATTCCATCTGAGGCAAGTAAATTCAAATTATTGTCTACAATCCAGATGGCACTAACGCTTCGCTCATTAATCAAACGCTGAACGAGATTCGGCAACCCAACCTGGTCAATCAAGATATCTAATACACCAATATTATAACCAACTTGAACAATACGCGGCTTATCAATGCCAGCTACACCGACATACTTAAATGTTTGATCATCAACTTCACGCACCTGGGCTTCTTGTATAACCTGATCTACAGCACCAGAAAGCAATTGCCAGAAGATATACGCCTGTGGTTGGATTTCTGGATCAGGATTAAATGTAAATTCAATTGATGGGTCTGAACGTAAATAAGCATAGCCGTTTTCATCTGTGATCCAAAACTCATCTAATACAGTGGTGTTTACAATATCACGCAGGTGAGCATTAATCTCATCAGGAGATAACCCCGCAGCTTCTGCAATTGCCACCAAATGTGCAGCAATACGCGCTTGAACAACCATTTGATCCGAAATAAATGCCTCGGCTTGAACAGGAATACTCTCAATAAATCCCGTACTGGATGCCAGCAATTCAGCGATTAACTGCCCATTCGCTTTGGCTTGTTGAAACAGGGCATTACGTGTATTTAAGGTAAAAATAGCAATTGTGGGCAATAGCACAACGAGGAGTAAGCCAACAACCATCAAGAAAATTCGTCTCTGTAGGCTCATCAGACATCCTTTTTACCATGAATTACATTGAATTATACTCCCATTTGCACAAAACAGCATCTACCTTACAATATATAAAGGAGAAAGCCGTTAAGCAGCACACACTTAGTCTTTAACTTGTCGCTAAGAACTCTACCCTTGTTTAGCCACTTGTCAAAGCATCTAACGCAATATACCACCATAATAAGCTTACGGAACCTCATATCATACGATCAGCATAATTTTTTAAGGTGAAGGAGAAAGCAATGTCTGACGACAATAGTTTATTACACCAAGCAAAGCAACTGATAGATGAAAGACGCTATGATGAAGCGCGCCAAATATTAGAATCAATGCCACACAATGAAACAGCCCGAAGCTGGCTAGAAAAACTTAATCAGCGTGTGCCACAAAATAGTGCCAAACGAAACACCCCAGATATTCAGTTTGAAGGCACCATCCCCATGCTCCCGCAAGTGACAGCAGCATTAAAGCCTATTTTTTCACGACTGGGCTGGGCGGGAACGTTTGCGTTATTCCCGGCGATTTTCTTTGGGGTAACGATGGGCATTGAATATGCAATGCTGGATGGCAATAGTGATATTTTCCGTGAGTTAAATATCGTCTATCTTATCGTGGTAACGTTGTTAACAGCTATCAATTTTTATACGATCAGCTATCTTTTATCTCTTGCTTTTCCTAAATTTGGAAGAAACCAATTATTAGGAATAGTTGTGATACCAACAGCATTAACAGCTATCGGTATTCTACTTGGAGAGGTGTTGGCTATCATTTTCGTCAATCCATTTGAAGATGCATTCTTATCTTGGTTGCTTAAATTAGCATTCGCTGGCGGAATTGCATTTCTGTTCTCGTCATATAATAACCGTTTGACATCACCGGGCGCACCGGTTTTAAACAGCAATACACTGGTTTTGTTATTTGTTGGGCTGTTTGCCGTCAGTGGACTTGGTGCAAATTTATTGACCAAACAACTCATCGATAGCGGTGGATTCATCACTGGTTTGGTTAATGGGTTAATTTTTGGGGCATGCTTGGGGTCTGTTGTTTATCATACAATCAAGCTCTCTGAATAACATCCACTTAAAGCAGGGTAGAAGCAAACAACCTACCCTGTTGAATACAACTTATTTGTACTATGACTATGTTCCACTGTGTTATAATCCAACAAATCTGATCAATCTTTTTTGGAGTTGGGGAATTCGGTGGTTACTACCCAAAAAGCCCTCCAAACACCTGACACTAAGTTTCAAATCCGCCCAGTGCGCTTGCACGATGTAGATGCACTGCATATACGATGCTGGTCAGATCGCCCCTACCAGTGGGTTTATCAACTTGTCAGGCGTGCCCAACAAATTGCGCACCAGGGACGTGGTTTAGGGATTGTTGTTCTGAATAATAATGTCATCCAAGCATATGGTCAGGTAACAATGTGGACATGCTGTGCAGAGATCAGCGATTTAATTGTGGCACCCGCTTCCAGAAGCCAGGGAATTGGTACAGCGATGATCCAATACCTAACCCGCATAGCACGTGAGATGCATGCACCATGTGTTGAAATTGGTGTGGCATTAGGTAATCCCCGTGCATTAGCCCTTTATCGTCGATTAGGGTTTGTTGACGATCATGTCCGGAAACTTAATATCGGTAATGGACAAGAATCAGTGTTGTACTTAAAAATAGATTTTGAGAAAGATATTTAAAAATGACATTTATTATCACTGGCGGTGCAAGTGGAATTGGGTTTGCAACAGCACAATTATTAAAGCAATATGGACAACACGTTGTCATTTGGGATGTCAATGCGGATCAGCTCAAAATAGCTTGTGAACAGTTAGAAGTCGCTGGCGAGCTAGTTGATTGCACACAATACGAGCAACTTCAACACGCTATCACACAAATTGAAACAATCACAGGCGTTATTCACTGTGCCGGGGTATTACGCACCGGGTTGTTTGAAGACGTGTCGATAGAAGACCATATACGTATGGTAAATATCAACCTAACCGGGACATTATTAACAGCAAAAGCCGCCCTACCCGCTTTGAAAAAAAGCCGAGGTCACTTGATTTTAGTTGCGTCTGTCTCAGCATTTCAGGGTCCACCAGAGTTTGCCTCTTACGCTGCGACAAAAGCCGGCGTTTATAGCTTTGCTCAAAGCTTGCGCGTAGAACTGCACGGTTCTGGGGTGCATCTGGGTGTGGTTTTTCCTAACCTAGTTAATACGCCTATGCTCAACGCAGAAAATCGTCGCCACGCAGCATTAACAAATGCAAAATCCATCTTTCTTAAGACCTACCAACCAGAAGAAATTGCCGCTAAGATTGTGGCAGGTATCCACAAGCGACGATTTATGATCTTCCCAGATTGGCGGACGCGACTAGTTTATTGGGCAAGTCGTTATGCTGCATGGACTGGGCATTTTTTAACATTAAAAATCTGGCAAAACGCAAAAAAAACGAGGTAATGTATGTCATCCACACCAATTCAAGCCTTCCCAACAATCGACGGCGTTTATACTGTGCCAATTAAAGCCTATGTGGATGCACGTGGGCAATTTATGGAAACATTCCGCAGAGAATGGTTCCCCTGGGTCAATTGGGAAAAAATCCAGCACAATCGTTCTGATAGCAAAGCAGGGGTATTACGTGGACTGCATTATCACTTCTGGCAGATTGATTATTGGTATGTTTCAAAAGGAATAATTCGTGTTGGTATGGTCGATCTACGCCCATCATCCCCTACATATCTTCAAGCTGCAACACTAGAAATGGGTGATTCAAATAACATTGGGTTATTTATTCCTATTGGTGTAGCGCATGGCTTTTTGGCATTAACCGATTGCATTTTAACCTATGTTGTCAACAATTATTATAACGGTGGCGTGGATGAACGTGGCGTGTTATGGAATGATCCAACATTAGGCATTGATTGGCAAATAACCAACGAACCAATTATCTCCGAACGAGATCAAACTAATCGCTTGTTAAAGGATATTCCAGCAGATGAACTACCGACATGATCAGCATATTAATCGCCCTGCAACCCGTTAAGATAACCAGAAAGCCATTTCATGGTATCAATCGCGCTTTGAGGTTCTTGTTCACCTGTAAAAAGCATTCGTTCAATGTCTTCTTCTCGGCGCATAAGGGAGGATTTGCTACGGTTATCTGCCATTTGAATGATGAGCGTAGCAAGTTCTTTTAAATTCTTTGCCAAAACACTCCGTTCATCCGGTGTTAGCTCATTCTGATGATTAGCTAGTTCAGAACGTACGGTTTCTTGGTCAAAATCAAGACGATTATCAAATGAATCGAAAAAAGCCTGAAGCATCGTATAAGTAATACTGATGGCATCAGCAAATTCTTCTAATGTACGTTTGCCTAGTATTTTACGCACGGCAATCATCGTCTGAACAACAGAACGCAGACGCTCTAAAGATTTTTTACCGTCTAGTGCTTTATCAAACTGCTGTAAACGGGAAAGTGGCAATGTTTGGAGATAGTCTCGCCACCAACCAATAAACTGGTTTCGCGCGTTGTTGCTCCAATTCACTGCTTTTTGAATATTGAGCAAGCACTCAACCTGCTGTACTTCATTTTCCAAGTTTTCGATATATGCCAACATACGACGCATGACCGGACGAATGGCAATTTCCACCCGTGCCTCCGCAATCAGATATATCATTTGCTCCAACATATCAAATGAAACAGCGAGTGCTATATTCTGTTGAAGTAACCGCGCAGATTGCTCCACCAATTCTAATGTTGAATCCCGCTGCCAACTACGTGCCTGTGCTATCCAAAGATAAACATCCAACACTTGTTGAACTGTGATAATCTCGTTTGTATTTAGTAACCCTGTTAGCGTGATAATTTTTGATGGAGACAAAGTAGACGTGTGAAAAGCTGCCGTCAAAAAGGCAAACAAGCGATCTTGCTCAGATAACCGCTGACACATTTGCAAGAAGAGCGTTGAGTCTTCTGCTGTAATAATCCATTCTAACAAGGCTTCGATAGCCGCATTAGATAACCAATCAACACCATCACAGGTCAACCGATGAAGGATTGTAGCAGGCTGGTAAGTCGGTGGCAAACCGTTTTCTGGCTCAGCCACATAAAGTGCCCACAGATATTCAATATGCGCCGTAGAAAACACTTCCGCAGCGGAAAGATCATGTGGGGCATCCTCTAATGCCCTCGCAAATACAATCAGAGCAAGTTCTCGTCCCATTTCAATTGTTGCATGAACCGCTTGTGGTGCATATGTGCGTAATGCAGTGCCAAGCGGATCATCCAATGCATCAAAAAACTGCTCATCATCAAGCAGCATTTCTAATAAATCCGGGACACGTTTAGCCGTAAAAACCAGTAACCGACGTGCTAATTCACCATCCTGATATGCTTGTTTTTTAGCAGAAACAATACCATCGCACAGCACACCATTTAATTCATATGATGCAGGTTCACGGGCAATCAGTCGGAACCAAGCCATCACCGTTTCCGCATCGCCATCTTGGATAACGATCTGCAATGAAATAACCGCCGCAGCATGTAACACAGGCAACCAAGACTCATCAACTTCCTCTGCTTGCCCTAAATATGTCCTGACGAAAAAGTAAACTGCATCCGGCTCATCTTGTAACATTGCCGTCAGGGTTTCATGAATAAACAAGTGCATTTCATCGTCAATCGACATCAGATGAGCCAATAATTGGACGGCTTCCGTATCCCGTTCAGAAAGGCTATGTCGCATCAATGCTTGAGCATAACGGAGACGTGTTGCATCATGCGGCAAATCTTCTCGCATGATTGTCTTTAAATATTGCACATCTACCGCCTCACCGGACATAACCGCCGCATCCAATTCATACCGTTCCACAAGATGACTTAACCCATCTTGTAAAGAGTTGTTTTGCATGACATGAACAGACATGAGTTCCATAGCGCGCAGTTCTGCTACAAAATCTTTTTCATCTTCCTGCCATAGTCGTTCAAGACACTGCACATATCGTGATTGTGGTATGCCGTTCATAGAAAACTGATCATATTCAACAACTAAACGCTCAGTCTGTGCATCAGTATCAGAAAACACAATTGTCACTGGCGTTATATCTGGTTGATCAAGGTTGGTTACAAATGTTAAGACACTGCGCACCGAAGATGGCAACAGCAGCATCAACCCTTGAATCAGCTCTAACCGTTCGCGCACATTGGGTGGAAAATGCCGAATGACTAAACGCCGAGCGTCCAATGCGGCATCTAACAACATAAATAAATTGTGCATCCCACCATATTTTGAACCCAGCTTTTGAAACAACGTAACACGTCTATCCGCTGTCCAGGTAGGAGTCGTCTGGATATATAGGGGCTTGGGGTTCTGTAAGTAAGACGTAATTAAGTCATCCACCGCGTCAAATAACCAAACGATATTCCCGCCAGACATCTGCATCAACGAACGCGGCACCAGGACAACTTGAGCATAGACCTTGTTATCCTGATTTTGTGAACGAACGAGTAAAAAATCCTGATTAGGACCATCAAATATACCTAAGGATAATGACCCTTGTGGGGTTGGGAAATCCACAGGTTGAATCGCCACCAACCCTTGCCATAGCAACGCATCGGCACGAGTTAATTCACCAGTCATTGCCAAGGGGGTCATCCCCGCTTCTGTTACAGCATAAATAATATAATCCAGGGTGTTTTTCTCAAAAGACATACAATTCACCAACCAACATGCTGAATGGGGTAATTTTTACAGAAAGAAGGAAAACGCGCTAGGTGCGGATACGGCGGATAAAATCAACGCTTTGTAAACGGCGTTCCAAAAGAAAAGTGATATAACCCAACATCAAGCGTTCAACTTCCATATGAGTTTCTGGAGGTATCCTTAGCACCTGTATTTGTTGATATTCAGACCGCTGTAGATAACGCAAGAGTTTGAGTGTATTCAAACTAATAGGCACCAATGAATGACTATATTGCGCCGCAGATGGCACAACCACACCACCTTCTGCATAACTAAAAAACTGATCTTGTGGTTGAATTGGTTCATGTGTAAACACACACTCATTTAGTTCTGGTCTAAAGCCAACAGCATCTAACAAACGTAACTCATAAAAGCGGGCAACTTTACGCAAATCATCAGTGTCACTAAGATAACTCAACGTATACATCAACAGATTAAACACATCAGTGAGGTCATCTTCCCCTTGCAACGTAAAGCGATCCGCTAACTCCGCAACATAGCTTGCATAAGCACTTCGTTGTAAATCTTCACGGATATTTAAATATGGCTCTACCAATTCAGCTTGGGTAACAAGATGAAAATTACGCCCCCGGCTGATAAGCATATCCACTAGTGCAAATAGTTCAACATGTCCGGTTTTTGTGCTGGTAGGTTTTCTGGCACCTTTGGCGATGACATCTAACTTACCATGCGTTGGCGTAATAATTGTCAAGAGACGATCAGCTTCTGCAAAGTCTCGTCGTCGGATAATCAACGCCTGTGTGCGAAATGTGCGTTGTGAACGCGCCATCAATTCTTATTCCAATAAGTCAATGGGGCTAAAACCTAAAGGCAATAATTCACGTAAACTTGCTTGATGATGAATATGCCCCTTAAAATCTGCCATAACAACTTGCATATCTGGTGAAAATTCATAAAGCATTTGCCGGCACATGCCACAAGGCGAACCACCGCTACGGGTGACAACGACAATTAAATCGAATGAGTGGTATCCTTCGCTCACTGCCTTGACTAAAGCAGTACGCTCCGCACAAATTGTCACGGGATAAACAGCATTTTCTACATTACAACCAGAAAAGAGTGTTCCATCCGTTGCACGCAAAACTGCGCCCACAGGAAACTCGGAATAAGGCACGTAAGCATTGTTGCTGGCGGTAATCGCTTGTTGAATAAGTAAGTCAATCATGTTCGTTTGATGCATCCTGCTTTACTTCGTCAAGGTTGTCTGGATGTTTACGGATGACGTGCACTTTACGGATACGCCGCCCTTCTACTCCAATCACTTCAATATGCAGTTGTTGAGTTTCGATCACTTCCCCCACTAATGGGACACGCCCAAAATAGGTATAAATGTATCCGCCTAATGTGTCACTATCATCTGTTGGCAAGTTAACATCCAGCATATCGTTAAAATCATCAAGGTCAATACTGGCATCAAACATATATTCATCAACGCCAAGTTGTTGATATTCATCCTCTTCATCGAAATCATATTCGTCTTGAATATCACCGATAATCTGCTCAATAATGTCCTCAATGGTAACAAGCCCAGCTGTTCCACCATATTCATCAATCACAATTGCCAGATGCACTTTTTGTGCTTGGAGTTCTTTCAGTAACTCATCCGCCCGTTTTGATTCCGGGACAAAATAAACAGGGCGCATTAAATCACTGACTGTTTTAACCTTACGATCATCATCACTCCAGTGTGCCAATAAGTCTTTGGCATAAAGCAATCCCTTGATGGTATCCAGATTTTTTTCATAAATCGGCAAGCGAGAATACCCAGAAGAAACGAATAGTTCACCTGCTTCATCCAGTGTTTGATTAATCTCAATCGCCACAATATCGATGCGTGGCACCATCATCTCGCTCACACGGGTTTGATCTAATTGTAAGACAGAATAGATCATATCTTTTTCTTCATCTTCAATCGTGCCGCCTGTATGCCCCGCATCAACTAGAGTCATGATCTCTTCTTCTGTGATGGTATTCACCAATTCACCACTTTTGAATATGGCAGAAACCAACTTGCTGATACGTAATAACAGAAGGATCAAGGGTTTGAGTATCTGCACAAGCGCATACATCAAACCAGCAGCCCAGGGTAAAAACACATTGGCATATGTACTGCCAACTGCTTCTGGAACAATATCCCCAAAAATCACTACCAAAACACCAACGAGGAACAACCACGTGGCATAAAGCACAATGGGGTCTAAGTTAAATGCTGTCAGTAAAGGCTGAACAACGCCAAGGATCGTCACAGTGACGATCATAAAGTGTAATGTCGTTCTAACAGTATAAAAAGTAATAGTCAACTGAGGCGATGCCACCAGCTCAATAATTTTACGGGCACGGTTATTTCCAGCATCAGCTTGTTCACGAATGTGAGCCAAGCGCGCGTTGACCAACACGGCATGTGCCATCGAAACAACTGCTTGTAAGACTAAGAAAAGTAAAATAAGCAACAAACCAGATAAACTGTCGTCGTTCAAGAGGAGTGTATCCTTTTACCATCTGTCGATAGAAAATACAACCCAGTGGGAAAGCCCCAACTGGTAATATAGAAGATAACATCGAGGAGGGTGTTTTTCGCTCACCAGGTTCCGGCACAAGTAACTAGGCAGTTTTAATTGCCCTTGGCACGTGTGCCGCTCCTTTCTCAAAATAACCATAACTGTCCAAATCATACAAGCGCACATAGGCACTTTATGCTCGTTCAGAAGCCAAACACAGGTTAAAGCAAGTCTGTTTTTAACATATCCTCGGCTTGGTGTTATGCTCTGCACGAGTGATATTGAGAGTTAAGATGATCCATTTGCCCTCAACACGTTAAATTATACAACACGAATGTGTTTTGCCTAGTATGATATGTGATTTTAAGTTGATTATACCTCTATCAGGAGCAAACGAATTTACCACAAAATTGTTGCTTTCATCAATACATGCCCCAAAAGTTCTATCGTAACCAATTTTATTTCCGACAATCCGACTTTTAAGATATCTTACATCTGGATAAAATAGAAAAGCACAGTTAACTAACGGAGCGCACTCATGGTTTATGGTCGTCTCGACGTATATTGGCCCAACGGAGAATTTGATACATTTTTATTAGAACAACCCACTGTGTCAGTTGGGCGTTCTGGTTCTTGTACTATTGTTCTTGATACAGACACAATCTCACGTTATCACTTCAGTATTACAAAAGACGGAGAGACTATCAAAATCGCCGATATGGACTCTGCCAACGGAACATTCGTTGATGGTGTGCAACTGCGCGAAAATGAAGAGCGTATCTTACAAGGTGGTGAAGAAATTCAAATTGGACTGTTACGAATGCTCTTCATGACCGTTGATGACCAACCCACTGTGCCAGTTACGCCGCTTGATGATGATACCCAGCGATTCATCCGCGAAGAAGCGGGTTTTATGGTGGATATCCACGGACCAGATATTGACATTCCGCCCGGATCACACAGTGCTATAGAAATTAATATCACAAACACGAGTAACGAATCTCACTTATTTACAGTACAAGCTGAAGGGTTACCAAAAGGCTGGGGACGTATCAACCGCCCCTCATTGCGAATTGATCCAAATGAAACTGCACAAGTGCTTTATAGCATTAAACCCGCCCGACAAAGTGATAGTAAGCCTGGCGATTATCCAATTACCATCACGGTAACAAATGATGAAACACCAGAAAAATCCGTTGAAGTAGGTGTGACAGCAACAATCTTACCTTATAGCGGGTTTGGCATGGCTTTAGCTTCCAGCAACGTCACGTTGTACGAACCCGTCCGTTTATACGTACATAACCAAGGAAGCGCAGACTTGCCAATTGTTGTCTCCGGTACAAGCCAAGATGATACGCTGCTATTCAACATCAACCAACCTAAAATGACTCTAAAACCTGGCGAACGTCGTACCGTTCAAGGTGAAATTAAACCACGCAAACGTAGCTTTTTTGGTAAACCTAGCGAACATAGTTTTGATATATTGGTGCGCTCACAGGATGAAGCCAATTTTTTAGCAGCAATTCGCGGTAAATTTATTGCCGATCCACTATTACCAACATGGGCAGCTTATGCTATTGCAGGAATAACCCTCAGCATCGTGGGGTTGCTTTTTGCAGCGTTGATAATGATCCTCAATCCCCCCACCCCACAACCACATATTCTAAGTTTTAGTAGCGCAGCAAACCCAGCCCCGCATAATTTGCCACTCACCTTGATGTGGGATGCAGAACATGCTGAACATTTCAGCATTCGGATCAACGGCGATGTCATTGAACCAAACATCCCTGCTGATCAAACATCAGCCAGCGTTGATGTTTCAGCATATACCGGGCAAAGTATCACCATTCAGTTAGTTGCTTCCTCAAAGGGGAAAAGTGATACACAAGATTTAACAATTACAGTTATTCAGGGGTTGGATGTCATTGCATTTGATGTAACACCACGCCAAATTTATCGCAATTTCATCACAACTTTAAACATTAGCTGGGAGGTAGAAGGTGCCCAAGTCACACGCTTGCAAGGGTTAGAAAACCTACTACCGTTTGAACCCATTGAGCCAAATCCTGGTGGTGAGGCGAATTTCACCGTAAACGGCTATGCCACCAATAGCTTTACATTAACACTTATTGGCGAAGGTGAACAAGGCACAACAACATCAACAGACATTACCATCAACGTTGTTAATGCACAATGTATGACGAACGCATCTAATTATATTCTTTATGAACAACCAGATGAAAACAGCCCTATCGTCATCACATTGGAACAAGTCAACCAACCGATTATCTTGGAACAGCGTGATCCAAGTGGTATGTGGATTCAAACACGATTACCTACTACCAACACACTGGCGTGGGGGCAAGTAACTGGGCTAACCTGCCCTCAAGATATTCGCTTAAGTGATTTGAGAATCGCTAATGATTTACCAATCTTAACAAGCCTCCAGCCGCAGATTGTTAGTTTCCAAACGGATCGCCAGCAAATTGCCGCGGGCGAGTCATTAAACTTGACATGGGAAGGACGCAACGCCGCACGGTATTCCCTGATTGTAAACAACACAGTTATTCGAGACGACCTAGCAGCCAATACAACATCCTTCCAGCTTGATACAGCCGCTTTTGCTGGTCAGACCCTGCAAATTGAACTAGTTGCCATCAACGGAGACCTACAAGATCGTAAATCCCTGACTGTTCGTATTACGCCAACATTGCGTATTACACAATTTGAATTTTCTCCAATGCAATTGTATCGTTACGTAAACCAAAATATCACAATCCAATGGCAAGTAATCGGTGCTATTCGTGTTGATTTACAAGGCGTGGAAAACCTTGAGCCAGATATAACAATCAATAGCGGGCAAAATCAAGCAACCATTGATGTTATTGGCTATGCAGAAAACAACTTCTCTCTAACGTTAGTTGCAACAGGCATGAACGGAGAAACAGTAGAACAGACCTTGAATATCACCGTTGTTGATGCACAATGTACTACCAATAACGCAAACACGAGCGGGCGTTCCGCGCCAAATATTGCAGCAGATATAGTCGAAACACTAGCGGCTAATGTCGTTTTATCTGTCACTGGGCGGGATGCATCAGGATCATGGCTACAAGCACGCCTAACATCTGGTGAACTGGCGTGGTTTGTTAGTGATGCGCTCACTTGTAATGGGTTTGAAACAAACCAGTTGATTATTGTACCGGAAGGAACGCCATGAGGCGATTTTTGGTATCATTGTTACTCGGAATAGGCTTAGGCATTGGTGGCGGGATTGCGCTGGGATGGGGTCCGCTAGCCGTCGTTTATGTAGATGGACCCGCCAGCGCATTAGCACAACGCTATCGTGATGAATACACGGTAATGATCGCAGCAGGATACCGCGCTGATCAAGACGCACTTGGCGCAATTGAACGGTTGCGAATTCTCGGTGAGGATAATATCCCCCTCTATGTCCAAGAGGTCACGGAACGTTTTATCACCAATTCACGTGATATTGATGATATTTATCATCTGGTTGCTCTAGCAGAGGGCTTAGGGCGATTAACAGAAATTATGATTCCCTTCCGGCAGGTAACAACACCATGACCCGACACCGCAGTCGCTATGATCGTCCACGCTCATCTATTTCCTGGTTCGCTTTGTTGCTTGGCTTAATCATTGGTGCAGCTGCCGGATTATATTACACATGGGAAGTTGCTCCAGTTGAGCAAACTGACATCGCTCCCTGGCAATTACGTGAAGACCATCTAGATGCCTATATCATCGCTATCACCCTGAGTTATAATTACACGGGTGATCTTAGTAGAACCATTCAGCGGCTCATTGATTTGCGTTTAGATACCAACGATCCTATTCAATATGTAGCAGATACTGCATGTAAACTAGCACGCAACGGCGAAGTCAATACAAGTAGCGACCTAAAAGCAATCCGTAGTATGATGGTTTTTTATCAGCAGCAAGGCAAAACAAGTTGTGCGGATCAGCTCATTACACTAGATACCAACATCCCAACCACACAAGTTGTTGTGTTACCAACGCCAACATTGATCCCTCCAGCAACCAAAACCCCTCTACCTGATTCGCCCATACAACCAACGCCAACATCACCCCGCCCTTTTATACCGACGAATCCTCCAGCACGGACATTTGATATTGTGGCAATCAATACGTTTTGTAGCACAGAAATTCCTGGGGTCATTGAGGTAAGAGTACAGGATTTCCAAGGTAATGAAATACCTGGGCAACCCATCCGTGTACGCGGTGAAAACGTGAATAGTGTGTTTTATACAGGGCTTAAACCAGAGCGTGGGCAAGGCTATGCGGATTTCCAGATGGAGGCAGGCAAAGCTTATACCATTGAAATGCCCGGTTTATCCGATCCATCTACTAACCCATTAGTTGCCTCTGTGTGTGCGGATGAGATCACCGGGGAAGAAACCATCTTGTCATATCGTGTTGTATTTCGGGGTGGGTAGTTGTCAGATTCAAATAACCATCTGTATCAACCCAGGTAAGATACAGATGCAAGTTGCGGTCTGTACGAAGTTGTGGCGTTCCAATTAAACCCAATTCGAGCGTCACCACAGATTGCCACCCCACAACTTGCCCAGCCTTAAGATAAACTACCCCTAATTGATTACCTGCCTGGGCAGCCATCACAAAATGAGAGAACTGCCCAGGCAACACAGCCGCCCATGAAAGCCAAACATCCCCGTTTACCGCCGTTAAGGCTGAACCACCGTTGAACCCGGTTTCGAAGCGTGTTTGAGGTTGCGGGTTAATCCCTAAACGTGTAGGGGACATCCAATCATCCCCGGTTCCAGCACTGAACCATGTCTCAACATTTCCAGATGCTCGCTGAATATTCCAGACCAGATAGGTATGAGTTTGATCCTGTCCCACTTGAAAGTTCAACAACCAATCACCCAAATACAATTCCGGTATTTGCACTAATTCACGTTCATTGTCAATCACGCCATTCGTAAAATCCGCCTGATGCACCGTGTTATTTAACACATTAATCCAATAAAGATGGTTACCAGCAAATGCCGGGTAATCTGCATCGGATGTAATACGTTGAGGAAGGCGATTCCGTCCATGGTTGTCAATAAACTGACTATAAAGATTCGGTTCTCCAGGCAAATCGCCACTCCACACAAGCCACAATGATTGATCGGGCATAGGTAAAACAGCATAACGATATGAAGGGCGATCTGATACTGGGATTGGTCCGCGTTCGGTTGTCTCTTGTGGGCTAATCCAAGCTGACCAAATACGCATGCCATCGCCGTCAACCGCTGCATCTAACCAAATTAGATGCTTAAACGCATTATCCGCCGGATAAAGCGTTTGATGATATGGGTCTGTGGTTGGAATAGTTAACAATGTGCCGTTTATCGTATGATAAGTATCAACTGGGGTGGTTGTCAGCCAGGCGATAGATAAATCCTGCACATTGAGTAATAAAGCAGGCGCATCAACCTGTTGCGCTTCTGCCAGGGGAATCACCTCCCCCCACGCTGAATAACGTTTTTCCGGTGTGACAGGCGCATCCGATGTAGCACAAGCAGCCAGGAAAAATAAACACCACAGCCAGCGCATCAGATTTCACTCAGTTTGACGAGATTTTCCGGTCCTTTATAACGAATGGGTTGTGGTGCATAGTAAGCGATCATCTCAACAACATATTTAGCAACTGCCCAGGTTACATTGGGTAGCACCGCTTCATGCGCGCCATAATACACCCCAACATGATAGCGTTCTTGATTTTTGAAGATAAATCTTTTTACAATCCAGCCCGCCAAACCAGTCGCATGTGGTGCAATCACGACTTCTACCTCATCAATATGCTCCCAGCGGATCACATCGCCATAGACAATCATTTCTGCCCCATAAGCGTCAAAGCATTTTGCCAGTGTTTTTTGCTCATCTGGGGTCAGATATTCTAAACTAGGACGATAATCAATGCGTTGTAAATATGTCATGGAGCCACCACTTCAATACTAATAAACACTTCATCACTTTGCGTGCCATCAACCCGATACGCAATTGCAGAAAAACTATGAAAACCAATCCCCTGCGCAATCCAGTTGGTCTGTGCGCGGAACTGTTGACCAGATTGGTAATTAGGATAGTCTAAGTCACGGAATGTTTGCCCGTTCAGTCGCAGTTCAATACGTGCCACGCCGATTGAATCCTGTGCATACAGATCAAGCGTGAGATCAAATCCTTCTACAACTCTCGTGTTGTTTTCTGGAGCAATAAACTGCACTATTGGACGGTCAAATGTTGGGATAACTTGACTATCGGCATTCAAGTTACAACCAGCAGAGAGGATCATTAATAGAACCATCAGTGCGAAAGATCGACACATGCAAATAATTTCCCGCTTTCCGCTTTCCCAATCCATTGATTAAAAGTGAACAGCCACTCACGATCTGTTTCATCATCAGCAATACGCACATCCACCACATACCATCCAGAATCCCCCTCGCTGTCATCATGCCCGATGCAGCAACGAGTCAAATCGCCAATATCTGGAACTTCTAATACATATTGATCAGTACCACCCGCTTCAAATGAGAAGATATCACGTGCAGGCAAATGAATCGATTCAGTTTTGCCCGTTGTGCCAAATAATTGAATAAACACGTTTGAATCAGTGCCCGCCAAAGCGTCATCGCCTGTCCTAATCCAGATAGTGTATGTGTTTTGCTTCACTAGTTTGTCCTCCCATTCAATGATGCTGATTTAATATTCTACAGGCAAGCCTGCAATTGACATAATTTTCAAAGCGTTTGTTGTTGGGCTAGGTCCCACACGTAGAATATAATCAAACACCATACGATCATCTTCTACTTTCTCTCGAAAGTGATAGTTACTAATTTGCGGGAATGTTTCTGCCAGTTGTACAAGTTCTAAATCATGCGTAGCGACCAACCCCATACTATAGCTACCAACAAGAGCTTTAATATAAGATCGACTACCGATAAGCCGCTCGCGGTTATTTGTGCCTCTAAAAATCTCATCAATCAAGAAAAATAAAGGAAGATCGTCAGGGTGTTGTGCAGCTTCCAATAGCGCGCGCAGTCGTCGAACTTCTGCATAAAAATAGGAAATACCATCCACCACAGAATCAGTTACACGAATACAAGAAAACAAACGAAACAAACCAAGCTTTAAAGTTTGGGCTAAAACACACCCCCCAGCATATGCCAAAACCATATTCACACCAAGTGTTCGTAAAAATGAGCTTTTGCCGGACATATTCGAGCCAGTGATAATGACTACCTGCCCTAGTTTGGTTAAGTCAAAATCATTACAAACACGATTAGGGATAAGCGGATGCCCAATTTGTTCGGCACAGAACTCAGCGCGCTCAGTCACAATAGGAAAAGTGACTCCAGGCGTATAATATGCATATTCTGCTAATGCGTTTAGAGCATCTAGTTCGTACCATGCATCCAGCCAGCGCGGTAATGTAACATGCAAATCTTGTTTAGCTTGTTGCAATCGCCACGTCCAAAACACATCCCAGGGGATCACAACGTTCAATAAAAACCACACAACTGGGTTACCACGTAGCCCCAACGCCCCAACAATTGTCGTTAAACGCCGAATCCATTTTGATGGGCGTGAAGTCAAAATCGGTTGGCAAATCGCACGGATTAAATAGTCGTCGCGATAATTATAATTTTCTAGATAGTTTAACACGGCAAAAAGTCGTTTAAGTTCTCTTTCCAACCGCATACTATCTGAAGCGGCACTCGCCCAATGTGACCACGCCCAGCCGGATAGCACCATGTAAATAACAAATGTAATAATCCACAATGGCGGCATCTCAATGGTATAAGCAAGTAAAAACAAGCCAATATTCGCCAAGCTTAATAACACTAAAATCAATACAAAATAGCCAGAAAGGGCGGTAAATCGTTCATTTAACCACGTCAATAAAAAATCTCCTGCCCATTTTGTTTGTTGATGCTCTCCGGCGATTAACCGCGCATGAAGCGTTAATTTATCCCGGAACATTCGTAATGGAATAAGCTGTTTAAGCTGTGCTTGCCGTTGATGTATGACGGCTAAGTTCGGTCGATCTTGTAACAACCAATCCAATAGCCGATGACTTCCACCCACTGAGATGGTGTTATCGAGCAAGCGATAAATTGAATATTCACCGACAATATCAATGTCAAGGGCATAAGGATGGTTTTTATCCACTTGGGTACTTGTCGATGGAATATGATCCCAATCCAATGTTTGGCGTGCCCACTGTGTTTTTTTTATCTGCTGCCAGATGATAAACTGTTGAAGAACATCGTTAAGACGACGGTGCAACACAATAAGAACAACAAACACCCCAACTAAGGTAACAAACACCAACCAAGCAGCAACATCACTCACCTGAAAAGCGAGAAACATCGCTACAATTCCAATAAAAAACACCCTTAATCGCCAACGAACAAATCGCTCACTCTGTGCTTGCATCCGTTGGATATAACGTTCTAGCCGGTTAATTTGCTGTTCCAAATTATTTCCGTTCTGTTGACATACCAGGCACAACGATTATTATACAAAACTGTTGTGAATATAAGATGAGGTCAGGTATGCGGATCGATGTACTTACTCTGTTTCCCCAAATGTTCGAAATTCCTATGAGTACCAGCATGATGTGGAAAGCACGCGACCGCGGTTTGTTGGATTTTCATACCCATGACATTCGAGATTATACAAAAGATAAACACCGCAAGGTGGACGACACACCTTACGGTGGCGGCGGGGGGATGGTTTTGCGGGTGGATGTTGTGGTAGATGCAGTAGAAAATGTTTTGCGAATGGGACAATCTCCTGCGCCTGTCATCCTCATGTCACCACAAGGGCGCGTGTTTAATCACCATGTCGCCGTGGAACTCGCTACGCATGAGCGGTTAATTCTAGTGTGTGGGCATTATGAAGGGTTCGATGAGCGCATTCGTGAGTTAGTTATCACAGATGAGATCAGCATTGGCGATTATGTTCTGACCGGTGGTGAACTAGCCGCAATGGTAGTCATTGATGCCGTTATGCGGCATATTCCCGGGTTATTAGGTGCAGAAGGCGGACAAGATCGTGATAGCCACGCCGATGGGCTTTTAGAAGGTCCTCATTACACCCGTCCAACCGTTTACCGTGGTTTAACTGTGCCAGATATATTACAAACCGGTAATCATCAAGCCATTGCACAATGGCGGCGAGAGCAGTCATTAAGACGTACTTGGCAACGCCGTCCAGATTTATTGTTAAAAGCCAATTTAACAGAAGATGAGAAATACCTTTTAGCCCAATTTGCACGGGAAGACTTAAAAAATCCATAAATCAGGCACAACGCAATTCAGGAATCGTGCTATTATTATGAGGAGATTCCGGTTATAGCAAATTGAAAGAGGGCTTTTATGTCCCAACAATATCGCAGTGAAGCACTAGAAGACAAACTAAGAATGCTTTCAACCGTCGTTGATGGCGTAAAAGCAACCGTGATTGTGAACATCGACGGTTTGTTGGTCGCAGCTTACCCGCCTGGGGATGAAGAAAATCCGCATGAGAATCCCACTAGTAGCCCACAGGTTGCTGCTATGTCTGCTACGCTCATTGGCTTAGCAGAACGCACATTAAAACGCCTGGCACAAGGCGAGCTTGAACGCTTATTGATGGAAGGTGAAGACGGCGTGATGGTGGTTTATCCCGCCGGACGTGCTTCGTTAGCGGTTCTGGTAGATAAACATGCGCGGATCGCAAAAGTCTTATTCGCCGCCAAAAAGGCAGCCAGTGAAATCACCGAAATTTTAGGGGCTTAATCAGTCCTGAATAAACAACCGCATAATGATCTTACCCAGGCGGACTTCATCACCGTTAGCAAGTTGTACGGGTTGATGTGCCACCAAGCGACGACCATTAAGATATGATCCATTCCGGCTGCCTAAATCAATTAATTCTAGCCGCTGGTTATGCACCCGCAAAATAGCATGACGGCGGCTAATGCCCATTTGATAGGCACCATATGGTGTTAAATCTAAATCCGGTATCATGGTCATGGTGGGGTCACGACGACCAATTACAACATCATCCCCAATTGTCACGAGCATCGGTGTAGTGGCACCCTGGACTTCTAGCCGCAGCGTTACATCTCCTTGGATAAGTGGCACACTACCACGTTCCAATTCGGCATTGTTAACTTGTTCTTGATAGCGACGCATCGCTTCTTCTGCTTCATGCCGGACATCATGCGTCGTGTTTTCTTTTGGGTCTTGGTCACTCATCATTTATCTTGTTAATCCGTTTGACTTATTGAGAAAGCTATTGGCTCTTAATTGGTAAGGATATATAGCTAACCACTATACCCTAAACCTACTAACTAATAGCTTTGACAACTTTACATCGTATGTCGTAGTATCCTATAAACATTAACTTAATTCAATGCCCAGGAAACGTTCAAATAAAGCCAGTCGCCACATCATACGCATTAATATCGCCCAGATAATAGCAACACAGCCAATAAACAAATATTCCAAGAAAGCTAATCGCTCTAGCTCAAAAAAAACACGCAGCGGCTCAATGGCAACAATCATAAAATAGATCACAAGCATGCACACCGCCATGATCGTCGGTCGCCAGTCCCCACTATACTCATCACCACCAGTCCATGCTTGTGTTGGGGGTTCAACAAACGGGATTAAAAGTAACCCCATAAAAATGACCCCAGTTGTTAAGGCAGTCCGTGAAATGCTTACACCAAGGGCTTCTTGGGCAGGAGTTAGCAATTCTGGAATATAGTAATAGTTCATCAAAAAAACAGCATAAATCAATAATGCCGCGCCGGATAATAGCAAAGCAGCGGGCAAAACAAAATGCACAATCGAATAGGTCAAGTTGTGGCGTGGCACACCTGGCTTTGCCCAAGCTGCTAAGGCAAACGTTGGAAAACCAACCGCCAACAAGGTCAATAGCGAAGCGTGCTTAGGGATGAAAGGAAAAAGCTGTGCTTCTGCAATTACCGCCGCCCCGATAATGATCATCGCTGCATAAAAAGCGCGTGTCAAAAATAATCGGATAATATCTTGCATCCCGTTGAGAATACGCTGTCCTTCCATAAAAGCAGCGGGCAAGGCACGAAACGAATCATCCAACAAAACAATATCCGCCACACCACGAGTCGCCGCGCTACCACTTTGCATTGCAATCCCAATATGTGCTTTTTTCAACGACAACACATCGTTCACGCCATCCCCAATCATAGCGACATATTTCCCTTGTTGCTTAAATGTCTCTACAAGGCGTTCTTTCTGTTCCGGTGTAATACGCCCAAAAACAGTTATTCGC
>RFHA01000230.1 GCA_003696565.1 Chloroflexota bacterium
GCCCCAACGCCACTACCAGTTCCCATATCTAATACTGTGTGGTGAGGTTGCAGAAAGTGTTTTAATTGCTTGGCAAGAAATACTCCAGTTGGAAACAATCCTGGATTAAATACATCTGGCAGCACCAGGAAGGGTTTACCAACAATATATTCCAGAACAAGATGACGATAACGATGGCGTTGAAACAGCCAAAAACGCAATTTTAAGAGACGTGACCACATCGTTCAAACTCAATCAAATAATGATCGTTTAACCAAGTAAGCGGAAAGACAGCCCCAAACCGTTGATCGAACTGTTTAAAATAAGCAAACAATTTAGGATACCGTGAAACTTGCGCATCAAGATAAGTCGGTGGTAAAAGCGTACCGATTCCAACAGTGCGTCTATGCTTAAAATAGGGGCGAAAATCTTGAATTATACGGCAAGGGCTAGGATACCAAACGCGAATAGTGCTTGTTTGATCTAAGTAAACGGTCAATCCGTTTTTAAAGCGGCGGAATGCTTGTGCTGGTTTAAGCTTTAGGAGATAGTAGGCAATTTCCCAAGGGCAGATTGTATTCATGACAACAAATATTAATTTACCACCGAGACGCACCCGCTGGCTCAGCCACTGAGCCAAAAGTGGACGATTTTCCGCACAGTTGATCGCGCCAAAATTGGAAAACACCCCATCGAATTGATACATGAGCAATGAATTATCCAATGTGTTAATATCTAGGATTTCCCATTGGATGGGGGTATCTGCGGCTTTCGCCTGGGCTTGTGCGAGCATAGCAGGGGATGCATCTGTGGCTGTGACATTGAGCTGTTGAGATGCCATCCAAAGCGCATCTTCACCTGTACCGCAACCAATTTCTAAGATGGAGTCACCTGGTTGAAACGGGATGTGTGAACGGACTAACTCCCGTAACCAGATGCCAAGTTGACGATAGGTAAAAGTCTCATCATAAGATTGGGCAAGTGAATCAAAGGCAGGCATCATTCACCCCAAAAGCACATGATTAAAGAAAGTCGTTTGATCCTGCGATGCATTATCTTATCCTTGCTCGGTTTGATGTTGGGTCAGGCGCATCCCAAACCTGCCAATTTGGGCGTTTAAGAAGGCTTTTGCTATACGGCGATAATTACGAGCTTGCCATTGACGATGAAGTTCAACAGTCCCAACCATCCAGCGGGTAGCATAACGATAAAACTGACGGGAATATCTGCCCTTTACTGTATAGTCACTATCTGAGCCTTGGTGCCAAGGTTTTAGTGGGATGATATTATCAGAAACTTTTTGAAAGTATTTGGTGCCTGCAATTGGATAGGCGACAGTGGTCAGGAAAATATCAGGGTTGGCACGTTTGAGTGTTTCTACGGTTTGCTCTAAATCACTGAGTTGCTCTCCGTCATAACCAAGCATAATAAACATGCCTGCCTGAATACCGTATTTTTGGAGTAAATGAACCATATCAATGACGCGCTCAACATTTGTTTGGCGTTGCATGACATCCAAAACACGTTGTGAACCGGATTCAGCCCCGATCCATATACGATAACAACCCATTTCCGCCAAGGTTTGGATAACCCGTTCATTTAGACGGTCTTCACGGGATATTGTTTCAAAAGGCGTGTGTAAAGCCCGTTTGGTTAATTCACCAGCATATGCATATAACCAACGATGGTTGATTGTAAAAACGTCATCAGCATACCACAGCAAATCTGGATCATAGGTTGATTTGATCCATTCAACCTCATCCGCAACGTGTTGAGGAGTGCGACGACGATGTGTATAGCCAAATACTGCATGACTACACCAGTTACACTTATATGGGCAACCCCGAGCGGTAATGAGCGATATAGCACTGTGCCCATGGTGCTGCTTCCATACACGCATATATGCCGGGATATCGATAGCCGCGCGATCTGGAAACGGGAGGTCGTTCAAGTTAGGGAGATACTCACGTGGTGGGGTATGGATCAGTTGCCCAGTATCATCATGATATACAATTCCATGAATATGACTGATGTCTTGCCCGATACACGGTAGGAGTTCCTTGAGTGTTTGTTCCCCTTCCCCAATAACAATGACATCCGCCCCAAAATTCAAATAATTAGCTGGATAGTTAGCTGAATCGGGTCCACCAAGGATGACAAAACAGTCATATTTTTTACAAATCGAAATGAGTTTAATGACGGTACGGCGAGTCATCATGTTGCAATAGATACCAACGACTGGGGGACGTTGTGTTGCAATTGTCGCTTCAAAGGCTGGCATATTGCTAAATGTGGTGTCAAGCACGTGTACATCAAAACCGTGCTGCTTTAGATAAGAGGAAATGTGCAAAATCCCAAGGGGTGGATAAGGGCGCATAACCTGTAATTCGTGAGGGTCATCATACAAGAAATAACCATGTGTGAGCAGGATATCTGGCATGGATCAGTCTTCTCCTTGAGGTGTTGGGGTGGCAGCAGCAGCGTAATCCATCCCCTGCGGCAATGTCGTGATTGTGTAATTTGGTGTTTGCATAGCCAATTGGTTCAAACGCATACGAGCAAGGGGAAGCGTTAAACGATGATAGATCGTGGCAGCAACACGTTTTGGGTGTGGGAATTTGAGTTGCTTAAGTTCATACCAAGTACGGCTAGAACGAAATTCCTTATGCACAACATGATGTAATTGACGATAAAACTGTGTGGTAAACGGACCATGATAAAGCATCGCCATGTCGTTAGAATCCTGCCAATTTTGCTGTGTGCCAAGTTGATTTTTGACACGTTGATAGAACTTAGTGCCAGGAAGCGGATAAGACACAGAAATACCAATGTCATCCGGTTGCGCATCTCGTACTAGCTGGAGCGTTTTTTCAATATCTGTGCGTGTTTCCCCTGGATAGCCAAATTGCAAGAAAAACCCAACTTTGATACCGACTTGATGCAGGCGTTGTGCTACTTGCTGGATTTGTTCCACTCGTGTACCTTTTTCCATTGCATCAAGAATTTTTTGTGAGCCGGATTCAGCCCCAATCCAGACGGTATGACACCCAGCGCGTTTAAGAGCATTGATTGTATCGCCACGTAATAGTAAATCCGCTCGGCTAAGACACTTAAAGGGTATGCGAATATTATGCTGTTCAATAAGATCAGCATAAGCTTCTAGCCAACCAGGTTTTAAACCTAAAATATCATCAGCAAACCAGATATGATCTGGTTGATAGTGTTGCTTGAGCCAAAGCAACTGTTCAACAATACGCTGTGGACTATGCACATTGTATCGCTGCCCCCAAATTGGCTTGGCACACCAATTACAATGATAAGGACATCCACGTGTTGTTACTAAATTCATAGAAAAATAGCCGTGATGTGTCATCCAAAGTGATTTATAACGTGCTACATCAACTAAATCCCAGGCTGGCATGGGCAACTCATCTAATTGACGTATCACCGGGCGACGAGTTGGATGAGGATGGGTATGGGTCACCACGCCTAAGATTTGGTTCACCGGAGTTTGAGTGCGTCCACAGAGTGAGTTAAGCAGTTCTACGAGCGTTTCTTCTCCTTCTCCAATAAGCACGTAATCCGCACCGTTGTGTAAATACTGTGTATAATGATCCGTGGCATCTGAACCACAGACAATAACGATACAGCCAGCGTCTTTTGCCATGCGGATCATCGTAAATGCCGCTTTGCGCATTCGGGTTAAGCACATTTTGGAAAGGTAGTTAAAGTTATCCTCATAGATCACTGCATAAGTCGGTGTTTCTCGTTCAATGGCAGCAGCCCATTCCGCTTCGGATTCAGCGAGCATGGCATCAAACAGCACAACACTATAACCGTTTTGACGAGCGTAGGCAGCAGCATAAAGTGTACCAAGTGGCGGATAAGGTTGCATAGAATTCCATAATTTGGGATCAAACCGTAGATAGTATGATTGCCCAAACAAGACTTTATGATGATGTTGTTCCATCTCACTTCCTTCATAAACTTGCAGAACTCGCCTCATATGCCCATCAAAATGCCCTTTACACCAATCTGGTGAAAAATCGGCTTCTGGTGAATTTGGGTTCTGTGCGGTAAATTTACGAATTTTACGATGCATTTCCCAGCGGTCTAGCCAGCCAAAAGCAGGCAGAGCTAGGCACATCTCTATGACTGCTTTGATTACATTATGTTGTATATTAACGGGTTGTTTGTTCTGTTGTGAGGGGAATGCATTTGGTAAAAATTGAGTAGTCCAAGTATTTAGCTCACAAATACGCTGATAAACATCTATACCAGTGAGTGGTATCATTTGAGCAAGCTCACGGGCGACAAACAGGTTTTGTGGTGCAAATTTTAAGGCGTTTTCTGATACGATGAAATTCGGGCACAGTGTTATGTGATCTCTCCACGAAGCCCATTTGACAAGCAAAATAATCAACAAACGACAGAGCCATAATCGACCAACACGGGTGACAATTAAATAGTCAATATCAGCGCGTTCATCCACATTATTCATCGCTAATGACCCGGTGACGGCGACCATTCGTACAAAAGGCAGACGATGAAATCGCCGTGCATAGCGGTATGCGCTTTGCCACAGTTGAGCCGATTTGATAGCACGTTTTTGGCGGGTTTGGATGTGAGCTTCGTGCCCGCTTAAGCAAACATAACCATTTACAATAGAAATATGTCCCTGTTTTTGAAGGTCAATTAGGGCTGTTTGAACTTGTTGTATCGTCGCAGGTGTGGCAACGAGGTAACGATAAATTTCAGTATGTGTTAGAGGATAGCTGAAAATATCTGCATATTTAATTGTTTTCAAAATTGCTAATTGAATATCCATTTGCTTATTCACAACGATCTGCCACACGCCCCAAACATTCAGCACGTTCTTGTTGTGCATCTTGTTGACATTCAGCTTGTTTATCAGCATCTTCTTCAGCACAATCCGCCAATTCTTGCTGATATTCTGCTTCACATTCTGTTTGCTCTTCGATGATGCAGGTTGACGCATCTTCCGTTACAACCGGTTGTGGCGCGGTTTCTGTTTCAATAACAGCGGGGATTTCTTCTGTAGTGACTGGTTCTAACGTGATTTCTTCAGTTAAAACCACACCAGGCACTTCTTCTGTAGTCACAGGTGGGACAATCTGAGTCGATGCTGATGTATCTACAACATACCATGTGAAATAAGTGAACGCTCCTACTGAAGCAGTTAGTAGCCAAAGGAACAACGTCAGGCGCATGTATCGTTTGATATTTTTGACCTTGAACCAGTCCGGCAAAGATTTTTCCAGCCACATACGGATGACAAGATAAGTTGCCAATAGTTGTGCTGTCGCACCGAAGATCAAGTGAATAAGCGGGATGAGAATTAGCCGGTCATTGATGTTATCCGAGAGACCTGGCGCGACGTTTTCAGAATATGAAACAGCCATCACAAGTAGGATTAATACCCAGTTTAAGATCGTGATGACAGTCATCACAAGTTTATGATGTGGTTCAAACCATTTACGGCGCGCAAAATAAAACCCAATCAACATAGCAGGGACAATTAAAAGAAGATAAGCGATCAAAGTCAGATCAGCAGAAAGCGGGGCATTGGTACCTAAGAAACCGGGTTCAGTACGCATGGTGTTTCATCCTTTTTATGTGGCGTTAAATCGATTATAGGGACACTGCTAATTATCAGCAAACTAAACCAAAGGGTTTGAAAATGTAACAGTGTAAATGGATAGTGATCCACCAAGGCAATAACCGCCAAGGCAATTCCCCCACTCCCACAGATATAACGAAATTTATCAGGTGTTTGGATGCATTTTCGTACTGAATAAAATAAAAAGGAGAGAAAGATAGCCAACCCAACAAATCCAAGTTCAGCCTGAACAAGTAGGTAAACATTATGAACGTTCTCGCCTTTACGATCCAAACCAAGATCAAAAAAATAATAAGCGGCGTACCAATCAAAATTACCCGCACCAACCCCAAGCAACAAATTATGTTGGATAGCATCCAAAGCAGCATCTATCAGGATAGAACGATCATCAATTGAACGTTGCTCAATTGCTTCAGTGCTTGCTCCTAGCCGTGGAAGAAGCAAATGGTAGTAAAGCAAAATAAAACATATGCCAAGTATTAACGCACTAGTAAAGGCTACCCAAACATAATGATTTTTTCGCCAACGCCAGGTGATAAACACAGCCCCCATAACAAAGCCAAGCCATGCCCCCCGTGAAAATGTGAGAAGCAAAATCCATAAACCGAAACTAAACACCAACAAACCAAGCCATTTTAAGCAGCGATTTTCGCTCAAAATCCAGGCGTAAGATGCCAATAAACCAACAGCGATATAGCCCGCAAAAACGTTTGGATGCGAAGCCAAACCGTACGGACGCAACCAACGGGTATCTGCTGATTGAATAACACTAATACGCGGGAGTTGGGGATCAAGATAAAATTCACCAGGAAGCCCTAGTGATGATTGTTGCGCGATCTGTAAGCCACCAATGCTACCATGTAATAACATGCCGATGACCAATACAGAAAGGATGAATAAAGGGGATATACGGCGCACACCCAACGCAAATAATACGGCAAAAGCCATTTGTGCTGCGGCATTCTGGGCGAGCTGTGGATAACCGTTCGGTCGCATAAACGCCCATTCGTATGACATCAATGCCCAAAGCGGCAGCAATATTATCATAGTTGGGTTTTTAAAGAGCGTGCGCCAAGTCAATATAACCGTAAAACATAGCGGGATAAAAAGAGTAAACCCGGTAAAATAATGGCGACTAAATGGAGGTGACGCACTGGGCAAGCGATACCAAACAGGAATCAGCAAGAGGGATAGTGCCGCTGTGATACAGACAAGCCCAACATAACCCCTCAGAAAAACCTTCAACAAGTTTATTCCTTGAGTTCGCTTTTACCATCTTCAACTGGGTTGTCTAAGCGAAAACCATGCCCACGCACCGTAATAATATATTGATAATCTGGATCATACTCTGCAATACGATCTCTTAAGCGACGTACCAGTGCGTCAATTGCTTGTTCACTCACCCCTTCTCCAACCACATCGGGCCAAACTGTTTCCACCACTTCGTCGCGAGTACAAACCATACCATTTGCCACATAAAGTTTTTCTAACAGGCGGTATTGGGGAAGGCTAAGGGGCGGGTCAATTTCCTGATCACCAATAAAAACACGGCGCGATTCACGATCTAAGCGCAATTTGCCACCAACTAAGTCGGGAATCTCAAATGGTAAGGGTGCCGTTGCCCCAGACCCAATAAACCGCAAACGCACTGCTAGTGCAATGTGAATTTCATCACCGTCAAAGAGTTCCTGGGTGGTATTTTGTAATCGAATACCATTGACCCAAGTGCCATTACGGCTTTCTAGGTCTTCGATATAGAACTTTTCCCCTTCACGGAAGATACGAACATGTTGGCGTGAGATTTGTCTTTCCGGGATGACAATATCACACACGTCATCACGCCCTAGAATGACCGACGGCTTTTCGATCACCCAATATTTGTTAATATCTTTACCTTCAATGACGGTGAGAATCGGTTTGTCATTTCTTTCATCAGCCATTTTACTCACCTCGCTTTTACTGTCATACATTATACCATTGTCATTGAGAAGATGCTTCACGAACAGTTAACGCATCCGATTCCACCACACCAACCCATAAACCTTGATCGGTATAAATCGGTGGACGAGTACCATCTGGTATAGCAACGCCAGGGATAGGGTTACGATAGTAGACCTTAAGAGTAGCGTTTTCCGCAGTGAGTGCCGATAGCCCTGGTGTTTGGTTAAAAACCAATTGCACCCGATGAACACATCGTTGGCGGGGGTTAAGAATCCGGATGCGTGATTCAGCATATCCCTGGGTTTCACCGATTAATGGGATGGGGGTAGCTGAGTTAAATACCACACCAAAGCCACTAAGCGGTTGATTAGGATCAAGAATAAGTTGCCCAGGTGTCACCAAGATTGGAACTGGACCAATTGAACGATTAATCACCACGATGGTGATGGTGAATGTGCCATCTGGCGTTGATGGCAAGCGGCTAGTACGGAGTTCTAGCGCAATGGGCGGGTCTGATTCAGCATTAACATATCGTCCAATAATCGATTGATTATAGGCACGTCCTTCTGCTGTATTCAAACGCGAGCAAGGCACACCTTCATCAGCAAATGGCAAGGTACGTGAAATCAAGGTCGGCAATAAGTTTGGTCCTGCGAAAACCGCCAGCATGAGCAACGCCACCGCGGCGACCATCGCATTTGGGTTATCTCGACTTAACAAACGCATTAATTAGCTACCCAATTTGAACAAAGTTGTATTATTTTCTCATGGTGTGTCACATTATGCCACAAAATACCGTTGTCATGGTGACGAAACCAGGTAAGTTGACGACGGATAAAATCATGTGTGGCAATTTTGGTATCGTGGATGGCTTGTTCTAATGGCAAACCATCTAACAAATGTGCGGCTAATTGTGCATACCCCAAGCCACTCATAGACGGTAAATGACGGTCATATCCTCGTTTAAGCAAGTTTTCCACTTCTGCCAAAAAACCTGCTGTAATCATGTGATCTACCCGAGCATCTGCACGGTCATATAGTTGTTGACGTTCAATTTGCAAACCAAGTTCCATAATGCGGTATGGCGGGGGGATTTTACGCTGTAAAACGCTGATTTTTTCCCCAGTAAGGCGGTACACCTCTAATGCACGAATCACCCGGCGGATGTTATTGGGGTGAATTTTATGTGCGGCATCGGAATCAACTTGCATGAGTTGTTGATGGAGATATTCATTACCAAAGCGTTGAGCTTGTGCTTCTAGTTCAGCGCGGAGTAAATAATCTGGCTGGACTTGTGGAATAGACCAACCCTCTGTGACTGCGGTAATATATTGCCCCGTGCCACCAACCAGCAAGGGGATACGTCCGCGAGAGTGGATAGAGTCAATCGTTTGATACGCTAATTGTTGATAACGAGCGAGTGTCAGGTTATCATCTGGGTCAATAATATCAATCAAATGATGAGGAACGGCTTGCATCTGCTGCAGTGTGGGCTTGGCAGTACCGATATCCATATAACGATAAACTTGACGACTATCTGCACCGATGATTTCTCCGTTAATATGCTGAGCAATTTCAATGGCTAAACCAGTTTTACCGGATGCAGTGGGACCAAGAATGACAATTAAGGGTTTACCAGGCAAGTATATCCTCCACATGTTGAATTTGTAGGGGGGGACCCCATGCGACCGCTATCATATCGACACGCCAGGGTGTATCAAGAGGAAGTTTTTGTAGATACGAATGCGCACTATGGATCATCTTTTCACGTTTGGATGAGGTAATACTTGCAAAGGCATCATCCAAGTGATGGCGGGCACGGACTTCCACAAACACCCAAATATCGCCATCCTGGGCAACAATATCAATTTCGCCATAAATACACCGCCAATTTCGTTCAATAATTGTATATCCGGCAGTCAGTAAAAATGTAACAGCTTGTTCTTCTGCCCATTGTCCTTTTTTCTGATTATTGGGCATAAATCCATCCCTAATGATAGAATGCTTACAATTTGATGGCAACAGTGTAAGGAGTGGTCAATTTTGTCTGAGCCAACAGTTGTTGAAACAAGTTTTCCAGTGAGATATGCTGAAACTGATTCAATGCAGATTGTACATCATAGTCATTATATCGTGTATTTTGAAGAGGGACGAAGTGCATATGCACGGGCACGAGGCAAACCTTATAGTCAATTTGAGAAACAAGGTTTATTCCTAGCTGTGACAGAAATATACACTCGGCATGTACAGCCTGCTTTTTATGAACAACTCATCACCGTTCGGACTTGGATTGCAGAGATCAAAAGTAGATCTATTAAATTTGAATACGAGATTATTGATGCCAACACAAAAGCGATGATTACAACAGGCTGGACAAAACATATGTGCATAGACCGCAATGGGAAAATAACACGAATTCCAGATGAATGGCGTGATTGGGCAACAAACTGAGATCAGGATTAATTGACCATCGGGAATCGAGTGGTTATAATCTGTAACAATATAGTTCAAATTAAAGGTGGAGTTAAAAAATTAATGGTTACTTATGCAGATAAACCCTGGACAAAACATTATGACAAAGGTGTTCCAACAACAATTGATTATCCAGAAATTGCTTTGCATGATTTTCTGCGAGAAACCGCCAAGGAACGTCCGAATGCACCGGCACTTATTACTAGCGCAGAGCTTCCGCTGTTTGGACGGTTAGACCACACCGTAACTTATGGGCAACTAGACCGCGCTTCAGATGCTTTAGCGGCAGCATTAATCGATAAAGGACTAAAAAAAGGGGATCGGGTTGCTATCGTCATGCCTAATAGCGTGGCATTTGTGATTAGCTTTTATGCTACTTTAAAGGCAGGTGGTGTCGTTGCAGCAACCAACCCCACATATCCAGCAGATAAATTAGCGTATCAAATCAATGACTGTGACGCGGAGTTTGTCCTATGCTTGACAATGTTTTATGACTTAGTCAAGCAAGTTCAGCCCAAAACAAAAGTCAAGCATGTGATTGTGGCAAAATATAAAGAGTATTTGCCTGGCTTAGCTCGCTTTTTGTTTACATTAGCTAAGGAGAAAAAAGAGGGACATTACTTGGCGGATGTGAAATCTGGCGACTTTTGGTTCCAGGACTTACTCAAGCAGTATGATGGGCAGAAGCCAAACGTGGATGTTAAACCAGATGATTTAGCGTTATTCCAATATACAGGTGGGACAACTGGCGTATCCAAAGCAGCGATGTCATCTCACCGTGGCTTAGTCGCAAATGTGTTACAGCAAGAGGCATTTTTACGGGTGGATGGTGTTCCTGGGCATGAGGAAGTCATGCTCGGGGCTATTCCAATGTTTCATGTGTTTGGGATGGTAGCAGTTCTCAGTGTTGGTGTGCATATGGGTGCCAAAATTGCACTTGTACCTAATGCGCGTGACATTGATGATGTACTTGGCGTAATTAACAAATACAAACCCACCTTATTCCACGGTGTACCAGCACTTTATAATGCAATCAACAACCACGAAAAAGTTAAATCTGGTCAAGTCGATTTACATTCAATCCGTTTATGTGTTAGCGGGTCTGCGCCCCTACCACCAGCCACCAAGCGTGAGTTTGAACAACTTTCTGGTGCGTCGTTGATGGAAGGATTTGGGATGAGTGAAGCCCCAACAGCGACACACGTTAACCCAGTCCGTGGGGAAAACCGTGCAGGGTCTATTGGGCTACCATTACCGGATGTTGAATGTATGATCGTCAGTTTGGATGATGGCGTGACAGAGATGCCCGTAGGGGAACCAGGTGAATTAGTGATTCACGCCCCCAATGTGATGTTAGGGTATCATGGTATGCCAACTGAAACCGAAAATGCTATTCGTGAAATCAACGGCAAAAAATGGTTATACACCGGTGATATTGCCCGCATGGATGAAGATGGTTATTTCTACATTGTGGATCGTAAAAAAGACATGGCGTTAATTGGTGGCTTTAATGTGTACCCGGCAAATGTCGAAAAAGTCATCAAAGATCATGAAGCTGTCTTAGAAGTGGGTGTCGCTGCCATTCCTCATCCAACTAAAGAAGGACAGGAATCATTAAAAGCATGGGTGGTGTTGCAACCTGGCAAAAGCTTAACGGAAGAAGAATTAATTGCTCACTGCGAAAAACACTTGGCAGCATATGAAGTTCCACGTCGGATAAGCTTCATTGACGAGTTACCCAAAACAGCAATTGGTAAAACCTTACGTCGTGAATTGGTTCGATTGGAACTTGAAGAACGCGAAAAAGCAAAATCATAATCTATATCAAAATAAGCCGGGTCTGTTGATGATCCGGCTTTATATCAAAAAGGATGGTTAATGTGACGATCTATGATAAACGCCCCTGGGTAAAACGTTATGACTCACACGTCCCTGCTAGCTTAGCACCGTATCCTGAACATCCCTTACATGACTTTTTAACCCAAACAGCACAAGAAGCTCCTGAACGCCCTGCCCTCATTACAACTGCCAAATTACCAATATTAGGACGAAAAAGTAGTTTTCTTTCTTATGCAGAACTAGATCGTTATTCTGATGCAATGGCAGCCGCCTTGATCGACTTAGGCTTGAAAAAAGGTGATCGTGTGGTGATTGTCATGCCAAATTGTGTGGCATTCGCCATCAGTTATTATGCTATTTTGAAAGCAGGTGGGGTTGTTGCTGCGACAAATCCGACCTACCCTCCTGGCAAAATGGAATACCAAGTGAATGATTGTGGTGCAGAGATCGTCATCACATTGACATTATTCTATAAAACGATTAAACAAATACAACCCAACACCCATGTAAAAACTGTCATTGCTACTAATATTAAGGAATATATGCCAACAACGGCTAAAATGCTGTTTACGTTAGCAAAAGAGAAAAAAGATGGGCACAGGGTTGAGTTAGCAACTGGTGATTATTGGTTTCAAGATTTACTTAAAAAATATGATGGGCAAAAACCCACTGTCGTGGTTACACCGGATGATTTAGCGATTTTTCAGTATACCGGTGGAACAACGGGAATTTCTAAGGGGGCTATGGCAGATCACCGTGCGCTGGTGACAAACACATATCAACTTCAACGTTGGACGGGGATTGAAGAAAACATTTTTAAGGTAGACAAAAGTGAGATGATGTTTTTAGGGGCGATACCAATGTTCCATGCATATGGATTAATCGCCTTATTAACCCAGAGCGTTTCCGCTGGGGGGCGCATTGTGTTGGTGCCCAATCCACGTGATATTGATGAGGTTGTGGATGTTATTCATCATTATAAGCCGAACGTTTTCCTGGGTGTACCAGCCTTATATAACGCTGTAAACAATCATCCTCGTGTTGCATCTGGTGAGGTAAGTTTGAAGTCGTTCGTGTTTAACTCTAGTGGGTCTGCCCCGTTACCACCAGCCACCAAACGACGCTTTGAAGAACTGAGTGGTAGTGTGATCGCAGAAGGATTTGGCATGAGTGAATTACCAGTAGCAACACATTCCAATCCAATTTTTGGAGAAAACCGACTTAACTCAATTGGGTTGCCATTACCAGATTGCGATGCACGCATTGTGAGCTTGGATGATGGTGAAACGCCGTTAAACGTTGGTGAGATTGGTGAGTTAATTGTCAGCACGCCCAACATGATGCGTGGATACCACAACATGCCAACTGAAACAGCAAACACGTTACGGCAAATTGACGGCAAAACCTGGTTATTTACGGGGGATATTGCCTACATGGATGAAGACGGATATTTCTATATTGTGGACCGTAAAAAAGATATGGCATTGATTGGTGGGTTTAACGTGTATCCGGCAAACATTGAAAAAGTCATTAAAGAACATCCTGCTGTTTTAGAGGTGGGTGTAGCAGCAATTCCACACCCAGAACGAGAAGGACAGGAAGCGTTAAAAGCCTGGATTGTACTGCAACCTGGTCAAACAGTGACCGAGGCAGAGATCATCGCACATTGCGAAAAACATTTAGCAGGTTATGAAGTGCCGCGTCGAATTAGTTTTATTCCAGAGTTGCCTAAAACAGCAGTAGGAAAAACATTGCGACGCGAATTAGTTCGTTTGGAAAACGAGAGTTAAGTTTGGTCTGGTGCTGGTGTATCCGGCACCTCTTCTGTCAAATAATAGCCACGATAAAACGCCCTTGCAGGACCACGATTAAGATACCAAACAACATAAAGTGGAACAAGAATATACCAAGCAATAAATCCCGCTGTTAGCTGATCAAGAAGTGAATCCAATGAACCACCGCTCCAGGCATCTTTAGGCTGTAAAAGCATATAAATGGAGACCGCGGAAATCAATACAACAGAAATCCGCAAAATATGCCGCATAAACGCAGGCTTACCAACCCACGATAAAATAGCGATGATTAGAAACCCAATAGCTAAGCTGGTTTGTATAATAACTTCGCGCTTTTCAAGAGAAATACCAATATCTACCCCGCGCCCAATTTCCTGAACTTCTTCATCAGGAAATACAAGCGTATTTGGACGGGAATTAATATGATTTTCAATAAGAACAACTTGCAAAATCAGCATCATCGGAATGACTGTATAGAGC
>RFHA01000231.1 GCA_003696565.1 Chloroflexota bacterium
ACCGGAAACTTGGACGATTTACCACAAGTTGGGGGATGTTTTCCAAGCGCAAGGTCGCATTGATGAGGCGATCGACGCTTACCAACGGGCAACGGAACTATCAAGTTGCCAACATCAGATTTAATCAAATCGCCGATAATCCGATCTGTTTTTAAGATATGACAACACAATTGGAGTTCAGCCATAATTATCAGCATTTTCTGAGAAACTTCTCCAGAGGATCTTGAATCCAATCGAACGTTGAACTCCAATTTATCAAACATTAGGCGATTGGTAGTCAAAAGTGTTTCTCTAAACTAGATAGTATATACGAAAAATAAGTTATGTCTCAAAAGATAGTTCAAAATCCTGTAATAAATCTTTTACAAGAAATACCAAAACCTTTATTTTTCAAGGATAAAAAGCTAGCTTTGTTTTGGTCGGCTAAAGCAGGATGCACTTTTGCGATTAAATGGTTTTTTTTTCAAATCGGTTGTTTAGAAGCAGCATCTTTTTATCACAAATGGATACACAAGTACCGACAAGAAGTTTTTTACGAATCTCAAGGTTATAAATTGCATATTCAAGATATATTAAAGCCAGATACAAATATTATAAAATTCGTGCGAAATCCTTATGCCAGAGTTGTATCCTCTTATATCCATGCAATTAACACTGGCTATGAAGATAAAAGAATTAGCGTATTTCTTAATCGTGTAATCGATCAAGATAATGGATTTTCATTCATCGAATTTATAGATTACTTAGAATCAATAGATCTTCGTAACTGCAACGGTCATCACAAGATACAAGTCCACATCAGCGAAGCCGAAAAATTAGTGAACATCAATTATATAATTCGTTTAGAAAATAGCTTTGAAGAATTAAAAAAAATTGAGTTTCAATTGGGATTGAAAAGCAGCAACCTTACAGAATTATCCTCTTCTCATCACCATTCTATACGAGATCGAGATAATTCATTTTGTGGAGATCGAAGATTTTGTGTCAGTAAACTGAATAAAAATCGATATTTCCCAAAATCACCGTGCTTTTATAATGAAGATTTAAAAAACAGAGTTAACAAGCTTTATGAATTAGATTTTAATACCTATCAATATGATCCATATATACTTCCTGAAAGATGAGTGGTCTCTCTAAACTATATCGACTTTTATGTCTACTAATCACACCCAAACAATTACGGATTTGCCGATCAATCCTGCTCAATCTTACTATCAATTAGGCAAAGCCCTAGCTCGAAAACAGCGATGGAAAGAGGCGATTGCAGCCTATCAAAAGGCGTTACAAATTAATCCCCAATTCTTATCAGCTTCTCAAGAATTAGCAAGCATTCAAACACAAGATGATCGAGATTGGGCATCATTATACGATCCGAAAGACAGCAATGGTAAACAGTTTAAAAAAGATATAATTTTTCCACAAAATCCCAACAACTTAACCCGTAAGATTCAAAATTCGGAAACCACAATCGAATCCTTACCTGCGGTTCGAGATTATCTTCAAAAAGCGGAAACTGATTGCGATGGTCAAGACTGGCAAGGGGCGATCGATTGCTGCCGTCAAGCGCTAAATATTCAACCCAATAATGCCGAAGCTTATGCCTTATGGGGCAATGCTCTCTACGGCAACCGAGATCTGGAAACAGCCAAACAAGCTTATCTCAAAGCGTTAGAAATTCAACCCAATTTAGCCCACGTTTGCGCAAATTTGGGCAGCCTCTACGCCGAACTAGAACAACTGGAAGAGGCGAGCGCCTGTTATCAAAAGGCGATTGCAATCAAGCCTAATTTTCCTCAAGCCTATCGCCATTGGGGGCGGATTTACCAACGGCTCGATCGAATGTCAGAAGCGGCAGATTGTTGGTATCGAGCCAACCAACTCGCCCCTCAGCACGCGACGCCAGAGCAACACCTGAATTTAGGAAATTTGCTGTGGCAGCAGGATAAGCAAGATGCGGCGATTCAATGTTATCAAACGGCGATCGAACTCGATCCCAAATACGTTCCCGCCTATCAAAATTTGGGAACGGCATTGGGCAAACAAAAACGA
>RFHA01000232.1 GCA_003696565.1 Chloroflexota bacterium
CCAATCTCTTCAATGGGGCTACCCATATGCCCAAACTCCCAATCAATAACCGCTGCCAAGCCTTGTGTATTTACCAATAAGTTGCCGATCCGAAAATCACCATGAACGAAAGTCACTTCAGGATCAGTCGGGGCGTGGCGTTCTGCCCATCGCAGTGCGTATTCAAATGCTGGCACATGCGCACCAGTGGCATCTAAAATGGCATACGTTTGTTCAACTGTATATTGCGCGGGGGTTTTGCCTGTTGTTGGACGGTCTAACCAATCAAAATCATCAACGGGCATGGCATGGATTTTTGCCAATTGTTCTGCCATTTGCTCTGGTAGAACGTGGCGAGCCTGCTCCAATTCTGGCAACTGCATGACTTTAGGTCCAATGCTGATTCCATCCACAAAGTCCATCAAAAAAAAGGGTTGCCCTAAAATTGAGTCATCATCACAGATAAAACGCACCCGGGCGACTTTTACCCCAGAATCAAGTGCCCGTTGCATCAAATCGAACTCTTGGCGGCGAGTAAGGGCTTTTTCATTCATTTGTGTGGCGTAATCTTTACGCAGCACAAGTTTATGAATGGTATCGCCGATTTGAGCGTCAAGCATCCAACTATCACGTGATGCCCCACCAGCCAAGGGTTTGAGGGCTAAAATGCTTACAGGGGTGTTTGATTGGTCTGTTAGGTATTGTTCGAGTCTTTGTTTGAAATCATCTATAATCATGAAAAATCTCCGAAATAAAAAGGAAAAATTTTTATGGATTTTACCCCACATTCTCAAGAGATTGTTAATCGTGTCTTGCAATTTTTAGATGAGGTCGTCATTCCGGTGGAAACACAATTGCGTGAAACCGGTCAGCAATTGACGATGGAAACCCTTCAGGCAATGCGTGCAAAGGCAAAAGCAGCAGGATTATGGGCACCCACTATGCCCAAAGAATTGGGCGGAATGGGGTTAAATATTGAAGAGTTTGCCCCAGTATTAGAAGCCGCCGGGCGCAGTTTGCTAGGTCCATTGGCAATACACTGCGCTGCACCGGATGAAGGCAACATGCACTTATTAAACGCCTTTGCCAGTGAAGAACAACGGGAACGCTATCTAAAACCGTTAGTGGCTGGCGAAATTTTCTCTGCCTTTTCCATGACGGAACCGCCGCCAGGTGCTGGGTCTGATCCACGTATGATCCGTACTCAAGCGCGACGTGACGGAGATGAATGGGTTATCAATGGACACAAATGGTGGAGTACCAACGGAGAGATCGCTAGTTTCTTCATCATCATGGCGCAAACAGACCCGGATGTTCATCCTTATCAAGGGTGTACATTGTTTATTGCCCCTGCTGATTCACCCGGGATCAACATTGTGCGTGATGTGCCGATGCTGGGTGGCAAGGATTTTGGCGGGCATGTTGAGATTCGTTATGAAAATTTACGATTACCCAATGATGCAATTTTAGGGGAAGAAGGGCAGGGGTTCGCCCTAACACAACATCGCTTGGCACCAGCACGCCTTACGCATTGTATGCGTTGGACGGGGATTGCTCAACGTGCATTAGAGATTGCCACACAATATGCAACTCAACGTGAAGCGTTTGGTCATACGCTTGCTGGGCATCAATCGGTTCAGTGGATGCTGGCGGATTCCGCGATGGAGCTACACATGGGGCGGTTATTGATTCAACATGCTGCTTGGCTGTTAAACAATGGCGAGCAGGCACGGGTAGAAACCTCTATGGCTAAGGTACATGTGGCAGAAACCGTGAATCGTGTGATTGATCGTGCGCTTCAGATTTGTGGTGGGAGCGGGGTTTCACGGGATTTACCGTTGGCAGAATGGTATGAGAAAGCGCGGGCTTTCCGCATTTATGATGGCGCATCAGAGGTGCATCG
>RFHA01000233.1 GCA_003696565.1 Chloroflexota bacterium
ACATTGGTGGCTTTATTTGCCAAACGCGAAAAAGAGTTACAACAAAAAGCCCCAGAAGCACCTACTTCAGAAACACCACAATCAACACCAGAGACCAAACCGGTAACAGACCAGCCACCTGTTGCTGCTACCAGTGGGGCAGATGCCGAATCATCCAGCTCAGAAACACCACAACCAACACCAGAGACCAAACCGGTAACAGATCAGCCACCTGTTGCTGCTATCAGTGGGGCAGATGCCGAATCATCCAGCTCAGAGGCACCACAACCAACACCAGAGACCAAACCGGTAACAGATCAGCCACCTGTTGCTGCTACCAGTGGGGCAGATGTCGAATCATCCAGCTCAGAGGCACCACAACCAACATCAGAGACCAATCCGGCGACTGCAACACCTACGGATGAAGCATCAATAACAGTATCACCAGAGGGAGTAGAAGTTTCTATCTCTTCAATAAGTGAAGAAGCGGAGAAAACAGAATTAGATAGCGATAAAAAATAATTGGAGAATCTATTCATGATAAAAAATGCTTTGGTTGTTGATGATACCCCTGCAAATTTAGATTTCTTGGTACGTTTATTAACACAAGCCGGTTTTGAGGTAAAAGGTGAACCCACAGGTAAAGGCGCGGCAACTTATATGGAGCAAATCTCTGACCTTGCGCTGGCAGTTGTGGATATGCAAATACCAGATATTAGTGGGTTACAGCTGACACAAAAAATACGCTCGCGTTATCCGAATGCTTATATTGTTGTCGCCACAATGCACGATCAACGTTCCTTAATGCAGAGCGTGTTTGATAAAGGCGGTAACTGTTTTCTTGTTAAACCACATGGTTTTATGGAGTTGTTTAAACGGCTGACTACTGTGGATTTAAATACGTTAAGAAATGGAGAATGCACGGTAATCGACCAATATGGTCCCCGTGCATTTGTGTCGGCTGGTCAACGAACGTGACCGTTACCAATGATGATCCACTTGTAAGTGGTGAGTTCTTCTAAACCCATTGGTCCGCGCGCATGGAGTTTTTGGGTGCTGATGGCGACTTCTGCGCCTAAGCCAAGCGCGCTACCATCTGTAAAGCGTGTACTCGCGTTTACATAAACAGCCGCTGAATCCACTTCAGCCAAAAAGCGGTTGGCATTGTCCATGTCTTGCGTCAAGATACCATCTGAGTGGAACGTGCTGTGTTGACGAATATGTTGGATGGCTTCATCTAAACTGCTGACGACTTTTAAACCAAGTATTAATGATAGCCATTCTGTATCAAAATCACCCTCTTGTGCTAAGCTGACTTTCTCATCTTGTTGCACTAAATCATAAGCCTGTTTTTCCGCACGGAATGTAACCCCATCTTTACCCAAGTGCGCAACAACACGCGGTAAAAATTCCACGGCAATTGATTCATGAACTAACAACGTATCAAGCGCGTTGCACACCGATGGACGTTGTGTTTTTGCATTATGAATAATTTTCAACGCTGCTTCTTGGTCAGCACTTGCATCCACAAATAGATGACAGATACCAATCCCGCCGGTAATGACCGGAATTGTGCTGTGTTCTCTACAGAAGTTATGAAGTGAATTACCACCACGTGGGATAATCATATCCACATAGTCATGCAGTTTAAGCAATTCCCCAACATAGCGACGATCCGTACTATTGATATACTGAATGACATCTTGCGGAACTCCGTGCGCGATCATCGTGTCTCGTAGAATATTCACCAATGCCATATTACTTCTTAGTGTTTCTTTACCCCCACGTAAGATGACCGCATTCCCTGTTTTGAACGCTAATGTTGCCACATCCACGGTCACATTGGGGCGCGCTTCATAAATTACGCCTAAAACGCCAATGGGGGTACGACGACGTGATACTTTTAATCCGTTTTCTAATACACGCTCGTCTAATATTTGCCCTACAGGATCAGGCAGGGTTGCCACGTTTCGTACATCTGCTGCAATACCTTTAAGCCGGTTTTGTAAATCTAAGCGATCTAACAGAGCATCGCTCAAGCCGTTTGCCCGCCCATCAGCGAGGTCTAGCCGATTTGCTTCTAAAATTTCCTCTGCATTGGCTTCAAGCGCATCTGCTATTGCAAGCAGGACGGTGTTTTTTTGCTCAGTGGATAGCTTAGAAAGTTGGAACGATGCTTCTTTTGCGCGTTGTCCCATCTCTATTAAATTGATTGCAGTATCTAGTGATGCAACCATGCTGATGCTCCCCAATATGTTTTGAACGATCTCATAACAGATAAAATTATACTAACAATACCATATTATTTCGGTGAATCACGTAGTCACCATAGCTATATCCCAAAATTTGGCTGATCTGCGCTGATTTTTTACCGCAAATCCGTTGTAGCTCATCGCTATTATAATTGCTTAATCCATGCGCGATTTCCCGCCCATCAGGATCAAACACGGCTAATGTTGCGCCACGTTCAAAGGTGTTATTTACCCGTGTAATGCCAACTGGCAATAGACTAGCACCACCTTGAGTTAAAACATGTGCTGCCCCAGCATCCACATGAATACTGCCCTGAATACGGTCTGTTAATAACCAACGTTTACGGCTTTCTAATCGTGTGACAACGACCTCAAAACGGGTGCCTAGTGATTCGCCTGCAATAATCCGTGTAATCACGTTTGGCTCTGAGCCGGATGTGATAATGGTTGTCACGCCGCTACGTGTTGCGATTTCTGCTGCTTCAATTTTGGTGACCATGCCACCTGTTCCCAGTTTACTCCCAACACCGCCAGCGATCTGATATGTTTCTGAATTGATACGTTCCACGGATTTAATTAATGCGGCGTTTTGATCGCGGCGCGGGTCTGCGGTGAATAGCCCTGGCTGATCTGTGAGGATGATCAGTAAATCTGCTTCTAGCGCACTCGCTACCATAGCAGAGAGATTATCATTATCCCCAACACGAATTTCGTTTGTCGCCACTGTATCATTTTCATTGACAATCGGAATAATCCGCTGGTCCAACAGTGTCAGCAGCGTATCCCGCGCGTTTAAGTAACGTGTACGGTTGCTTAGGTCGTCTCTAGTCAGCAATACTTGCGCCACAACAATGCCAAAAATATCAAACAGTTCGCTGTAGATGTGCATTAATCGCCCTTGACCAACGGCACTGAGCATCTGTTTAGCCGGGACGCTACGCCCCAAATCCGGATAATTTAGCCTTTCTCGCCCGGCAGCCTGCGCCCCGGATGAAACAACGATCACTTCATGCCCTTGTTGTTGTAAATGGGCAATCTGCTGTACGATCTCTAGCATCCGTTGACGATCTAACCGTGTTGTTCCGTTAGTCAAGGTGCTAGTTCCTAGCTTAATAACAATTCGCTGCATTGTGTGTGGCTTCCTGAATATCCTTAATGGTATTTAATCGAAAAAATCAAAAATGTCCTCAAAGAAGTCACGCGCTTTTTTCTTCTTAGAGGTACGGCGTTTTTCATGTGGATTATATTCTTTACGCCGTAGATTATAACGCTCGGAATAATCGTCGTTGAAATAACCCCGTTTGGGTTTGTGTGGTATATCTGCCTCTGCTTCTGCCGTGATACCAATGGAACGTTCAATAATTTTATCCAGTTCACCCCGGTCTAGCCATACTCCTCTACACTGTGGGCAATAATCAATTTCGATTCCTTGTCGTTCCGCAATACGAAGCTCAATATTACAAACAGGACAACGCATGAATATCTCCTTATGCTTGTTTAACGAATTTCCTCCAAGTTACTGCCAAATTGTTAAATCGATATTAGTGTTCTCCACAATTCCCCCAAAAATGTGGGATTTTGATGGAATTTTTGGTGATGTGCTAAACGTGGCATTTAATAGTAGAAAGACCTAAGAAAGGAGTAGATCATGCGAAAGATGGTTTTATTATTGCTGTTCTTAATAACCATAACAGTGTCCGCACAGGAAACAGATCATCATGTTTTTACACTCACTCATAATGGAGTCGATCGCCTGTATCATGTGCATCTACCAGAATATTATAACCCGGATGAACCCACTCCCTTGCTGATGGTGCTGCATCCGATGTTATCATCAGCGAATGCGATTGCCGGCTTAACCGGATTTAACCAGTCGGATATGATCGTGGTTTATCCACAGGCGGCAGATGCATATTGGGATGATGGGCGCACGGCGGCGGGTGTGCCTCCCGTACGCGAGCCGGTAGATGATATTGGCTTCCTTAATGTTCTGTTGGATCAACTGGAAGCGGATTACAATGTCTCTGGTGTTTATTTGGCGGGGATGGAGAACGGCGGCACAATGGCATATCGTATGGCGTGCGAAGTGCCGGAACGCTTTGAAGCTGTTGCAGTGGTTAATACGCTATTGTGGCAATATCATGTCGAAAATTGCCCAACGGCAACTGCACCAGTCAATATGTTTATCGTCATCGGCACAGAAAACCTGAATTATCCCCTAGAAGGGCGCGTAGTGCTGTTGTCTTTGGCGGAGTCATTCAAAATCTTCAGTCTAGAAGAAACACTTGCTTTCTGGAATGAGCGAAATGCCTGCACAGAGCGCACAGATAATGAACAGACCATCGTTCTTAGCGGATGTGATAATAATGATACAACTGTTGCGGTTTATATCGTGCCAGGGGGCGGCAATAACTGGTATCGCACCGGGGATTATGGCTTAAATCAGGTGGGCGTGAACGCTACAGAGATGATTCTCGCTTACTTCAATGGGGATGATACATGGCAAGCTGCACCAACCCGTGAAGTAACTTATGAGGAAGGTCCGCCACGCACTTATCGCATGTATGTGCCATCTACTTATAGCCAGGATGTGCCAATGCCAGCGGTTCTTGCCCTGCATGGTCGTACACAAAATGGTGCAGCAATGGCACTCACAACCGAGATGAATTTCTATGCAGAGCGCGATGGTTACATTGCCATTTATCCTGATGGAATTGATGGTGGCTGGTCGTATCTGGGGGATTTGATGCCTTCTGCATTCGATTCGCGTGTGGATGACACCATATTTTTACCTCAGTTGATTGATGATTTGGCACAGGATTTCAACATCGATCAGAGTCGTGTGTATGTGACGGGTTTTTCTAATGGTGGGTTTATGACTCTACGTTTAGCATGTGAAAATTATGATGATTTCGCGGCATTCGCAGTCGTTGGCGCGGCGATGTATATCAACATGCAAGAACATTGTGAAGGAAGTCCGCCGGTGCCAATTCTGTTTATCAACGGCACACAAGATATCAGCACACGTTGGGATGGGGTGCAGCAAGAGATAGGAAATGGGCAGTTTGTCATGGTCTCCTATTCAATTATTGATACCCTTATATACTGGGTTCAGCACAACGGTTGTGAACCCATTGATACCTCTCTGATTATCTCTGAACCAGAATTCCCAAATGACACCGGTTTGATATATTCCCGCTTTGAACAATGCGCGGATAATGCGCCTGCAGTAGAAATCTATATTGTGCAAAACGGCGGTCATAACTGGATGGGTGTGGAAGGAGTGCTCGACCCTAGTATCGCCGGATTGGTGAATACAGATTTACACGCAACAGAAGCAATCTGGGCGTTTTTTCAGCGGCATCATCTGGATTAATGTTGAAACACCTATAATCTTTACGCTAGAATAGAACATATTTCCAATCTGGTGTAAAGATTATGGCATTTGATACTCCTGAGCATATTGAAACAATCTTAAAAAATTTACCGCTTAAGCCTGGTGTTTATATTATGAAAAACAACCAGGGGGAGATCATTTACATTGGCAAAGCCAAACGGCTCCGGCAGCGTGTTCGTAGTTACTTTACATCTGCGCCAGAAGGTGACCCTAAAACCCTTAAAATGCGTGAACAAGTGGCAGATATTGACTTTATTGTAACGGAAAATGAAGTCCAAGCACTCATCCTTGAAGAAAACATGATTAAGCAACACCAGCCACGTTATAACATCATGCTCAAGGATGACAAACGATACCCCTATATTCGTGTCACCTGGCAAGATGCTTTTCCAAAGGTAGAAACTACCCGCCGGATCAAAAAAGATGGCAGCCGTTATTTTGGACCATACTCTGCTATGTGGGCGGTACAAAACACATTACGTGTGTTGCGTAAGGCGTTTCCTTATTTGACTTGTGACCGTCACATCACTGGTAAGGATGAACGAGCCTGTTTATTCTGGGATATTGGCTTATGTAACGCACCTTGCATTGGCAAAGTGACCAAAGATGAATATCGCGCTATGATTCAAGAGTTGATGGATGTTCTCAGTGGTAAATCGGAAGCGGTCATTGCCCGTCTGGAAAAACAAATGCTTGCCGAATCCGATGCACTCAATTTTGAAAAAGCCGCTTCTATCCGTGATCAAATCAAAGCCATAGAATTTATTACACAAGAACACCGTGCCGTGAGTCCTCGTATGACGGATCATGATGTGATTGCGCTGGCACGTGATAAAAATGAAGCTGTTGTACAAATTTTGTTTATCCGCAATGGTAAACTCATTGGCAGTGATTCGCGCCGGGTGGATAATGCTGATGACGTGGCTGATGAAACGGTACTCAGTCAGTTTATCACCCAGTTTTATAGCCATGTGGATGAAGTCCCTCGTGAGCTAATTCTGCCCAATGAAGTGGAAGAAGCACGGATCATTGAACGGTGGCTAAGTGATAAACGCCATGCTAGCAAGGTGAGTATCACCGTACCACAGCGTGGCAACAAACGTGACCTTATCAAAATGGCACAGGAAAATGCTATAGAAGCCCTCCATATGATGAAAGCACAGTGGGAAGCAGATAGTGTCAAGCAAGAGCAGGCTTTAGCCGAACTCCAAACTGCTTTGAATCTGCCACGTGTGCCGAACCGTATTGAGTGTTATGACATTAGCACAACACAAGGGACGGCAATTGTTGCGAGTAGGGTGGTGTTCGTGCGTGGGACTCCACGTAAAAGTGAATATCGCAAATTTAACATCCGCACTGTGATGCATGAAGGCAGTGACGATTACCAATCTATGCGAGAGGCACTCACCCGTCGTTTTACGCGCTACATAGACAGTGCTGCAAATCCAGTTGTGACCACACCTGCTAAAGTAGATCAGAACGAAACATGGCGTTTATTGCCAGATTTACTGCTGATTGATGGTGGCAAAGGGCAGTTAAATGTCGCCGTGGAAGTGCTGAAGCAATTCAATCTATTAGATAAAGTGCCGGTTGTATCGCTGGCGAAGCAGCAAGAAGAACTATTTCTCCCAGGTAGATCACAATCTATCCTCCTGCCACGCACCAGCCAAGCATTGTATTTGGTGCAGCGTGTGCGTGATGAAGCACATCGTTTTGCTATTACATCCCATCGACAGCGGCGCAACAAAATCGGTATGGCAAGCAAGTTAGAGGCAATTCCCGGTATTGGACCTGCCAAGCGTAAGCAGTTGCTCAAAGCATTTGGAAATTCGATCGATGCCATTCGCCAGGCGAGTATTGAGGACTTAATGGCGGTACCAGGCATTAACCAGGCACTTGCAGAAGCAATCAAAGCAACTCTCTAATCATCATTTGCAATGATATTGGGTTGCATTGGGTCTATCCTTGCTGTTTAAAACTCTGAACAATGTGTCTATAACCTTTTGAGTAGGAGCAGCAAATATGGCTAAGGATTATGGCAAACTGCCAGTTAACGCAGTCCGGCGGGCGGATCGAGAAGTGACAGAAGAAGCCTGGATTAAACAGTTTCTACATTCTGCGGCAGTTGGTGCATTGGCGACAGTCTATGATGATCAACCGTTTATCAACACTAACCTGTTTGTTTATGATGAATCCGCGCATTGCATTTATACACATACAGCTCGTGTAGGGCGTACACAAGCAAACGTGGCACAACATCAGAAAGTATGCTTTAGTATTATGGCAATGGGGCGGATGCTCCCAGCAGATGAGGCATTGGAATTCAGCGTTGAATATGCTGGTGTTATGGTATTTGGTACGGCATCTATCGTACAGGATGATGTGGAAGCAACACATGCATTACAATTATTATTGAATAAATATGCCCCACATCTCAAACCCGGGCAGGATTATCGCCCGCCAGTGAAAGAAGAGTTAAAACGGACGGCGGTCTATCGCATTAACATTGAGGAATGGAGTGGCAAAAAGAAAGAGGTTGACGCAGACTTCCCGGGTGCATTCTGGTATAACGAACAGCCCATTCTTAAATCTCTCCGGCAGCCTTAATCGAATATCAATATGGTGCTGTAAAATTACAGCAGGGGGCTAATGTGATGGGGTTAATCGGCATTGATAGCCCCTCGAGAATGTTTTCTTGTACCACCACGGAAAGCGCACCCAATCAATCGTGCGAACCCAGCCCCATTGATGGGATGATCAACGTTAGTGTGTAAGTAGTTTTTATCAATATCCTGGAATCCTCAGCAATTGTCCTACATAAATAGCATTGAGATTTAGAATGTAGTTTGCACGCGCAATTGACCACATATCAACGTTAAAACTACGTGCAATGGCTGATAAAGTATCGCCATACTGTACCCGATAATATCCATTCACAACTGTACGGTAAATCACACTAGTGGATTGTGTTGACGATACTGCTGGGGCAATTACCGCACCGCCTGTGGCTGGTAACGTTAGCACTTGCCCAGGATAGATAATACTATTACTTGTGATGTTATTGGCTTGTACCAATTCCTCAACCGTGGTGTTATATCTCAGAGCAATATCACGTAGTGTATCCCCTGGTTTGACAGTATATGTGCGCACGGTTGCATTAATATTTGAACCAGGACGTGGAATATACAGCAATTGACCGCGATAAATCGTGTTGGGGTTGATGATACCGTTACGTGCTGCGATCGCTTCCCACGAAGTGTTATATTTAGCGGCGATACTTTGCAATGTATCCCCTGGTTGAACAACATATGTATCTTCTGTTTGAGCATTTGCCACAGATGCCAACAACAACGAACAAACCATCAAAATAATAATCTTCTTCATCAGTTTTCTCCTTTAACTAACTTCTATTATATGCGATCCAAATTAAATCAGTGATTGTTCCTTCTGTGATGTTGGTTAACTGACGGGCATCTTCCCGCCCAATCGTCTGAATATAAATCTGCGGAATGCCATTAATATCTAGCTTCACATAGGCGGCATGAGTCTCGTCGGGACTATATACGGCATACGGTAATGTGCCTGTACTGAACACGAGTGTTTCACCCACAAGTGTGTCTGGGTTGACATGATAAACTGCGTCTTTAGCGGATGCCAATAAATGCGTTATGCCCCAATCATACCAATAAATTGGCGATGAATATTCAAAAACACGTGTGCCGGTTATCCCGTCAATACCATACAATAATCCCTCCTGCACAACGTTGGGATCAATTGTAATATCTTGTAAATAATAGATGACATTCGGCGTGGCAGTGCGAACAGACAAACCGAAATCCGCACCAATCCCCCGTGTTATTGTCAATGGTGCGCTGAGCGTATTGCTGTTTAAGTCAAGTGCATATAAACTGTCGTTGCTGAAATACAGTGTGTTGCCATCTGCACTATAGCTAATGCCGCCGATTTGTGTGCTATTGACTTCCAAAATCTGCCGTTGATTGTTCCCTTGTGGGCATTGATTGCTGTTGACCCAGCTTGTGACATATAAACTCAACGGACTACCCACGGATTGAGCCGCTGCAAACGCCACTTGTTGACTATCTGGATGCCATGCCAAATGTCGCACATCCGCAAAACCTAAACAACTAATTTTTTGCAGATAGCTACCATCCAAGCTGCTGACCCATATTTCATATGCGCTACCGTTACCTGGGGCAATAAATGCCAATAATTCGCCATTAGGGGAAATGCTTAATTCACGAATTGGCACCCCGACACCAAACGTGACAATCAATTCTTGAAACGTCCCATCATCTTGTAGGCGAATGATTGAATCGCCGTTGTAGATGAAATAAATTGTCCCGCTTTGTGGTTGTGGTGTGGGGG
>RFHA01000234.1 GCA_003696565.1 Chloroflexota bacterium
GATCTGTGTGACTTTGGTGAAGAAGGCGACTCAGACGGCGATGGGTGGTTCGACTGGGAAGATAATTGCCCATACGATTATAACCCCGATCAAACAGATACCGATCTCAACGGTATAGGCGATCTGTGTGACTTTGGTGAAGAAGGCGACTCAGACGGTGATGGGTGGCTGGATTGGGAAGATAATTGCCCATACGAATGGGGGGATGACAACGGTTGTCCGCTTGATTCCGATGGCGACGGCGTGCCAGATTATGACGATGCTTGTGTATATGAATGGGGTGAGGAAGCTAATGGCTGCCCGATTGATTCCGATGGCGATGGATTACCGGATTATATGGATGCCTGCCCATATGACTGGGGAGATGATGGCAATGGTTGCCCGCTTGATTTCGATGAAGATGGCATACCGGATTATATGGATGCCTGCCCATATGAGTGGGGAGATGATGGCAACGGCTGCCCGATTGATTCCGATGGCGATGGATTACCGGATTATATGGATGCCTGCCCATATGAGTGGGGAGATGATGGCAATGGCTGCCCGATTGGTTAAGATGACAACGGTGTATGAGGTTGCATGGATGAAGCGGGAAGCAATGGCTTCCCATAAAAAATTCACCAAAATTTCATAATGATTACAAAATATTCATGGTATTTTGATTATAACGTTGTAATATAGACATTAGGCATTATAAGTAGGTTGATACCACGCAATTGAAAGAGGAAAAATACCATGACAGTCACACTGACACCAACCTCATTACCATATGTGTATCGAATGAATTGGGATGCTAACCCAGATGAAAACGATGTGCGCCTGGCATTCATCCAAATTGAAGAGCGGCTCAACAACTCACAAAAACCGGTTGACATCATTGTGGATATAACATCAAACCCGCGCTTTCCAATGCGAACAACCATCAATGGCGCAGCAAGAGTTAATCAACATTCGATGATGGGAGATTGGGTTGTTATCGGAGGAAACCGCGCTGCACAACTCATTGCACGGTCAATGAATTTGTTTGGAAAGAACAATATTTATTGGTATCAAACTGAAACAGAGGCGTTCAATCATTTTGAACAGAACAGGAAAGCAGATGGCATCCGCTAGGATGTCACCTGCTTTTTTGCCCGTGCTTCATTGAGAATTTCAATGGCACTTTGCTTACTACCTTCCCCTGTTGCCCCAAGCATATCAGACAGTTCTTGAACGCGCTCATCATCATTTAATGCGGTCACTTGTGTGATAGTTTGGTTGCCCCGAATTGTTTTTTGCACGCGGAAGTGCGTATCTGCATAACCAGCTAATTGTGGTAAATGCGTTACAACAAGCACTTGATGGGTGTTTGCTAGTTCCCATAGCTTTTCCCCCACAACGCTGCCAATACGCCCACCAATTCCCTGATCAACCTCATCAAAGATCAAAGTTGGGGTTTGGTCTGCCTGGGTTAATACACGCTTGAGTGCCAACATAATCCGTGCGGCTTCTCCACCAGAGGCGACTTTGGCTAAGGGGCGCAGCGGCTCGCCTGGGTTCGCGCTCATCATAAATTCCACATGGTCAATACCTGTGTAATCAAATTTATATCGCTTACCGTTTACAAAGCAACCTTCGGGGTCTTCGGTGTGTTCTAAGGCAACTGCAAAGCGTGTACGTTCCATGCGCAAATCTTTCAGCTCTTGTACAACACGCTTGCTTAACTGCTCTCCAATCGTTTTACGTACCTTGCTGATGTTTGCCGCTAAGTCACCAATTTGCTTGAGCATTTGAGTCTCTTTTGCACGAAGTTCCTCTAGGCGTTCTTCGCTGTTTTCAATGCTATCAAGCTCTAAGCGGGCTTTTTCCGCCTGTTCTAACACCAACTCAATTGTTATGCCATAACGTCGCTTGAGGGTGTTAATGACCTCTAGACGTTCTTCAATTTCGTTAAGCCGAACAGGATCATACTCGACCTCATCGCCATAGCCAGCGAGTTCTAAAGCTAGTTCTTGTGCTTGTGTGCTGACTGTTTCCGCAAGTTCAGCGGCTTCTGCCAAATCAGGGTCAATGGTTGCCAACTTCGCCATGATGGTCGAAACGCGCATCAGCATATCCACCGCCGGACTTTGGTCATCTGCTGTATCAGAACCACTCAATAACATCGTGGCTTCTGTTACCAAACGTGCAAGTTGCTCACTATTTGCCAGACGATTACGCTCCGCTTTCAGCTCTTCATCTTCGCCAACTTTTAACTTTGCCGCGTCGATTTCCTCTACCATATGCTTGAGGCTTTCCGCACGACGTTGTAAAGCCGCTTTATCTTGCATCAATTCCCGAATTTCACGCCGCACCCCTTGCAAATGGTGGGTCACGGTACGCAGTGCCTCACGAATTTCCATCAAATCGGCATAGCGATCTAGCAAATCAATGTGATGCGGCGGGTTAAATAGTGAGAGATGCTCACTCTGACCGTGAATATCCACCAACAGGTCACCCACTTCTTTCATGATTTCCTGCTTAACGGTCACGCCATTGATCCGCGCGGAAGAGCGTCCATTCGCCCGAACTTCTCGCGTAAGGGTAATAAACTGACGATCATCATCGGAGGTAATCAGTTCCTCACGCTCTAAAATGGGGATAATCAGGCTAGATGTGATCTTGTTAAAGGCAAATACCCCTTCAATGATGGCTTTTTCCTGCCCGGCACGTACCATAGATGTATCTGCCTTACCGCCAAGTAATAGCTCAACGGCATCCACGATGATCGATTTCCCCGCGCCTGTTTCACCTGTGATGACATTCAAGCCACTGGAAAATTCTAATTCTAAATTATCAATAATAGCAAAGTTACGAATACGGAGTTCTTCTAACATATTAAGGTTTCATCCGCAAATAAACTGCATAACCAGAAAGTCCAACAAAAACAATCATACCCAATGACAATGTATTTTGGAGTGCATAATTGGTTTGAGATGGGTATAAATCCGCATATTGACGATAAGCAGCGGGATTTGTCTCTTTAAGTGCTTGAATTTGTGCTTGAACGTCACGGAATTCGTCCGGGTATTGTAAAGCTGCCCCCAAAAAACCACCAAGTAGTGCCCCAATGATGACTCCAGCCAGCGCAATTTGCCAATGATTACGTCCTTTCCGCTTGTTAATTGCTTTCATCACTAATTCGCCTACCACAGCCCCCGCCGGAAACCCCAATATAATTGCCATAAACAGAGCCAAGCCGCTAAATAGCGTATTGAAGATTAAGCCAAAGACCGCCATCATGCCAAAGGTAACCCCAAACACCACCCATGAATCCGCCGGGGTAGCGTTAAAAAATTTATCATCATGCTGCCGAACACATTCTCGACAACGATACCCGACCGGAGTCTGCACGGCACACCGTGCGCACATGTAACGGTCACACTTATTACAACGTAACTCAGTTTCTACATCAGGATGTATAGCACAATAGTGGATTTCATCTTCAATCATCTGCTCAGTCATCACATGCTATTCCTAATTTGATACGTCTCATTTATTGATATTTGCCATCTCGCTGAACTCGTGGCTCTAGTCGATCCAACAGGGAGCGATAAAAATAATTGCGTTCCCGCAAGCGAACAAAGCGACTCACATAAGGGCTGACACGCACGCAAACCTTATCCCCGGCGCGTAGCTCGTCCAGAACCATACCATCAGCAATCAACAAAACGGGTTGTTGGTTTGCGGCGGATGGCATCACATCCACCTTTGCCCCTTCTGCCAAAACAATCGGACGCGACATACTCAAGTGTGGCGCAGCCGGCACAATCAAAATATTGCTCAATTCCGGTGGGAGAATTGGACCACCACAAGCAAGCGCGTAAGCTGTTGAACCGGTGGCGGTTGCAATCACCAGCGCGTCAGCATAATAAGTTGTTGTCCAATGGTCATCAATATAAGTCTCCAATTGGATTGTCCGCCCAACGGTGCTTCCACTAATCACAATATCGTTAAGAGCATCCCCACCCATAATGACTTGATCTCCACGCTGAATTGTCCCCCGAATCATGGTGCGAGTTTCAATCCAGCGGTCACCGCGCAATACTGCTTCAAGCTGGGGTTCCCAATTTTGCACATCAGAAATTTCCGTCAAAAAGCCTAATTGTCCCATATTAATTCCTAATACTGGCACATCATGGGGAGCGCACACCCGTGCAGCACGCAGCATCGCACCATCCCCTCCAATAGCAATCACCAAGTCTGACTCACATACTTGAGAGTTAACTTCATCCACTGTCCAACGTGTTGCAAACCAACTTGCTAAACCACGTTGTTGAATCGTCTGATAAATCTGTTCAGCAATGGGGAAACTTGGTTCGCGCAGTGGGTGCGCCAATATACCGATTGTCTTCAAAGTGATCAATCCTTTTTGGGCTTATCACGACTGCTTGATTACACAGCCTATAATAGCACAGATGTTCAGGAAACGAAATAGTATCTGATCAAATCAGCGACTAGTGACAATCAAAAAGCTCAAAACATCATTATTGCAAGCTGCTTGTTTCAGCAGATGGATGGTCGTTTGAATCCAGCATCAGACAGACAGTAAATTTGCTACCTTGACCGGGTTCGCTTTCAATCTGAATTGTTCCACCATGTAATTCAACAATGTTTTTACAAATAGTCAGCCCTAAACCAGTGCCATTACGGTCTTGGCTGACACGGAAAAACGGTAAAAACAGGTTATCAATATGCTCCTGACTAATCCCCACCCCTGTGTCAATTACCTCAATAAAGAGTTGGTCATCTTGTGTATATAAGCGGACAAGAATGTGCCCATCATGAGGAGTATAATTGATAGCGTTGATCACTAAATTCGTCAGGACTTGGTTCATACGTGCCGAGTCTAGCATCATATAGACAGGTGTTTCTTGTAAATCCGTGGTGAGGGTGATGTTCTTTTTATCTGCTTCAGGGCGTTGTAGCATGACCACTTGCTCAATAAGTTCTTGAACGTGTGTTTTAGATTTTTCCAGCCGAATTGTACCACGGTCAAAGCGGGAGACATCCAATAAATCTTCTACCAATCGCTCCATGTGATTTGTCACCTGCTCTATGATCTTCAAATGCTCAGCATACCGCCCTGGTTGTCGTTTAATCAAATATAAACGGGTTTTGAGATTAGTAATTGGGGTGCGCAACTCATGAGAGGCATTCGCCACAAAACGCGCTTTTTGTGCTTGAAGGGCTTTTTCTTGGCTAATATCACGAATCACAGTCACCGTGCCAATCATCTCCAAATCACGCTCCACACGGGTCACTGTAATCCCTGCTTCAAATTGGGCACCATCACGACGATGCAAGGTGGTTTCTCCGCGCCAAATACCATATTGTTCGACATGCTCATGAATTTTGGGTTGTAAATCTCGCATTTCATAATTGATAAGGTGCTGAATTCGTAAAAATATATCTGAGGTCTCTGCCAAGTCTAGCTCAAAGCCAAGCATATCACATAAGGCGCGGTTAACATAACGCACCTGGTTTTGGTAGGTATACACCACGCCATCGCTCATTGAATCCAACACAACCCGCAATTGCGCCCGTTCCGCAGCCAATTCTTTGGTGCGTTCAATCACACGTTTTTCAAGTTCATTGGCATAGTCTTGGACAGATTGATGAAGTGTCAATTTTTGGATAGCAATCGCCAATAAATCAGCTAACGCCTGTAAGACAAGGACATCGGCATCATCAAATGCGTTTTCTTCAATACTTTGAACGTCTAACGCACCAATGACTTTGTTCCCCACACGGAACGGAATGGCAAGTTCGGAACGAGTTCCTGGCAGATCAGGATTTTTAAAGTAAACGTCATCTGCCATAACATTGAGTGAAATACGTGGCTCACCACTTCCAGTAACAAATCCAACAATCCCCTTACCGCCAACTTTCAAGCGGTGTTGTTGTGCTAAAAGAGCTTCGCTAGTTGGACCTGATGCGGCTTTTAATATGGCATAGTCTCCTTCAATTAAAAAGACCCCTGCATGATAAAACCCAAACCGCTGACGCACTAACTCCGTAATACGCACAAGCATTGTATCAACATTCAGCATAAGTTCGCCATCTGCCAAAATCGATACATCACGCGCGACTTCGGCAGCAGTTTCTAACTGGATCACACGGCGTGTGAGGTTTTGGGTGTAAGTTGCTAGTGCTGCATCTGTATCACGTTGGCGTTTTAAGATCAAATAGGCTAAGCCCATCATGTTGATAAGTTGCAGCGCAAGCACGATATAAATCGTAGCAGTGTTAAGGTTATTGCCCTTTGTGATATATTGCTGCACAAAGACAATCAATATCACAGACAATACCACACCTATAATGCTCAGAGAGCGAATCCAATGGTTAAGATTCTTAGTTGCTAAAGCCACAATGACCGAACTTCCAGGCTAGACTGATCATTATAATATTACACTAGAAACAGCCTAAAACAAAAACCCTGGCATCAAACCAGGGTTAGAATTTGTTCACATCAGTTGATGTTGTTTAATTTAGTGAAGTTAAATCCACACGAACACCGGGTCCCATTGTTGGGGTCAATACGACACGGCGGATATAAACCCCTTTTACGCCAGAGGGTTTGACAGCGTTCACAGCATTCACAACAGCCTGTGCATTTTCCAGCAGTTTATCATTATCAAAGCTGGCTTTGCCAATGGGAATGTGCAAATTACCGGTTTTGTCGTTACGGAACTCTACACGCCCAGCCTTTAACTCTTGCACGGCACGTTCCAGATCATCTGCTTGAACAACGGTTCCAGCTTTGGGGTTAGGCATTAAGCCACGTGGACCCAAAATACGTGCCACCCGCCCGATCTTTTTCATCATCGGTGGGGTTGCCAGGGCGGCATCAAAATCCAAGAAGTTGTCTTTTGCAATGCGGTCTAACAATTCATCACCGCCAACGATATCCGCCCCGGCGGCTTCTGCGGCCCGTGCGTCTTCCCCTTCAGCAAAGACTAGCACCCGTACCGTTTTCCCCGTACCATGTGGCAGCATCACAGTGCTACGCACTTGTTGGTCGCTATGCCGTGGGTCAATCCCCAAACGGAAGTGAATTTCAATGGTTTCATCAAATTTAGCTGTTGCCATAGACTTCGCCAGATCAACCGCTTCTTTGAGGTTATAATAGACCTGACGATCAAATTTTTTGCTTAATTCAAGATAACGTTTACCAGGCATATCCTATTCTCCTTGTGGTACTGGTGGACCCGATTATGATCCTCCCACATTTAACTGTGTATAGCTTTAGGCAATCTATCAGAAAGCGAAAAGCTTAATCAACAACTTCTACACCCATTTGACGGCAAGTGCCTTCAATTTGACGCATGGCTGCCTCAATATCATTGGCGTTCATGTCATTAAATTTGATTTCTGCAATTTCGCGCACCTGTTGGCGGGTGAGCTTACCAACCGTTTGTGTTTTGGGGTTGGATGCTCCGCTTTCAATACCGGCGGCACGCTTAATTAGAAATGCGGTTGGTGGGCTTTTGAGGATAAACTTAAAAGACCCATCCTGAAAGATAGTAATTTCTGCTGGAACAATTTCGCCCATGCGGTTACTGGTGCGGGCGTTATATTCTTTGCAGAACCCCATCAAATTAATCCCGTGCTGCGCCAAGGCTGGACCAATGGGCGGCGCGGGGTTGGCTTTGCCTGCAGCGATTTGCAGGGTGACGATTGCTTTGACTTTCTTTGCCATTGAAAAACACCTCCAAACGAATAACAAGGCGAAGACAGGCTTCGCCCTTTGTGCAAAGTTTACATTATAAAATTACACTCAGGCTTTCTCAACCTCTAAGAAGTTAAGTTCAACTGGTGTTTCCCGTCCGAAGAAGTTGACCATGACCCGGACTTTATTTTTGTCCATGTCAATATCGGCAACTTCACCAATAAAGTCATTGAACGGACCATCAATGATACGCACTCGTTGCCCTACTTTGAAGTTGATGTTGTATTTTGGCTTTTCGCTAGACATGCGATCAAAAATTTGCTTAACTTCTTCTGGTTGAAGTGGTGTAGGCTCGTTCCCCATTCCAACAAATCCGGTAACACCAGGGGTATTACGCACCACATACCAGGAGTCTTCATCCATCTTCATTTGAACCAAAATATATCCAGGGAACACACGGCGTTCTACTGTTCGACGTTTACCATCTTTGACTTCAATTTCCTCTTCCGTAGGGACAATGACATCAAAGATGCGGTCAGTCATGCCCATGGTTTCAATGCGCTGTTGAATAGCATGGCAGACTTTATATTCATACCCAGAATAACAATGAACAACATACCAGTGTTTTTCTACTGCGTCGTCTTCATATAATCTGGGATCATCCAGGATTGAGCCAGTAGCCTCATCTTCCTGATCTGGTTCATCTAAATAAATCGGCTCTGGATCATAATCCGGGGTGTTTTTGTCATCAAACATGAGACGGTATCCCTTAATCACTCAATTTGCTAATACCGCGTATCGTCTCGTTTAAGATAAACGCGGGTAATATAAAAATACAACGCCAAAACAGCCACCCCAAAGCCAACAAAAACGAGTGAATTCTCAAAACCGAGAACGAATAGCTCGGTAAACAAAAATGAAAATGCACCTAATATAGCGGATGTCGCCAAGGTCACCACAATAACAATTCGTGATAAACGAATCAGCTCTTCCCGGGTGGGCCAAACAACTTTACGCAGTTCATCACGGACACCCTGGAAGTATCCCTGTACGCTCCGTATTGACCGGACAATAAAGTTCCCTTGATTATCGGTAGAAGCAGTACGATTCCGCTTACCTGGGGTCTGTTTACCTTTGCCCTGGGTAACTCCACGTGCTTGGCTGTCTTGTTCGGTTGATTCTTCCTGTCCCTTCCGGCGGCGGGACTTTTCTTCTACGGCTTCATCAGCAGCCATACTATCGTCTCCTCAAATTCGTTCTTGTATAAGAAACACCGTCGCAGGGACGGTGTTTCAACAGAATTCATTCAGGGGCGGCAGGATTCGAACCCACGACCCGCGGTTTTGGAGACCGCTGCTCTACCAGCTGAGCTACACCCCTATTTTGTGTGGTTCTGGTTATCACCATCCAACCGCTTGAAGCGATTGTAGCATACCCCAAAACCCTTTTCCACACTCAATCTATTTGGTTTCGCGGTATAAAACATGCCGACGAACTAACGGATCGTATTTCTTGAGTTCCAAACGTCCTGAGTCGTTACGACGGTTTTTGCTAGTGATATAAATGTGACCGCTTTCTGTGCTGCGGAGCTTCACAACAATGCGGTTGCCCTTCTTCGCCATAAGATGATCTCCTCAAAAAACAACCGCCACAGAAGATTGTGGCGTTCATTTTACGAAGCCTCTGACGAGAGTTGAACTCGTGACCCCTTTCTTACCAAGAAAGTGCTCTACCACTGAGCTACAGAGGCAATTTTTATAAACAGTGGGCCAGGCAGGACTCGAACCTGCGAAGGCTTCCGCCAGCGAATTTACAGTCCGCCCCCTTTGCCGCTCGGGACACTGACCCTAATAATATCTTGACAAACTTTTAGCTTAGTTAACAGAACAACTTATCAGCAATCAGCTAAGAGTTTTTCAAATAGCCTTCGATGGGACTCGAACCCATAACCTACCGCTTACAAGGCGGTTGCTCTGCCGTTGAGCTACGAAGGCGGGCAAGTTGCATCATTATACGGCATATAATTATCGTTTTTCAAGATGCATTTTATGGGTTCGCCATCATGCAGCACATTGTATAAGCTCAATACAGGATTGTCAATGTTGATTTATCTAGCGATACTTAATCAAACAACTCACGTTTTTGTGAACTCATGTGTGATTATCCACAAAGGTGTGTTTATCTATTTTCAGGAGAAAAAGCCGTGACCAGACGTTTATTCACATATATAACAATCATCCTGATTTTAAATGCATGTGGTTCACGCGGGCAAACGCTTGAGGACATCCCTACCCGGATTCCCTCACTAGATACTTATGCGACATCCGTTGTGCTAACAGAAAATGCACCACCGGAAGGTTTCCGTGAGTTTGTTGCCTTCCCACAAATTGATGATAATTTGCAATTTCTTTCTCATTGGCATTCAGAAGTCTACTTCCATTTTGATGGGGTGTTTTCCCGCACACCACGCCAAATTGATGCCGAAACAACCAGCTTAATTTGGTATACCCGTACAGGTAATCAGCGGCGGGTTGTTTTAACCGGCGGTGGAGACTTATTCGGTGATCAGCAAGGGGAAACATTGGAAGGCGTGCGGCTAGGGAGTGATGTTTTTTTACTCCGTGATGAGGTTTGCCTAGATAATGCTGAAGAAGCAGCGGCAGCCGTTGCTGATTTGCGGGCAAGTTTGATCGTCGGTGGGGTTAATTATGCCGTGCCTGCTGGTGAAAAGCGCATTATCAACGGTGAACAGGTTTGGCGATACGCCTTCACACTGGAAAACGTCAACTTGCCGTTGCTGCGTATGGGGGATGATGCGCAAATCACAAATATGCTTGGTGAATTGTGGGTATCACCGGAGCATAACGCTGTGATCCGATATTACCTCAATATGGAGGTAGAAAATGTCGTGTTACAAGTGGTTGATAATGCCCTACCCGTCAGTGGGCAGCTTATCTTACGCTATGACTTGTATGATATCGGTATCAACCCCAATATCACACAACCATTTGGATGTTAAGACGCACTATTTTATTGGGTGTTATGGTTCATATGTGTCAATGCGCACCCGTGTTGCATCCCCCGCTGCACCGGTGGGATACATGCCCACATAAATTGCATAATCTCCCGCAGGTATATTCAACGCCACCGGATCACGATACAACGCGCCAACCTGCCAAACACGGGTAGAGATCACCCCGCCAGCTACACCATGATCTAACGCAATCACATCGCCAGGCGCACGTTCCAAATGAAGCAAAATACTATAATCCACCTCAGTTTGCACCAACGGTTCCCAATAAAGTAGGATCGTTTCATCCCCCAAATGGGTATAACCGCGCAGGATGGCAACCCCTGCTAATTCAATATTTAGCGGGTGTTGAATCTCCCGCGGGTTGACCTGCCAGGGGCGGAACTGTGCCAAATTCAGCGCATCACCGGGGATAAGCTGCGCATGCCTGGTCAGGTAATCACGCAATTGCCCAGTAAATGGGTCTGCGGCTACAAAAATCGCATCATACCGCTGCAAAAACTCATCCAGTTCTGCTTGCCAATCCCCCTGATACCAATCCATCGGGAGCAGATAAAGCCCCCCCACGCCATGAAAATAATATTCAATTGCGGGGTCTGGTTGCCCAAACACGACCAGCGTATGTTCTGTGGTGCGCGTTGCCAAATAGTCCATCAAGCTCACCCAATCTGGTGCTTTGGGTGGGTCGCTGACAAAATAGTCTCGCACTTCTATACTGAATATACCAGCCAGCAGCGCACAGGTGATTAGTGGTATCATCAACCGCCGTCGGCTGAGCCATGCCACAATCATAACCACGGCGAGGAGCAATGCCGGGGTCACCGTTACCACATAGCGCGGCAAAAAAAAGTTTGCGCGGATAGAAACAAGTGTCAGCAATAGCAAAGGAATCACAATCCACGCGACAACTAACCATTTTCCACGCCAATCACTAAAGCATAAGCCGCCAATGATGCCCACCACCAACATCAACCCCGCCCACAACGGGAATGTGTTATCTCCAAATAACAATGTTGGGAAAAACCGCGTGAATAATGCAGACACATCCGCAGAGGTTGCGGTTGCCTCATAATCACCGACAAATACCACAACATAAATTTGTACAAAAAGCGGAATAAGCAGCACGCCCATCATCAACCAAACGCGCACCGCCTGGTTAAACAGATCACGCCGCCTGAGAATCAGCACATACACACCTTGCGCTGCGACCCAAAATAACTCTACATAATAGAGATAAATGGTAAACGTTTGAACCAGAAGATACATCCACCAGCGATTTTTGCGTTCCAGCGCGCCTAAGAACAGATAAAAATTGAGAGGTGTAAGCGCGGTCAGCAGCGCATATTGACGGGCATCTTGTGCATGCCAAATCAGAAACGGCGCACCGACCCACAAAGCCCCCACTAACAACGCCAAACGCCAGTCCCCCATCAACCGCCGAGCAAGTGCTACCATCACCGCCAAGCCGAAGGTATTCATCAATACTGGCAGATAACGCAACGCAAATTCTGACTTGCCAGTTAGCTGGCTCCACGCCCAATAGGTGATGAGCGCGCCCGGATTTGGTTCATATTGAATCATCTGCATCCATGCTGGGGAGAATGGTGTTTTTGTCCAGTGAACAGCATTGTATGCCTCATCCCCACGCAGGTTAACCGTATCCAGATGATGTAGACGAATAAGAAACGCTGCCCCAATGAGCAGCGTTAGAATACCCCAATATCGCATGGTTTTCACTCTTGAATGATTAACACCAGGCACAGATAACTTACACCCACCTCACTGCTTATTGAGGTGGTACAGGATTGATAACACCCTAACAGGTTCAAAATTCCCTGGCTTGATTTAATGGTTCTAACGTTCCGCTACGCCAATTTTTCGGCGTGTTGCTGGACATATTCAAAAAACTCACGCACCGGAACCGGCTTCACAAAATATGCATCACATCCGGCATCTAAACATTCTTGCTTAGCAGAAACGGCAGTGATCGCCACCACAGGTAATTGATGACCAGCAGAACGAATCTTCCGCACAAAATCTAAACCAGTCATGGGTCCTGCTAATTCCACATCCACCAGCACCATATCTGGCTTTAAAGACTCAAAATTAAATAGCGCGTCTTCAGCAGTTGGATAAGTAATCACTTCGTGGTTAGCACTGGCAACAATTCGCTGCACTAGTGACTGGTTTGGGAAATTATCTTCTATGTAAACAATACGCATGGATAAGACCTCAATACACAACTTGGTGACAACGATATTATAACCGATTTTGGCACAATCAGGATAGTTACAATAAGGGCGATTTGTCCATATCGGCATAATCAACAGCTAATTCCCGCCAGGCACGCCCCAACCGACGGAACCCTTCATCAATCACTTCGGGGGGGTGTGCGCCAAAATTTAATCGCATTCGATATGCCCCACCCCCATTGGTATAAAACACGCTTCCGATCGCATAGGCGACCCCTTGTTGAATGGCTGAAATATATAGCTCGGCGGCGGTTGGTCCTACGTGGGGTAATTCCGCCCAAATGACCAATCCACCGTCAGGGATAGAGAGGTGTGTCCCCGGTGGAAAGTGTTGCTTGGCAGCGGCTATGGCAGCATCTCGCCGTCGCATGAGTTCACGGTTATTGCGCTCTAATTGCCCAGAAAGCACACCACGCGCCAACATATAATGAATAATCCGTTGATGCAAACCGGATGTGGAAATATCCGCTGCCTGCTTCACACGAACCAAGCGGTTATAATGTTGACCATCGGTAATGATATATCCCACTCGAATCCCTGGTAGCAGCATCTTAGTAAAGCCGCTGGCATGAATCACAATCCCTGTGTCATCTAACGCCTTAAGTGGTGGAATATGCTCCCCTTCAAAACGAATTTCATGATAGACGGCATCCTCCAAGATCGGGACATTATACGTGTTTGCTAGGTTAATAAGCTGGCGACGACGATGCAGTGGCATCACATGCCCGGTTGGGTTTTGAAAGGTCGGCATGACATAGATGAGCTTTGGATTATTGTCAATCAAATAATTTTCTAGATGATCTAACCGAATACCTTCATGATCAGTACACAAACCATGTAAATTAATGCGGCGGGTTCGTGCGATGTCAATCATGCCGATATAGGTTGGATTTTCGCTGACGATTGTCTCGCCTTCTGCCACCAAAGCTTGCACGACCAAATCAAGAGCCTGTTGTGTTCCACCGGTGATTAAAACATTGCTAGAACTACATTGAATCCCTAACGCGCTTACATAGTCCCGAACTTCTGCCCGTAGCGGACCGTAGCCTTCTGGAACTTCATATTTCAGTGCATCCGAACCATCACGATCCAGCACATAGTTCATTGCTTCACGCAGGCTGTTAATTGGGAAGAAGTCCGTTGGTGGAGAACCACTACTAAAACTGATCACCCCCGGTTTACGGGAAAGCCGCATTAAATCACGAATTGATGTATCAGGAGATGAGTTTTCCGTCACAGTTGTGATTGGCGCAGGGTTTTCTGGTTGATTGGACTCCCGAGAGACAAACGTCCCGCGCCCGGCATGTGCGCTAACAAATCCTTCTGCACGCAGTTCCGCATAAGCGTTTACAACGCTAATCCGGCTGATATTAAGCTGTTTTGCTAAATCACGGCTAGCAGGCAAGCGAGTGCCTGCTGGCAACACGCCGCTTTCAATCTGTGCTTTGATATTGCGAATTAACTGCTTATAGATCGGCTCCTCACCTTCCCGATCCAGCGTAATCATAAGCTGATGCGTATTCATTGAAAAAACCTGAACTGTTTGATTCTGTTCCAATGTTGAATTATAACGCACAAGCCAAATAAGTCCATAGGAGTCCAAAAGGGAAAAGGACGTACTTGCCCGCACGTCCTTTTCAATAAGGAGGATCGTCTTGGAAACAATCAGATTGAGCATAACCCAACCTGGAGGCTCACACACTTAACTAATCACTGGC
>RFHA01000235.1 GCA_003696565.1 Chloroflexota bacterium
CCCCCACAACACCTCAGAAACAATTCAGAAACACATTAGTTTTCACTAAGGTCTTTTCGGTTTGCCATTAATGCGTTCCCATCTCGCTTGGGCAGCTTCATGACCTTCTCGCAACGTATACCAACTCACAGTCGTTTTTCCACAGATTTTGCATTTAATCCCTTCTGAAGGCTGTTGTTGTCGTTTACACTGTCCACAGTAAAAAACTTCACCTTCTTCTGGCTTATAAGATGACATAGCCTAATCCTCTCATTATCTAGGGCCATAACAACGCCAGTTGTAGGCAGCATAACCTGAATTACCTGTAAGAAAAGCTGCTGCTTGACTATTATTGTAAGTACGACGACAAATCTCATCAAAATCAGAAATCGTGAGTTGCCTACTACCACAATACCAATTGCGACCATCTTCTCGCACTTGGCCGCCTATATAAGAGCAGTACCCCTCTACTTGAAAATTACCATTATTCTGTGAGGCACCATTTGTCAGACCACGACCACCTGATAACAACACACCATTTGCAGGATACTCATAGCGATTACTTGGTGGCCAATCCACAGGCACTTCTGGAGATAGAGCCCTGTTTCCATTAACATATTCTACTGACCACCCCCTGTCACCATCAGCTTGAATATTCCACCAAACATAACGATCATTACATACAGGTCCATCAAGGATAATTACTTCAGTACCATATTTCAAAGTCTTTATAATATTATTTACAGATATAGTAGGCTCATTACGCATTCTTACGGGTAATCGAACGTATACCACATCATCAATAGACATGTCGCTGTATTCGGACTGACAAGAGCTATCTATTGAACTTGATGAGCTGCGAATTATTGTCGGTGTCTTAGTAAAAGTTGGCGTGTTTGTAGGTAATGGTGTATTTGTAAACGTCTTTGTAGGCGTTGGCGTATTCGTAGAAGTTGGTGTTGGCGTATTCGTAGAAGTTGGCGCTAGCGTGTTCGTGGCATTCCTCCGCGTGCTCGATGAAGGGTTGCTGGTATTTGAAGGCGTGTTTGTAGCATTCCTCCGCGTGCTCGATGAAGGGTTGCTGATATTTGAAGGCGTGTTCGTAGCATTCCTCCGCGTGCTCGATGAAGGGTTGCTGATATTTGAAGGCGTGTTCGTAGCATTCCTCCTCGTACTCGATAACGAATGACTGATATTTGACTGAGAACTGGTAGAATTGGAGACTGTATCATTAGCACTGGTGTTATCATCAGGGAAAATATTAGATAAGTTGTCAAAAGATTGCATAAACTGCATTACGGGAAAGGAAATTACACCAATAACGATGAATCCACAAATGCAATAAGCTATATTTATTAGTCCCCTAGTAAAAATAACCTCGCGTGATGATGGTTGTGAAATTGGCGAAGCAGCTCGTGAAGTACTTCTTAGATACTTTTCGCGCTCCCGGTCATATTCTAGACGATTCCGCGTCAACACACTGTACGCTTCAATAACAAGCTTAGCTTGTTCCGCCCCATTAGGATTAACATCAGGGTGGTATTTTTGCATTTTCTTATGATATAAAATTTTAATGTCATCTTCAGAGGCCTTTGGGTTTGCGCCCAAAATTTCATAATAATCTTTTTTAG
>RFHA01000236.1 GCA_003696565.1 Chloroflexota bacterium
AAGGACTTTGTGACGATGGGACGCAAGTCAATCGTCCCTTAAGCACCGACTCCTCGGAGTCAGGGGCAAGCCACCCGCTTTAGCGGGTGGTAATTGACCACTTCAATACTTCCCGCAGGAATTTTTCACGATTTGCACCGCGTGCAATTTTGCCGCTGCTCGTTTTAAGCAACCATTTACGATCCACCAAATGCACAAACCGTGCCGTGACATCCGTGCTTTGTGCCACACGGGCGCGGATTTCTTGTAGAATGGGGCGAGTGGCTTCACGGTCATGCGGGTTGATCCCATCCGCCACTTCCGCAATGATGGCAATATCCTCTGTGCCGAGTTTTTCATTAAATACACCAAACGCGGTTACACGCCCCGGATGTAACCCAGGGATGTCATTCAATAGGTTTTCAATGTCCTGTGGATAAACATTTTTACCGCCGACAATAATGAGGTCTTTTTTGCGCCCAGTGATATATAATTCACCTTGCGCAATATACCCCATATCCCCAGTGAAATACCAGCCATCTTGCATGACATTCCCAGTCGCTTGTTCGTTTTTATAATATCCAGTCAGCATTGAATCGCTCTTAAGTGCAATTTCACCCACGCACCGCTCTGGCAGGGGCTGGCGATTTTCATCCACCACACGGATTTGGCAATTCGGGATCGGGACACCGTTGGAAACAAATCGTTGTGTGGGGGCATCTGGATGAGTCGGTGGGTCTGCGCGGCGCGTATCCATAATCGCTTGTCGATCTACAACGTCAATCGTTAAGGGCTTATCAATCCCGCCTTGGGTAACGGCAAATGTGTTTTCTGCCATGGCATAACAAGCTGTCAATGCCGATTCACGAAAGCCATACGGGGCATATCTGCGCAAAAATGCTTCATGACTTTCTGCCTGTACCGGCTCAGAACAGTTGACCGCCGCCCGCCAGGATGACAAATCAACACCTTCAATATCAACATCACGAACACGTGTCGCCAAGAAATTGTAAGCAAAATTCGGCAACCAGCAAAGCGTCCCTTGATGGCGGTGGATTGCATGTAGCAAAATTTTGGGGTCACGCACCCAATGAAAGGGAGACATCAATACCAGCTTAATCCCCTGCAAAATGGGCATAATGAATCCGGCAATCAACCCCATATCATGATACAACGGTAACCAACTCACAATCACATCATCTTGATTAAGACGTATGGCATGGCTATAGCTGGCAATTTGATTGATGACCGCACGATGGGAAAGCATCACGCCTTTTTGTAAACCAGTGCTACCAGATGAGTGTTGAAGGAACGCCGTATCTTCTGCTTGTGCGGGGGTCATCTCTAGATATTTTTGGATGTCTCCACCGGGTTTTAATGTATCCTTATTGATAATTGCTTTGAGTGTATGAATTGATTCAAGACGTTGGTGTAAAGCAACTTCAAGCTCGTCATAAGTGATAATCAACGCGATTTCTTCATGAGTTACAAGTTGCTGCACACTGTCAAAATATTTATTGCGGTCAAGTTTTTCCGTCAAAAATGGGAAAATAGAGGGGATTGCTCCTAAAAGCATCGCCCCCCAAAAGCTATATAAAACAGCGTCACCATGTTGTAGAATCAATGCAACCAAGTCCCCAGGCTGAATACCGGCTTGCTCCAGTGCATAAGCGTATTGCGCAGCGTGGGTAAAAAATTCGCGATACGTCACCGCGTGATCGCCTGCTGAATCAACCAAAACCACAGCTGTTCTATCACCCTCATGCTGATATAAATAGCGTACTTGATCTAATAGCGTGTTCGGATGATGATCTAGGCGGATGGGTAATGTCATTACGACCTCTCAAATTTTTACGTTTTCTCAAGCCACAGCTATGTTAGGATAGTTATAGCTTGTTATTTATGAAGGAATTATCTTTGATGCGTTTTATTATGATTATTTTTCTGATGCTGACCAGTGTCGCTATCCAAGCCCAAGTTGGCATTGTGGAAACTTATGTTTCTGATGATGGCTCATTCCAGTTCGATTATGCGCCCAATATGCACATTAATGTTGTTGAGCGGCAAAGCACGCTAAACATCGGACAGTTTTACCTAGAAGCTGATCCACCCATTTGGGTTGATGTTTCTATACCAACACCGGCAGCGAACTTTCATAACATTGGTTTAGGGAATACACCGGCGGCAATCGTGGCATCTCGTATGGCTTTATGGCGACAAACCGCGCCAATTCGCTTGGCGACCATCCTACAAACCGATTTAACACTGGCAATTACCCCCGCGAATATAGCCATTCATCATATACAAATCGACAATAAACCCGCTGCTTTTGCCTCATTTGAATATGTTCTAGATGAGAATCAAGTTGCTAGCGTGTTCATGATGGTAGTCGATGTTGGTTATGACCACCTTGTTACCATTACCGCGTCTCCAACCATCATAAACGGCAGCACCTTACTCACAACATACGAGAATGAAATTATCCACCTAGCAGAGACAATCACATTTAACCCGGCAAACGCAGCTCAAAGCGCAGAAAGCGTTATCCTGCCAAGTGCCTATACTGGTGAGATTGGTCAGTTGCAAGTTGGGCATTTAACATTCGCCTATCCCAAGGAATGGTATATCCTCTCTGTAGGCAGCAATGTATTTTTGACAAACACCAGTCAATTCGTAACGGGAACACTACCAACAGGCACCATACAAGTCAATATCATCCCGCCAGATTTTAATATGACCGCTTTTGTTGATCGGGATACGATTGCGAATTGCGCGTTAACCCCCATTCAAAAAAATGAGATCACCCCTTCAACCGTGTTACAACATCATCTGCTTAGGGATGAACAAATTGATGCTATGGCTCAACAGGGAACAACTTTCACTGAGCCAACAGTTGTACAAGTCAACAATCGTGAAGTTGCTTATATGCAATTATTCACCAGTGAACGGGATGTGCTGGCTATTGCTGTAAATATGGGAGATGGCAACGTCGTCAGTATGATGACGTTTAGCCCAGTTGGTGAAATGCAATCTTACATCAATACGCTTTTAGCTATTGCAGGATCATTTGACTACCAATTTAATGCATGTTAAAGGGGAAAGAGAGAGCTTTCTCTCCCCCTCCCCTGCCGTGTTTATTATTATTCAATGCCACACTGTGCAACCGCGCTTGGTGGATAAATTAACAATACACCGTTTTCAACATTCAACGGCATGTTAAACGCGCGCGCCATGGCAGCCACACCAGAAACCATCGGCGCAGCAAATGATGTTCCGCTGTTCAATGAATGTCCACCGGCGATATTGGTCGTCAGGATATCGCGTCCGGGGGCGTTAATTTCCACATGCGCGCCATAATTACTAAAGCTGCTACGTGTTAGTGTTGGATCAACCGAACCCACCGCGATGACTGATTCAAACCCGGCTGGATAATACACAACATCCGTCCCGCTATTGCCGGCTGCCGCAATAACCCATACGCCATTTTGAGCAGCATAATCTACGGCATCTGCCATCACCTGTGAAAAACGCGGACCAGCAAGGCTTAAGTTAATGATGTCTGCACCATGATCCACAGCGTAAATAATCGCCCTGGAAATTTCAGAATAGCCACCCAAACCGTTAGCATCCAACACGCGCAACGGCATGATTTGGGCATTAGGGGCGACTCCTGCAATCCCAAAAGCGTCATTCATATTGGCTGCGATGATCCCGGCAACCCCACACCCATGTCCATATTCATCTTGTGGTACAGTATCGTCCTCCACAAAATCATAACCGGGAACTAGCCGCCCAGCTAAATCAGGGTGATCAAGACAAACGCCGCTATCAATCACCGCAATAATCACAGTTTCGGCATCAACCGGGAGTTCTGCCCATGCTTGTGGCGCACCGATAATGTTCATCGCCCATTGTTCATGAAAACGTGGGTCAGTTGGCACACTGGTATATTGCATCGCAGAGACCAAAAAATCTGCCTCCACCGCAACGACAATGGGCGATTCCGGCACAACTTCCGGGGTTAACCCCGGAGGAATAATCACCACATAGGTATTCAAATCCTCAATCACTTCATCCACACGCCCATTAATTAAATCAACATACGCTTGTCGTTCTTCCGGTGTGGATTCAGGCGTGAACTGAATAATCAGCAAACTCTGGCGTGCTTGCTCCGGTACAGTTACATTTTGTGGGTTACTACGCGCGCGGACAGGAAGCCCACCCAGGCTAGCGGTCTGGATCGTCCTTAGGGATTGCGCATTAAATACCGCATCAGCTTGTACGCTGGTAGTCGCCACATTGACCCGGCACCCTGTAGATGAGGTGATCACCGGTTGGGTATTTGCTGGGGGTGGGGCAGCTTCCGTGGCGACATCCGTCGGCAACGGTTGCGTTGTGGGGGCAGGAGTCACGGTGGGTAGCTGAACAACAGGCTTTGGTTCAGCTGCTTCTTTATTGTTACATGCGGTTAAAACTACCAAACATATTATCAACAGAATAAAAACTGCATCGCGTCGCATCATTACCCCCTTATTTACCTTCTTGAACAACAAGAACACAATCCTACTTTAATAAGAGATTACACCCATAGTTTACCTCTATATTGCAAATTAGAGAGGAATTTTGTATATTTTATGAGATTTTTACAGATTTATATAAAGGTTTGTAGATGCGTGATTTAACCAAAAGGCAATATGTACGGTTTGCATTTTATAAATTAGACCCTGTTTGGCGCAGGCTTCCCCCTCAAGAGCAAATAGATCATAAGCAAGAATTAGTTGACGTGATTCAAGGCTTTAACCGGCGGATGCTGCTGCGTCCATATAGCACTGTCGGTACACGGGCAGATGCCGAGTTACTGCTTTGGCAAATTGCGGAAAGTCCAATTTATTTTCAAGAGCTTGCAACCGCGATCTTAAAAACCCGTATGGGTGGGTATCTTAATATTGTTTATTCCTTTCTCTCTCAAACAAAGCGATCGGTTTATGAAATTCGTACCGGAGCAGATGATGAGCGTGAAGAGCAACTCGTTATTGACCCATCCGAGGCAAAATACGTATTTGTTTATCCATTTATCAAATCTCGTGAATGGTATTTAATGTCACAGTATGCCCGCCAAGGTGTGATGGATGAACACATCGCTGTTGGGCGTAAATACCCCTCTATCCGCCTAAACACCACCTATTCATTTGGCTTGGATGACTATGAATTTATCGTCGCGTTTGAAACAGATGAACCGTCTGATTTTCTTGATTTAGTGCAAGAACTGCGTGAGACAGAATCCAGCCGGTTTACCGTGCAAGATACCCCCTTATTCACTTGTGTTAACCTCCGTTTGGAAGAAGCTCTAGATGCGCTTGGCGGTCCACCCATTGCGCAGGAAATCGCACCGGATGATATACGAGAAGTATGGATAGATGTTTGCCCCGTGCAAGACCTACCACCAGGCACCACGAAAACCGTGTATCTAGATGGCAAGATGGTGGGTATTTTTAATGTTGATGGTCAGTTATATGCGATCAACAACCGTTGTACCCACGCTCGCGGTCCATTAAGCGAGGGGACAGTCGCTCATGAGGGAGATACTTGCACCGTCGTTTGCCCCTGGCATTACGGTAAATTTGACCTCAAAACTGGAAAACCGCTAGATGGGGTTGTTAATAAACCTGTTCAAGTTTATCAGGTGGAGGTGCGTGACGGTGTGATTTACGTCGGGACAAAAATAGGGGTAACCGCATGAGCGTTTATGGTGCCCTAACCCCAGATACCCCACGTTATCAAGATGAAGCACGAGACTATGATGCGATTTTGGTGATGTCCTTTGGTGGTCCAGAAGGTATGGATGATGTCATGCCGTTTTTAGAAAACGTCACACGTGGGCGCAACATCCCGCGTGAACGATTAGAAGAAGTTGCCCAGCATTATTATCATTTCGGTGGCGTTAGTCCCATCAATCAACAAAATCGTGCGTTAATCGCCGCGCTAAAAACAGAACTCGCCGCCCATCAGATCCACCTACCAATTTACTTCGGCAACCGAAATTGGCATCCGATGATCGACAACACGCTACGTCAAATGCGGGATGATGGGGTGCAGCGGGCAATTGCATTCTTTACATCAACCTTTAGTTCTTATTCCGGCTGCCGGCAATATCGTGAGGATATCATCCGGGCTAGCGAAAAAATTGAAAACGCGCCAGAGGTTGATAAAATCCGCGTGTTTTATAATCACCCGGGTTTTATTGAAGCATGTGTTGATAACCTTCAAGCTTCACTCAATCAATTTGATGAACCGGTACATGTTGTCTTTACAGCACATAGTATCCCGCTAGCTATGGCGCAGAAAAGTGCTTATGAAGCCCAGCTTAAAGATGCTTGTCATATCATCGCACAAACAGCTAATATAACAGATTACGCGCTGGTTTACCAAAGTCGCAGCGGCGCGCCACATATCCCCTGGTTAGAACCAGACATCCTCGATCACATTGAGACGTTACATCAGCAAGGTATCCGTAACTTAGTCATTATGCCATTGGGTTTTATTTCAGATCATATGGAAGTGCTGTTTGATCTTGATACAGAAGCCGCACAAAAGGCGCAAGAACTTGGCATGCACATGATCCGCGCCGCCACACCAGGGACACATCCGCGCTTTATCGCTATGATTCGGGAGTTAATTGTGGAGCGCATGACACAAAACCCCGTTCGCCCAGCACTTGGACGGCGCGGCGCAGGGCATGATATTTGCCCAATAAATTGCTGTTTACCACGATAGAATGATATGGCATCAACCCAATAAATAAAAAGACAAGCCGTAACCCCTCATATATAAACGCAAAGGGAGTTACGGCTCGCTTTGTTATCTCTTCATGGCAAAACCGTGCGTTGTAGTGTATCCCTCTACTCCACAGCAGTTTCTAATAGATCAATGGCACGGTTCATAACATCTTTAACCGAAGCGGGATAAATTATCATCTGTTGTGCTTCCGGTTCAATCAACCAATACCCTGCCTCTGTTTTCAGTGCTAAAAAGCCCGTCGCGCTTGCCATATCATCGTGTGTTTGTACCATTGTGCAAATCACCCGCGCTTCATGATTCAAGATAGCGTGGATTGTCTCTTGTGGCAACCCTTCTTGTGCCATAAATTTAGCGGCAGCGTCCGGTCCTTTTTCACGATTCAGCTTGCCAAGATATTCATATGCTTCAAGGGACATCTGTACTTTTTCACCAGGCGGTGGTGATTGCAAATCGGTATCAAGGTTCATTGCAGCACCAATCGCACCAACCACATCTTCAGCATCATTCAACAAACGGAAGCGATGCACACCAGGCAAAACCTCCATATGATGCACAGGGAAGTTTTCTAATAAATAAAACCATTGTGTAATTTGTTGTCCAGCCTCAAAATACACAACCGAATAATTTCGATTTGCCAATGCCCCGCTGCCCACTAATGCCGCCACACGTTCATCCACAACCACGGGCGCGTCTTCGCCGGGTTCAACATATCCCCGTGCAATCAATGACTGGAAAGCCGCTTCCGCTTCATCATCGGAAAACTGCCCCGCTGCGGAAAATCCAGGTATGCCGCCAACCCCTAATACCCGAAGCAAAAACGTCAATTCATCATTACTCAGGCGGATTTCTAATGCCTGCTGTACATTGTTCATCAAGATCATCCTTTACCAAAGATTCAACAAATCTCCCACTTCATCTACAGCATTGCTAAGATCATTGGAGATAAAATCGCCAACTGCTTCTGCAGCACGGTCACCAAGCCCATACAATGTTCCACCAAGCATCCCTGCACCTTCTACCACTGTTCCACCAACGCCATTTACCAACAAATTTGCCACATGCTCAGCAGAACGTCCTACTGCCTTCCAGCTTGCCCCATCTTCTGAAAAAGAGCGAACTATCCCATCAACTGTATTATCAATGCTTAAATTACTCAAGGCTTGCTTAAACCCCGCAGAACGATCCTGAATGAATCTTTCTAAGAATCGATCATTATTCGCAATCCAACGGGCATTATCTTGTATCAGTTCTGCCCCGGCATTGCCTACAATCTGAATACCCGCTTCGGCTAATTTGATTTTGGCTAATGGAACTTGAAGCACCCCACTCACCGTTTGAATACCAAGCTCTTTGCCAGAGTAGTTACCACCTAGCGCAAAATCTACCAAGCCATCAGTCAAGCCGCCTGTCACCTTGCCAAGGACTTTTGTCATGCCAGGATATTTAGCTGCAGCATCAGTTAAATATTTAGCAACACTTGAGGTAGAGGCTTTGGCATCCAAGAAATTTTTCAAGCGGACTGCCCCATCCTCCAAACGCCGTTCTTTAAACAAGCCTATACCCAATTTAGCCGATTCTTTTGCGCTAACTTTATAACCGTTGATCGAGCTGTTTACCCCTGAATTTCTACCACTGCCAGTACCGCCGCCTGATGATGGCATCCCGCCACCGGTACCACGTCCTGGGTCGGCATGAGCACCGCCGCCTGATGACGGCACCCCGCCGCCACTACCACGCCCTGGATTTGCGCTTCCTCCCCCAGTGTTACCGGAACCACCCGCCACCGGAACAGCCCCACCAGTGCCACCACGTCCTGGGTCGGCATGAGCACCACCAACAGCACCGCTATCCCCTTGTTGATTAAACCCGCCTGCCGCACGATCTTCCGCTTCTTCTAATATCTCAGCGATTTTACGGGTTGTTTCCCCGGCACGGTTCAAGGCGTTTCTCAACCGAACGACGCGCGGCAGCACCTCGTCTTCCATTTCTGCATAAAAAGCATTTGCCCCTTCTCCCCACCAGCCATCACGCTGCAAGTCCTCTATCTGCCGCCGAACAGCTTGCAACACCTGATCA
>RFHA01000237.1 GCA_003696565.1 Chloroflexota bacterium
CATGAAAAATCGGCATCTCTGGGCGCGTTTAGTGTCTCTCCGGTTTATAAAAGTTGGGAAGCAGCAATGGCGTGCCCACTGAGTAAAATCAAGTATAATCAGGGCGGTAGAGTCGTTTGGACATCTGCATTTGATATAACATAAACATATCATACAGTCTCGTTTTTTAATTCGGTTAAACACTATGTTTCTTCAAAACATGACCCGCCTCATCATACTGATCTTGCTCTGGTTGATGCTAGCCGCCTGCCAGAATACCCCCACACCCACCCCTCCCCCAACCAGCGGCATCGTAACAGCTCCCCCCATTGAGGATGCACTGGTGACCACAATCCCAACACCTGTTGACGAAGCAATCATCATTGAAGCCGATGCCGAACATCTGTTGTTGACAAATATCTATGCCCGCGTTAATCCATCTGTGGTGAATATTGAAGCTGCCATAGATCAAGGCGGTATCAACACTGTGCAATACGGTTCTGGATTTATTTATGACCGCAACGGGCATATTGTCACCAATGCCCATCTAGTCAACCAAGCGGATGACATTCGTGTGACGTTTTATGACGGGTATGTAATAGATGCTGAGCTAGTTGCACAAGATGATTATAGTGACATCGCTGTCTTATATGTCAATGCACCCATCCCGCGCCTGCAACCCGTCACATTGGGTGATTCAGACACCGTGCAAGTTGGGGATCGTGCCATTGTCATTGGTAATCCGTGGGGATTAAATGGCTCTATGACTACAGGCATCATTAGTGGCATTGGACGGCAATTAAACAGTGTTGAGCTATTAAACAGCAGCTTGATCCCAAGCTTTCAAAATCCACATATTATCCAGATTGATGCCAGCTTGCCGCCCGGCAACAGCGGCGCACCGCTATTAAACAGCCAGGGGCAAACGATCGGCATCACCACCGCCCTAACCGCTGACGATAACACACTACTAGGGGTCGGGTTTGGGATTCCATCCAACACCATCCAGCGCGTTGTACCAGCATTAATTACGCGGGGAGAAGTAGATTATTCCTGGTTAGGTATTAATACGGTGCGCTCCAATTCCGGCGTAATCGCCTTTTCAGAAGCACTTGGTCTGCCGGTGAACAGCGGCGTTTTAATTACTGGCATTACGCCTGATTCCCCAGCAGAGGCGGCTGGTTTACGTGGCGGCACAGCGATTCAAGTTGTGCGTGATGTGCCCATCTGCGCCGGTGGAGATATTATCTTGGCAATTAATGATTATTACGTGCAAAATATGGATGATCTAACGTATTATCTCGTTGTCAATACACGCCCTGGGGATGTGGTGACTCTGCGTGTTGTTCGTGATGGGCAGCCGTTTGATGTACCTGTCACGCTGGCATCCAGACCAACCAGCGGCGCGCTCATCCCAGCTTGTGGAGAGGAATAAACTCATGGATCAAATCCGTCCTTGGCTATGGGTTGGCAATCAATACGACACACAAGACTTAACCACCCTAAAAACACATCACATCAGCGCGATACTCCAGCTTCATCGTCATATCAAGCAGCCTAATATTCAAGAACTGTTCATCCCCATAGAAGAAGGGTATCCCATCCCCCCTTATTATATCAAGCAGGCGATGGCGTTTGTCATCAAAGCCAAAGCGGCAGGGCATGTGATACTAGTCGCATGTGGCGCGGGTATCAGCCGCTCTGTGATCTTCGCCACCGCGGCACTTAAGATAGTTGAAAACCTCACCTTGCCACAAGCTTTTTCTGAAGTGCTTAAACGTCATGCAAAAGCCATGCCGGATGAAGTCCATTGGCAATCTATGAACGATTATTTTGGGGAAAACACAGATTATTGGGAGATGTGGCGCACCATCACGTTGTAGTGCGCCTTCTCTACAAAACAATATTATCTGGTGGCAGAAGACACAACCATCTGCTGCTTTGCATGCAAACGTGGCAAAATAACCACCCCGGCAATCAGGCGTAATACCCCACCGCCAAGCAGCACCCACCCCAAATTGACATCTGCCTCAGCTAAAACACTGCCAATCATTGGACCAATAAACGTTGCTAAGCCAATCGTCTGGGTGTATAACGTGGCATAAGCGGTACTCTCTCCTGCTGGGGCAGTTTCGGTCATCACACCAAACAAGCCGATTGTCACCGCAGACCATGCCGCACCTAATAACCCCGCAGCGATCAACGTGGCATGCAGTGTAGGTGATAGCACAATCCCCCAAACCGCAATGGCTGTGAACATCATGCCGTAGCCAACCATGCTTTGTACACCGATTTTTGCCGCAATGCGTCCAGTCATAGTTGCCACCAACGCCCCACCAGCTAGTTCTACCAAACCAAATAGAGCAATAAAGCCCTCTGTCGCACTCAAATCATCCACCAAATATAACGGAACAAGCGGAAATACCGAAAAAAACGTGACATGTGTTAACGTTGTGATCCACGCCACTTTACGCATCCCTGCAGACTGAAATAACGTCCGCCAATGAATAGGCTGTTGGGGCACCCCAGTGTTAACAATCGGTTTTACCCGTTTGACATGGATTAAACTAATCAGCGTTGCCAAAAAAGCAAACAAAAACATGATCTGGTAATTAAGTGGAAAGGGCGCGTTTTCTAACCAGATTCCACAGAGCAAGGCACTTAAAGCCAGCGCGATGTTCATCATCAACGCACGGCTACTGACCAGCTGCGTGATGCGAGATGAGTCAACCGCTTCACGCATCAAAACAACAAAAATCACCCCACCAATCCCCTGTGGAATAGCGGGCAACGTCACGGCTAAAATCAACCAAAGTGGTTGCCAGCGTTCCGGTAAAAATGGCGTTAGTGCCAACAAAAAATAGGCAAAGCGAAACCCCAGCGCCGGTAAAAAGATCGCTTGCCCAGTATCTTTGAACTTCCGCCGCCACCAACCCCCAAAACTCGACGAAATCAACAACACAATCGCCGGTAAAGCAGTCAACCATCCCAATGTTATCGGCGAGGCATTTAGACGAATAGCATACACGCTTAAAAAGCGGGTTGTCGTCACCAATGCAACCCCAAACCAAGTGATATCTAAAACCAGGTGATAAAAATTACGGCGTTCAGAAGCGGTCATAAGCGTCCAATTCCCTTCACAAAACGCCAAATATTATAACAATCCGCATAACACAATTAAAAGAGCCAGTTCAATGGAAATGGGCGTTTTATGAATATAAAAAGATATTGCCAAGAGATAAACGCTATCCACCCCATCAATGACGTTCTTTTACAAGATACTTAGCCCAGCCTGCAGGGTTTATCTCCTCCCCTGACAATATGAACGTCAATATGAACGTCAATATGGATACCTAAATCGCACACTTTTCTGATAAAAAGAAAGTGATGAATAAACAAGGATAGTCATATGGTCAACTGGTTAAATTTCTTCAAGGTGTTACGGCGCAAACCGCCACACATAGAAGCATTAGCAACGCATAACCATTTTAGTGGGCTAAACAGTATCGAAACTGCCTCCCATAACCGCATTTATACCCTCTCTCCTTGGGTATATGTCGCGGTCAATCGCATTGCAGAAGCCTGTGCCCTGGTGCCGCTCAAAGTTTATCGGGTACAGGGAGACCAAAAGTTAGAGGTTGTTCAGCATCCGCTGGAAATTCTGCTAGACAACCCCAACCCTTATATGAGCCG
>RFHA01000238.1 GCA_003696565.1 Chloroflexota bacterium
GACTATAATCCTTCGCATAAAAATCGCGCCCCGCGATCAACTTCAATACTAACGCATACACCCGCTTAGATGATCTGTTTTCCGATATTGTCATAAAATCATATCCATACCATGACTTATTACCTACAGTGTCCTAGATTCTGATCTATAGTACAAAATTTAGCAATACGAAGGCATTGATTCCCCAAGATTACTAGTAGTAATAAACAATACAAAAATATTACGAAAAACTTTGTTGGCTTTTACTAAACGTCGTTACAAAATTTGCGGAATTCACAGTCGATGCAGCGTTTACGGAATTTTGTGGCTGGAGGCATTGCTTCACTCGCGCGAATAGCAGCCATATCCGCTAATGCACGTTGTACTGAATAACGTAGTTTGCTATCGATCAAAATTTCTTCAGCTTGTCGGCGTAGAATTAGATATAAGAAACCATGTTTAACCTTAAGCTGAAAATGTTCTTCAAGTAGCAATGCGTAAGCGCAAAGTTGAATCTTGAAATGATAGCCAATTCGCTTAGCAAGTTTGTAGTCAATCGGAATAAGTTCATCAGTCAGTTCAATAACTTCATCTATCTGAGCGCTGAGCCCTAATCGATCCGAAGTCAATATGAGATCAAAGTAACGCGCCATTATCGTCTCTTCAGCCAAGCCCATATTACGTCGAAGCGCACGCTTTGGTTCACTCCGATGTGCTTCAATACCCGCTTCCATCTTGTACGTCATGGGCCGGATATTTGCCAAAAAGGTATGATAATACAAAATGCGAGGGCAGTAGATATATTGCTTTAAGTCGGTAACGGTGAAATATTCACCAATCGAATCAAGCATGTTCGATCTCCAAGCGTTGTTCCCATTGATTCATGCTCATGGCAATGAGCTTAACATTGCCCATTCCTGTATCGAGGAGATGGCGGATTTTTAGCATCAATTCTTCTTGATGATTACGGCTTAAACGTCCAACAAAAGCGCTATATTGAATACGATCTAAACCATAATCTAAACAGACATTTGCGATTTTGCTACGAATCCGATCATTTTCAATATCATAGATCAAAAGCACTTGTTGCATCACCACCCTGCCTTAAACGGAATAAAAGCCTCACAATCACGACGCAAGAAACTAGCTAGATGACGTGCTTGTTGCTGAAGCACAAAACGAATGGGCAGGCGTTTGTTATCATGCCGAACATTACTCTCTAAGCGCTCTAAAACATGTTCAGCAACGGCACGACGAGTCTCCTTGCTCAAGTGTCCCGCATCATCTTGTTCGATCACAAAATTACGATTACAAAGCCCGAACACAACTCGATCTACTGCAACTTGACGAAAAACCTCAATGAGATCTAGCACCAAACTCGGTCTTCCTGCTCGATCAACATGAAGAAATCCTGCATAAGGATCCAATCCAGCTAGCAATATCGACTGCTCAACCTTGCTGTATAAAATTCCATAACCATAGTTGAGTAAGCTATTGACCGGATCAGTCGCCCCCCTACCAATACGTTCAGACCACCCATACTGTTCTGGCAAAATTTGGCGTATGCCAGCCCAGTAGTGTCTAGCAGCAGCTCCCTCAATGCCATTAATCTCGGCACGCAAATTATCGATGTGTTCTCCCGATAAACGACGAAGTGCATTTGTGCTATTTTCTATATCCATAGCAATTTCATTGAGTTGACTATATACCTCATCAGATTTGCGGTTTTTGACTAGATACTTGAGTGTAGCTGCTTGATTCAACAGTTTAGCTTCAGTTAGTGCAATTGCAAAATGAATGGCACGAGCATCGGTATAAGCATAAAGTTGTTCACGTCGAGTGAGGATTGTCCCTGTTAACCCAGCGGTATAAAGCATGGCATAAGCACGTCCAGTTTCATCAATATAGTGCACTGGAATACCATTTTCGCTGCAAGATGCAAGTGCATCTGCTGAAATGCTGACCCCTTTGCTTAAGACCATCACTGAGCGCAAATGCATAATTGGTGCTTCAACTAAGTTTTTGCCACCACGTGTGATCCGCAAGCGCTTACTGTATTTTCCAATGTGTGTTCCAAACTCATCAGCTATTAGATGTTCAATGAACATAGAATAACCTCCTTATACTTTCATGATAAGGAGTTGTTGGAACACATTTTTCCAAATATTCAGAGAAATTTATAACTAGAGAAAGTTGATGTCGAATTCTCGACAAAAGGGGAAATTTCAGTACTCTCTACGAGTCATTCTATGATGAAACCCCAACAATGAATCAATAGCCGCAAAAACTAGAAAAACTTTCAGTACTCTCTACGAGTCATTCTATGATGAAACCCAAAAAGTTGCGCGTAAAGCGCTCATGCTCAAATACCTTTCAGTACTCTCTACGAGTCATTCTATGATGAAACCCCTAGACCCCGTACGTTCTACGAAACATGAAGTAGCTTTCAGTACTCTCTACGAGTCATTCTATGATGAAACCACTGCTGGTGTTGCTGTTACTGTTGGCGTTGGCGTCTTTCAGTACTCTCTACGAGTCATTCTATGATGAAACATCGGAGGAGGAAACAAAATCAACAAAGTCCGAAGTCTTTCAGTACTCTCTACGAGTCATTCTATGATGAAACGTGCTTTCTTTTACCATCCAATTTTTATCCCGAACTTTCAGTACTCTCTACGAGTC
>RFHA01000239.1 GCA_003696565.1 Chloroflexota bacterium
GCTTGTTGAATCAGTCTTAACCCCTTCCGTGTAATTAAATCTGGATCACCTGGTCCAGCACCGACTAAATACACCGTCATGATGTTTGCTCCTTGATTGCAGAAAGCCAATGATTGCACGGCGTGAGGCATGGTAACTCGCCTTTTAAACCAAACCATGCTGGATGTAACACACAACCAGTACATACCGAATCAATTGCAGCGTGAATGATGGCATGATCGAGCTGATGAATGTGTTGAAAGATGCCTTGTTGCCGCTGCCCAACAGCCGTTAACGAATCGCAAGGGAGGTGTAACGCTGCCATCACACCCGGGTAGATTGTTTCTACAACGGCAGGTAAATCATGTATTGAATGAAGGGGAACATGCCATCCACCTGGTAAGCCCCGCGCTGTGGAAAGTGATCGGAAAGGATTTTCACGCACGATTGCGCGTAGTTCTGCTGGCGAAGTCACTGCATAGTCACCAGGTTGGGGTGGGCTTACAACTGTCGGTGTTAAGCGAAGCTCCCCGAATGTCAATGTTTGGGCGTTTTTGACAGCTTGGATTAACGCGCTTGCACCAACTTGTGGGAAATATGCCCAGGGTGAAGTCGTTTCCCGCTTATGGAAAGAAACCCCTGTTTCATTGGCTAACGCTAAAATTAGCTCACAGATAGTATGATGTATCCCGATTGGGGTGGTGTAATAAACCCAGCGTCCCTTAATGCGCTGTGGGGCGTGTAAGTCGTCAATCCCTAATGCCTGCGGTACGTCTGATGTAACGTGCGACCCCGGTGCAAGGAAAAACGGCACAGCGATGATATGAGGTGTGTTGGTGTTGTCATAGATACTCGGAATATCTGGCTCATCATCCAAATAAACATCTATCACCTGGGAAACAAGGTTAATCCCCCTTAGATAAGCCGCTTTTTGCTTGGTTGCTGTTCGGCTTTCTGGGTTGCGCTTGGTGCCATGCCCAATGAGCGCGACAGCACTTTGGCTCGGCTGTAGGTTATATTTTGTTAGCGTGGATTGGATCAATTCAATGATGATATTTGTTACGGCATAATGTTCCCCCAATGTCCGTGTGTAATATACACGACGTTCATGAAGCCGCATCTCAGCAGGAATAACTTGCCGTGTAAAATATCCTTGCGCAGTAAAAACAGGTACAATCACAACCTCATCTGCTAAAACGGTATCAGCAACTTGCCATAAATTAGGTTGCTCCTTCCAGAATCCGGCTGTAATCTCATCAGCGAC
>RFHA01000240.1 GCA_003696565.1 Chloroflexota bacterium
TCTGGTTGACCAAATTGTGCTGTTTCAGATGCGACAATCATATCCGCCATCATGGCTATTTCGCACCCGCCACCCAAGGCATAACCGCTGACTGCCGCAATAATCGGTTTACTGATGCGCGCCATACGTGTCCAATCCGTAAAATCGCCAGTAATCATATCGACCGCGGTGGCTTCTGCCATCTGTTTAATGTCTGCCCCGGCAGCAAATACCTTATCATTGCCAGTTAAGATGATGCAGCCAATTGTGTCATCAGTATCAAAGGCTTCCATGGCACTAAAAATTTCATTTGTGAGTTGTGCATTTAGGGCATTCAGTGCTTTGGGGCGATTCATGCGGATTAACCCAACGCCTTCCGCAGGGGTTTCAACAATAATTGTTTCAAATTCACTCATTAAAACATCCCTTTACTAATAAACTCTTCTAATGTTCTTTCAAATTTTACCGATATTTGATGAGCTATTCCAAATCAATCCACCAGCGCATCGTTGGACGGTCTCTAAAATCTAGCTGGACAATATCCTGTAATATGCCCCCATTTTTTTGAATGACTTTTTGTGAACCAACATTGTCATCATCACAAGTGAGCATCACGCGCTTCATACCGCGTTTTTGCGCTTCAATTAACACAAGTTTTAACATCATTGTCGCATGACCTTCTCGCCTGCGGGATGGTCTTACCTCATAGCCGATATGCCCGCCGAATTGATGCAAGAAATCATTTAGGGTGTGTCTTAAAGAACTTCGCCCGATAAACCCTTGTTCATCCACTAGCCAATAGATTGAATCGGTCACACCGCCAGGGAAGGGAGGCGTTGTTTCTCTGCTTAATTCTTGTTGAACATATTCATCAAATGTTTTTGCAAGCTGTTCAGGGGCTATTTGTTGATAACGTTCATGTCCATCAAGTCGAAACTCTTCAACAGCGGCGATAAAGCTGTCTTTGTAAGTTGGGGTTGGGCGGATCAATTTAACGGGCATAGATTAACTCCGCTAGGCTGTGTCCAATAATACGATATTCGTTGTTTAATTTAAGTTGGATGGGACCATGAAACGGTGCTTTATGGATGACCGTTACTTGTGTGCCTGGTAATAAGCCTAACGCAGCGATATATTCTAGACGATCCGCTTCACGGGTACGAACACGGGTAATTGTTACAGTTTCCCCATCCGATACGTGGTTTAAGGGCTGATCATTTAATACTTCAATCGTACCATCTACGGTTGGAATTGGCTCTCCGCAAGGTGAATATTGGGGATTTCCTGCCATTTCTAGCATGCGCTGCGCAAGGGGTTCACTTAATGCGCTGCTCATTCGGTGTGCATCTGTTTGGACTTCATGCCAGCCGAAATTCATAACCTTGACCAAAAATGCTTCAGCAATTCGTTGATAACGGAGTTTAATCAGAGCTTCGCGAATGCCTGATTCTGTCAGTGTAATACCCTGATACGGCTCATGGTGTAATAGCCCCATATCTTTAAGTTTAGTGACCATCCGATTAACGGCTGGTGCGCTGACGTTCATCATCTCTGCTAGGGTAGATGTACTGACAAAATTTTTTTCATCTTGTGCTGTTTCGCTCAGGATATAAACTTCCGCTAAGTAGTCGCGCATGGTGCTGCTCAGATCGCTGGACATGATTTCATGACCTTTTGATACCACAAACAAGCGTGTATTTTAACATAAAA
>RFHA01000241.1 GCA_003696565.1 Chloroflexota bacterium
GGGGCGGCTGGAACAGGAAAAACGACCTTAGGGGTGAAGCATCTTCGTCATTTGCTGACACAAGGTGCGGAGTCGATTTTGGTATTTGTTCCACAGCGCACCCTGGCAAAACCTTATTATGATCTCTTAAATGACCCCTCGCTTCCAGCTGGAAATCAAGTGAATATTGTAACACTAGGTGGTTTGGCGCGGCGGATTGTCGAGCTGTTTTGGGTTTTGGTGAAGTACGGCTTTAAGCGACCGGAAAAACGCCCCATTTTTTTGACATTAGAAACGGCGCAGTACTATATGGCGCGGGTGGTCTCCCCTGTGATTGAACGAGACTTGTTGTTTGATACGATCAAAGTTGACCGGAACCGATTATATAGCCAGTTATTGGATAACTTGAATAAAGCAGCGGTTATCAATCACTTTGACTATACTGAAGTCGGAGACCGGCTAAAATCTGCTTGGTCAGGTGATCCACTTCAATTACGGACTTATGATGATGTACAGACGTGTATGAATTTATTCCGTGAATTTTGCCTAGAGCATAATTTATTAGATTTTTCCTTGCAGGTAGAAGTATTCCTTAAACAACTACGACATATTCCACAAGTGCAACAGTTCATGAGGCATCAGCACATCATCGTGGAAAATGTAGAGGAGGATACCCCTGCATCTCATGAATTACTGGCGGATTTGATCGATCAAGCAGAGAGTGCGCTGATACTCTATGATGATGATGCCGGCTATCGTCGTTTTTTGGGTGCAAGCCCTATTACGGCAAAGGCGTTAATTAATCATTGTGATGAACATCGTCAATTAGATAAGTCTTATATCACCCCACCAGAGTTAGAGGCATTTCATCAAGATATTGCCTATACGTTAGGGCGTGCATCATCCGCGGCAAGTTATAATCCCTTTGAGTTAGATAGCAAGCGAATTATTAAGCGTATTTATACCTATCAACCAGAGATGTTAAGTGATTTTGCCGAGGAAATATATGCTTTGGTTGAAAGGGAAGGTGTTGATCCACGTGAGATTGTGGTGATTGCGCCATATCTTTCTGATGCATTGCGATTTAGTATGATGAATCGCTTACAAACCCTGGGGATTCCCGTGATCTCACACCGTCCATCGCGCGCATTACGAGAGGAACCAGCTGCACGGGCGATGTTAACATTGGCACAATTAGCGCATCCATCCTGGGGGATGAAGCCACAGCGGTTTGATATTGTATATATGCTATTGGAAACATTGGGGCAGGTTGATTTGGTGAGGGCGCGGCTTTTAACGGATGCGGCTTTCCGTGCAGATCAACTACACCCCTTTGATACCGTTCCCATTTTAACCCAAGAACGTGTGACTTACAGCGTTGGAGAGCGATATGATCGCTTACATCAATGGCTAGAGTCTTATATCAATGCAGGAGAGGAAACCCATCTTGATCACTTTTGGAGCCGGTTATTTGGTGAAGTGCTGTCTCAGCCAGGATTTGGTTTTCATGATGATCAAACGCCCAATCCAGATAAGGCGGAAATCGCAGCGAACTTAATTGAATCTGCCCGTAAATTTCGCTGGATTACCGGGGATATATTGTCTAATAGCTTGGGACGGGAATATATCCAGATGGTAGAAGCGGGGGTTATTGCAGCACAGTATTTAGGGGCATGGGATGATGAGGAAGAAAACGCCGTATTGATTGCACCTGCTTATACGTTTTTGATGCGAAATCAACCCGTTAGCTATCAATTTTGGTTGAATGTTGGGGCAAGCGGGTGGGCGGAACGGCTTTATCAGCCTCTTACAAACCCTTATGTTCTTTCTCCATTTTGGGAAGAAGGGCGTAAATGGACAGATATGGATGAACAAGCTGTTGGTCAGAAGATGATTTATGACATGACACTGGGGTTGATTCGACGGTGTCGTGAACGGATTTACTTAGGGATTTGTAACCTCAGTGAGCAGGGATATGAACAGCACGGTGAATTGTTGCATGTAATCCAGACGATATTAAGACGGTATCATAACGGTGCTGAATGATGGTCTTCCGGTTGATGTTGGCGGCAGTTTTCCTTTTTATAGCTGGGGTTTGCTTGCTGCGTAAAGACATCGCATTGGATGTGTTACACCGGTGGCGGCAAATTAGCCCATCAGCAGATTGGGAGCGCGGTGCGCTGGCAGTCGCTGTCGTCAGCGGGGGTTTTGGCTTGATAGTTTTGTTAGGTTCAGTGTGGTTCGCCATTGCCATATATAGTTTTAGCTTTGGCTTGATGGCGCTTTTGACAAAAGATTTATTATGGCGATTGGTAGCACAGATTGCTTGTTTCTTTGGCGAGCGTTGGTATAAACCATCTGCGTGGGATAGCAAGGTTCATATGTTAGGGCGTGTGCTAATTAGCATATGCTTGTTGACGATTGTGCTAGATACTATTTTTTAGGAGATCGGTCTATGGTGAATGACCCAATTGAACATGCAAGGCAGTTGATAAGTGCTGGGCAATATGATGAGGCGCGGCGAATTTTAGCATCGTATAAAGATGATCCCCGTGCTTATGGTATGTTGCAAACGCTGGATGCCATACAACAGGGGGGTGGTTTTAAGCGCAAGAATGATCAAATACATGGTGGGGAGCCATATCAAGGTGGGTATCAGGCGTATCAACAAGCGGAACAATACCCCCCAACGTATGGTGGATATGTCTCACCTGATCCGCAGCAGCCCCAGATGTATAGTGGGTTTGTGCCTGTTAAGAGTTATACAGGTATTGCGATTGGGGTGCTACTTTTATATATCTTTTTCTGGATTGCTGGCTTTATTGTCAACATCATTATGTTAAATGATGCGAGCAACAATAAACACAACCCTTATATCCGCGTAGAAGGGGATGGCTGTTTGAAGTCGTTATTTGTTGTTTTTGGTATTTTACCGTTGATATTTTTCTGTGGTGTGATGGCTCTTGTTTTAACGGCAAGTTCATCCACCATGAGCGGATTTTAATATGACTATGTCTTATGAGTTTCAGCCAAGACCTAAGCAAAAAGAAGTTCTGAAGTATAAATCTGGGTGGATGGGAGTGTCTGCTGTTCCAGGGAGTGGTAAAACGCAGACGCTCTCTGCATTGGCAGCAGAACTGATCAAACATATTAAAAATGACCAGGAGATACTGATCGTCACATTGGTGAACGCGGCGGCACGCAATTTTGCTAATCGTGTGGATCGCTTTATTGAACAAATGGGGTTATTACCAGGGATCGGGTATCGTGTTCGTACATTACACGGCTTAGCGAATGATATCGTGCGGGAACGAGCGGGCTTAGTCGGCTTAGATGAGACATTCAGAATTGTGGATGAACGCGAGAGCAATGATATTTTGTTAGATGCGGTCACATCCTATTTACGGGCAAATCCACGTGCAGGAGATATGTATTTGGAGCATGATATGGATGAAAACAAGGCTAATTTCATCCTACGAGATCGTTTCCCACAAGATTTAATGACGGTTGCTAGTGCTTTTATTAAGCAAGCAAAAGATATGAAACTTGAACCGGAAGCGGTACGGCGATATTTAGATCGTTTTCAGCAACCATTACCTTTAGCGCAAATTTGCCACGCGATTTATGTCGATTATCAACGGGCGTTAAACTATCGTGGTGGGGTAGATTTTCAGGATTTAATCCGGCTGGCACTTAAGGCGTTGGAGACTGATGCGGATTACCTGAAGCGGTTGCAGAAGCGATGGGTATATATCCTTGAAGATGAAGCACAGGATAGCAGTCAATTACAGGAAGAAATTCTGCGTACGCTAGCAGGTAAAAGCGGGAATTGGGTGCGTGTTGGTGATCCAAACCAGGCAATTTATGAAACATTTACCACGGCAGACCCTAAATATCTACGGGATTTTCTGACAGAAAAGGGCGTAAAAGCACGGGAACTACCGAATTCTGGGCGGTCTACTCTATCGATTATTAAACTAGCAAATCGCTTAATTGATTGGACATTAGCAGAACACCCTGTTGAAGAAGTCCGTCAAAAGCAGCCGCTGACATTGCCGCATATTGAACCAACACCGGCGGGTGATCCACAGCCAAATCCGCCAGATGAACCGCAAAAAGTGGTGTTATATCCTGAAGATTTTACTCCATCAGAGGAAATAGAGGCGGTTGTTCAATCGCTTAAACGGTGGCTACCACAAAACCCAGAGCGCACTGTGGCGGTTCTTGTTCCACGTAATGAACGCGGCGCACAGGTAGTGAAAGCCTTAAAGCAACATAATATTGAGGTTGTGGAACTGTTACGCAGCTCCAGCTCCACGCGGGAAACAGCAGGTGCCTTAGTCTATATTTTGGATTCCTTGACGAACCCAAACGCCTCTGCATCATTGGCAATGGCGTTTAAAGTTTGGCGGCGAGATGATCGCCACGATAAGGATTTATCAACACGGTTGGAAAAAATCGTCAAAGTCATACGCACCTGTAAGCAAGTAGAGGACTATTTGTATCCACGCCCAGAAAGTGATTGGCTGGAAACAACGAATGTAGCACAACTTATAGCAGAGGATGATACGGTTTATTCACAACTGCTGGAATTTCGTGAGTTGATGCGACGGTGGCAACAGGCGTTTGTTTTACCTGTTGATCAATTGATTCTTACAATTGCCGCGGATTTATTTACGACAAAGGCTGACTTAGCCATTGCCCACAGCTTGGCGGTGTATCTACGCGGATTAGGTCATACCAACCCGCATTGGCGATTACCAGACTTTTTAGTTGAGCTTCGTATGGTGGCTCAAAATAAGCGGCGTGTGGTTGATTTGGCTGAAGAGCAAGAATATAACCCTGAAGCGCATAAGGGCAAGGTCACTGTTGCCACAATGCACGCCGCTAAAGGGTTAGAATGGGATCGCGTTCATTTGATGTCTGTTAATAACTATGATTTTCCATCCGCTGAACCACAAGATCGATTTATTGGTGAGGCATGGTATGTAAGGGATAAGCTTAATTTGCAGGCAGAGGCGTTAAAACAATTGGAAGTTGCCGCGGATACGCTGGGCTTTCATTATAATGAAGGGGATGCGTCGCGTCTGGCACGGGTGGAATATGCGGCGGAGCGATTACGCTTATTGTATGTTGGGATTACACGCGCGCGGCGTGAGTTGATTATCACATGGAATCATGGGCGAGATGGTAAAGTGTTTCAGGCGACTCCGTTTATCGCCTTACAAAAGTGGTGGGATGATCAACAAAAAAATAAGGAGCGATAATGTCACAATTACCCTCTCAATTTAGCCAGAGTGCCTTGCAAGATTATGTGGACTGTGCGCGGCGGTTTGAGTTGAAATATATTCAAAAGATGCGTTGGCCCGCGGCTGAATCTGAACCGATTGAGCTTCAGGAGGCACACATGCGGCGTGGTGCGTTGTTTCATCAAATGATCCATCTGCATCATTTGGGTGTGCCGCCAGAACAAATTGCAACGACCGAGATGGATGACGATTTACGCTTGTGGTGGCAGGCATATCTTGAATCGGATGTTTTGCGGAATTTGCCACAAAATCGTTATCCAGAATATACGCTCTCTGTACCGTTGGCGGGGCGGCGTTTGATTGCAAAGTATGACTTGTTGGCATACGATCAATCCCGTGGGGTGATTGTGGATTGGAAAACGTCGCTTCGGCGGACTAAGCAGGCTGTGTTAGAGCAACGGCTGCAAACAGTTGTATATCGATATGTTGCGGTGGCGGCTGGTGTTATATCAGCTGATCAATTGACGATGATTTACTGGTTTGCGACACATCCTGAAGATATAGCAATTTTACCGTATAGCCAAGCACAATATGAGCAGGACGGGCATTATTTAATAGCTTTGCTTCAGGAAATTGAGAAGCGAGAGGTTTTTGATTTGACCGTTCATGTGAAGCGTTGTTTTTATTGTGTTTTTCGCTCACTATGCGAAAGAGGTGTATCTGCTGGTGATTTTGAAGGCATCGATGAAATTGATATAGATGACGATGCTTTTGACCTGGATTTTGATCAGGTAGCAGAGGTGGTGTTTTGAGTACAGAAGTCCGTTTTGAGAACAGGCATAATTTCGATGAAACAATGGATTGATCCCCCGCAAGTGACCGTGCCAAATGATTTGTTGGCATTGGTGGAAGGCAATGCTTTATTAGCAGAAACACTTGTACGGCGCGGCATTACAGATGTACCTAGCGCGCGAGCATTTCTTGACCCGGATCAATATATGCCATCGTCGCCATATGATTTACCTGACATGACGCGGGCGGTGACGCGGGTTCAACAAGCAATTCAGGCGAATGAGACAATCTGTGTTTGGGGAGATTTTGATGTAGATGGACAAACATCTACGAGTTTACTCGTCTCTGGTTTACGCACGTTAGGGGCAACGGTTGTCTACTATATCCCGCATCGTGAACGTGAGAATCATGGCGTGCATCTAGGTAAGCTCAACGAGTTTATTGACTCTGGGATACAGCTACTCATCACATGTGATACAGGGATCACAGCACATAAAGCAGTGGATTATGCCAACAGTCGCGGGGTAGATGTCGTTATCACAGATCACCATCAACTGCCAGAAGCGTTGCCGAGTGCTTATGCCGTGGTTAACCCACAGCGATTGCCGGCGGATCATCCCATGCACACACTTGCCGGGGTAGGGGCTGCTTATAAACTCATGGAAGCACTTTATCATGATGCAGAACTCGACCCAGACCCATTACTTGACTTAGTAGCGATGGGACTCATTGCGGATGTTGTTCCATTAAAAGGTGAAGCGCGTTATTTGGTGCAACGTGGGTTGGCTGTACTTAATCGAACAGAACGCTTGGGGTTGAAATTGCTGCAAGAGCGAATTGGTGTGACGACGATTGATGAAGAGGTTGTTGCTTTTCAGATTGCGCCGCGCATGAATGCTGTGGGGCGGTTAGATGATGCTAATGTAGTGGTGGAATTTCTTACAACAGATGATGAAGTGGTTGCAGAGGCATTAGTCAACCGGCTAGAGGGGTTAAACGAGCAGCGTAAATTGCTCACGGAGCAGGTATTACAAGGTGCCATCCAGCAAATAGCGGATAATCCCCAATTATTGGATGCGGCTGTGTTGGTATTAGCGCATGAACGCTGGCATGGCGGGATCATCGGTATTGTGGCTAACAAATTAGTGGAACAATATAACCGTCCGGTTGTCTTGTTACGAACAGGGGAAGATGGCTTGGCACGCGGTTCGGCACGAAGTGTGCCCGGCGTGAATATCACACAAGCTATTCAATCAGCGGCAGGTATTCTACATAGTTACGGCGGGCATACCATGGCTGCTGGTTTAAGCTTACCCACAGAACGCATCCCTGATTTGCGGCGTGCGCTGAGCAAAGCAGTCTATGAGATGCGTGAGGTTGTGCCAGAGACCCTAACCATTGATGCATATATTCCGCTCTCACAAGCTAATCTCGCTTTGTATGAAACGATTAGACAGTTAGCACCGTTTGGCGCAGGCAATCCCCCCTTAACCCTGGCGACTTGCAAAGTCAATGTCAAAACGCATAAAACAATCGGACAAAGTAACAAACACGTCCGCCTCACTGTTGAAGATGAAGCGGGTACATTGGCAGATTTGTTATGGTGGCATGCTGACCCTGAAACACTCCCCCCGGGGCGGTTGGATATCGCCTATTCGGTGGGAATCAATGAATGGCAAGGGGAACGCACTGCTCAATTGATACTTATAGATTTTCGTCCTGTGGATGAAGCCCCACAACAGTATGCGCACCGAACAACGGTTGAGATAGTTGATCACCGCAACTTAGATTTAGGCACGCAAATGGCGGAATTAATTTTGCTAGATAATGTATTGGTTTGGAATGAAGGCGATCCTATCCCTGGTGTGAACTCCCTTCGGCGGCGTGATTTGCATCCGGCAGAAGCACTTGCCATCTGGACAGCACCGCCAGATCAACAGACATTACATCAGGCACTTAATCATGTCAATCCAGCGCGCATTATTCTGTTTGGTGTTGACCCAAAATGTGACTCGGTACAGATATTTTTGAAACGCCTTGCTGGGGCAATCAAACATGTTCTCAACGCAAAGGGCGGGTGTGTTCAATGGGATGAATTAGCTGGTGTGATGGCGCATCGCAAGGAAACAGTTCAAGCCGGGTTAGATTGGATGCTAGCACGGGGGCATATCAACATTATGGATGATAATGGTGAGCGAGTCTGTCTAACAGCGGGTGAAAATATCTCTCCAGGGGGGGCAATATCCACAGCAAAGCTTGCTTCTCTGCTCCAAGAAACAAAAGCATATCGTGCATATTTCCGCCGGGCAGCTGCCTCTGTATTGTTAGCCCCGCAGAGGTAACCGCTGGTAAAATTTCACTGCGCACCCAAACGCCGCACAAACCGTGCCAAAAACGTGCCAAAATTAGACAAGGTATAAAATTGACATTATAGTATCCGTATCTTTACAAAATTCATTTGTGGGATATAAGTCCATATTATCAATATGAACCAGGTTTGAGAGGATAACACAATGAAAATTCAGGTGAAGAAACGTATCTTATTAGCAATTTTGTTAATGATGATGTTGATCTCTGTTGTCGGTTCGGCACATGCAGCCGTATTACCTTGTTTTTCACCAAAGGGTCCAGGTCCATGCTACGTCTATGAACCCTAATTAGGTGGGTGATGCAATAAAGATTCGGGTGAAAAAACGTATCTTATTAGCGATTTTATTAATGATATTGATCTCTGTTATCGGTTCGGCACATGCCGAGATCATAGCCTGTTCTGGGGATAAACCAAGTCGCTACACCTATAACCCATAAGTCATACCCTATTTGGTTATCATTGCTAGAGTGTACTAATCTTGTTATCCTGTAGAAAATGTCATTATTTTTCTACGGGATAACATGGTGATTAAATTTTTTCTTCTCGGGTATCCTCGCTTAGTCGTACAGGGTGAACCGGTATCTTTACCTCGTAGTAAAGCCCTGGCACTATTGTCTTATCTTGTAGTGAATCGACAAATACATAGCCGTGATGCGCTAGTGACACTTTTTTGAGCAAATTATGACCAATCGAGTGGACGCGCAGAACTCCGTCGTCAAATATCGACACTTAAAAAAGCGATTTCTGTGGATTTCCTCCACGTTGAGCGTGATGCAGTGGGTATTGCAGATCATGCACCGCTATGGAACGACGTAACAGACATCTATCACCAGATGCAACAGTGTAAAGTGCATCCACATAACAGCATAGTGACATGCGACGTGTGTATAGAACAACTGGAAAAAGTTGTGGCGTTGCTAAACGGGAATTTTATGGATGGCTTTACATTGCCTGATAGTCCTGCATTTGACCAATGGCAACATACTCACTCACAACTACTTTCAGAAAATGCGCAACTATCCCTAGAGACCTTAGCTCAATATTATGCGCAGCAAAATAATATTGAACAAGCCATTGCGTTATATATCAAATTATTGACTTATAACCCCGGTTATGAGCCGGCACACCGTCAATTAATGCGCTATTTTGCTGAAAATGGGAACCGTGCCGACGCACTAAAGCAGTATGAGACCTGTGTGGCTTATCTCAACAGTGAATTTGGCGTTGAACCAGAGACTGAAACCCAGCAGCTTTATCATTCAATTCGCCAAAACACACTCAAACCTGTGCAAGCGGTCAAGCCTATTGCTCCCATACAACCAACTAAGCCATTTATTGGGCGAGAGGCAGAATTAGAAACCGCGTTAACATACCTTGCCAGCTCAACATGCCGTTTATTGACCATTACAGGCATGGGCGGGGTTGGTAAAACACGCCTTGCACAAGAATTAAGTTGGCATGCGGTGACGCTGTTCCCTCATATAGTTTTTGTGCCATATGAATCGCCAACATCTCCCCGCTTTTTTAATATCCTGGCTGAACATTTACAGTATAAAAGCTACTCCAATCAAGATATTGACCGGCAATTATTAGAATATCTACAACATCAAAAGATGTTACTCGTGCTAGATAACCTGGAGGCATCATCAAAGATCAAGTCATTTATTCAGGCATTGATTAAACAAGCACCCAGCATTCAGATAGTGATCACCTCACGCCAAAGACTAAAATTAGCCGAAGAACATATTATTGACTTAGACGTGCTGCCATATGATGGGGCTGCGGTTGAAATGTTTATTCAATATGCCCAACGATCATCTAGCCGTTTTGAAGTGGACCAGGTATCTATTCATAAAATTTGCAAACGGTTGGGTGGGCTACCTTTAGCTATTGAATTAGCAGCAGCATGGGCAAGAACGCTTTCCGCACGGCAAATTTTAGAGCGACTAAAAGATGATTTGAGCTTCTTGGAAGGCGGTTTGTTGGATCGCGTTTTTCATGAATCATGGCTGTTATTAACCCAAAAGCAACAAACAGCACTGACCAATTTATCGATTTTCCCCGGCAGTTTTACCGCAGAGGCAGCCGAACAGATCACCGGTGTAGGGTTAGATCAACTGATGACATTGGTTGATTATTCTATGTTACTATATAAACAGGAACGCTTCACAATTCATCAAGTGTTACGTGCTTATATAGGAACGCCTGATGACCACCTGAAAAATCAGTTTTACACTTACTATAGCGGATTTGTTCAAGCCCACCTTGAAAGTATTTTATCCCGAGACATACAGACTCTTATCCTCATTGAACAAGAGCTAGAAAACATCTTATTAGCTATTCGCTTTGCAATTGCAGATCGCCATATTAGCCCACTTGATATCTTGATCGATGCTGTTTATCAATTATATGAAACAAAGGGGTGGGCCTATCAAGGGATAGAGTTATTCACTCATTTAGAAACAGAAATACAAGCATATTTGAAAACAGAACCGCCAGATTTACAGATAGCTCGGCGTGTTTTGGCACGGGTCGCTGTTTATAATTCGGTGTTCAAAATAGGGATAGAATCGACGCAAGATATCGTTAATATCCTAGAAAAATATGCCGGGTATTGGCGAGAATTAGGGGATAAACAGCAATTAGCTTCTACACTCAATAAACTGGGTATGGGGTACGGTAGGCTAAAACAATATGAACAAGCAGAAGCTGCCCTGCACGAAGCATTAACCATTTGGCAAGAGGCACAATTTGAACCTGGCATTGCACATATTTATAACAACCTCGCAATTTATGATATTTTTCAAGGACGTTATGATAAAGCGCAACAAAAGTTAATGAAAAGCCTAGAAAAATACACCCATTTGCGAGATATGATCGGCATCTCACGTATTTGTACTAATTTGGGGAATTTGGCATTAGAACAAAATAACCCACATGAAGCACAGCGATATTTTGAGAGAACATATAAACTGCAAAAGCAATTCAAGTTCGATTCATATTGGTCTATCGCTTGCACGATGGTCAATTTGGGTATAACAGACCTACGATTAAAACAATTACAAACAGCAAAAAATAAACTTTTTGAGGCAAAAACACTGTTTCATTCTATTGGGTATCAACAACAAGTAATTTACACGTTGTTGGATTTAGCACAAGTCGCTTCTGAGATGGGACAGGTGATTGAAGCTCAACGATACCTAACTGAAGCATTACAAGCCGCGCACGAATATAAAGACACCTATGTGTTATCTTACGTCTTATTGGCATGGATTCCACTGTTACAACGACTTGGTGATGAGCAGCGTGCATTAAGAATTGCTCAAACCATACTTGCTGAACAAACTGGTGAGTTGCAAACGATGGCACAAAATTATATTGATCAACTCTGTGCGGCAGGGCAGACATTACATGATGACATCTTGCCATTGGACTATCTTGCATTAGATGTTTTGATGTTATACCAATCGCTAGAATGATGTTATATCAAGGGTGTGGGAATGATATGGTGATGCGTGTACCGGTTGAATCGCTTTCAACCCAAATATGCCCACGATGTAGATCAACAATGGCTTTCACAATTGCCAAACCAAGCCCGCTACCCGTATATTGCGCAGCATTTCGTCCACGTGTAAATCGTTCAAACAAATTGGGCAAATCATCGCTTGGGATTCCGATTCCAGTATCTTGGATTATAACATCACCTTTTTGAGAGAGCTTAACGGTGATTTGCCCGCCAGCTGGTGTGAATTTGACGGCATTATCTAACAGATTACTGAATGCACGCTGTATACGAGATAAACTTCCCAAAATAACAACCGGTTCAGACGGCAAAATAAGCACATATTCTAAGTCTGCTTGTTCTGCACGAGATGCATAAATCTCACTGAGTTCCCCCATGAGTTTGGCTAAATTTATTGGTTCAAACAAGATGTTTGTTTCACTTTCAATCTGAGAAAGATCAAGTAAATCATTCGTCAGACGTTCTAATTGTTTCACTTGGTTTAATGCTTGCTGATTTTGTGGCGAAGGGGTGTTTTCCACTGAGAGTTCTAAATTTGTGCGCAATGCAGTGATCGGTGTATGAATTTCATGCGCAGCATCTGCCACAAATCGTTTAAGTGTTTGGATGTTGTTTTCAATCTGCTCTGCCATACGATTAAACGAGTGTGCCAAGATACCCAGTTCATCTTGGCGGTCAATCGTGCTGCGGATCGATAAATTCCCAGCAGCAAGTTGTTGGGTTGAATACGTTAATGCTGTGAGTGGGGTTGTAATACGATTGCTCATAACCCACCCAATACCAGCGGCTAATAACACGGCGATGCCTCCGGTCATGAGCCAACCATTGGTCACACTTTTCAGAACATCCCGTCCAACTGCTGGTCCACCAGAAACGGTAATGGTGCCTAAGAATTGTTGATCTTGTGGCGAGTAAACAGGAATAGAAACAACCTGACTAGAATATTCACGTTCAAAACGGACTTCTAGCGGGGAGTCAATAATTTCAAACCCATATGTTTCATCATAAACAATTGTAACCCCAGGTATTCTTTCTGGTCGCAAATCATTAAACGGAATGATATTTAATTGTATCGGCGGGTTGGGGTTTATAGACGGTACGTCTTGAGGTGAATACACAACATCATCTATTGCAATAGTCCCAGATATAATAAACATGTTTGGGGCTTCTGAATTAGCGATCACCTCACCATCAGGATTAGTTAACTCAATATGTGTTTGTGGCAAAAGAGATAACCAACGCAACCGATGATCTAAAGGTAGCCCACGTGCCCAGTCCATCCCAATGGCATTTTTCACATGTTGTGCGTGGCGCAATAAAAATTGACGCTCTTGCTGTTTATAATGATTTTGCAACAAGGTCAGCAGCATAACACCTAAAATAACAACAGCAAAAAAGGCAATCCCAGCATAACTTAAAGGTAACTGCCATCGAATGGAAAAATGTTGCTTCACAGTTTTATGATCCCCTTCAAAACGCATCTATTCTTTTATCATACGCTTCCTTATATAAGTTGTCAGTATACGTTACGAAACGGTAACAGCGTAAGATGTTTATGTTTTGAAAGATAACCTTAATAGATCAGCAAAATCAGCATGATATAATCATAAAAGTACGCTAAGCAAAAAGAGCAGCGACAAAATTTATAAATTCTAACCGTAACATTTTTGAGCGTTAAACGGTATACCAAGCAACAATAGATCATTCTGGAGGATTTTTTGGATGCCATCTGTTTATAAGCGTTTTATTTCGAGTTTATTATCAGGGCTGGTATTAGTTTCCATGCTTCTGACTTTAGCGATGCCTAGCATCACTGATCATATTTTGGCACAAGAATCAACTGAGGAGCCTACTGTTCCAACTGAGGAGCCGGCTTCTCCGACAGCGACGGCAGATATACCTGAAGAAACCCCTGCCGTCATACCACTACAGCCAACATCCGTTGCGCCAACACCAATACCTGTAGAGATCACCGTCTTACAGAATGACTTCCAAGATGGTGATACATCAGCATGGTTGTTGAGCCAAGGCTGGGCATTAGCAACCGAAGGCGATAATGTTTATTTGGCGGCTAGCTTGCCTTCTCAAACAGCCACAGTGAACGGGTTGCTTTGGGATCATATGATCTTAGCAGCAAGCGTTGGCTTAACAGATGGCGGTGTTGCTAATATTGCCGCACGAGTTAATGGGCAGGGATATACGCTCCAAATTGACTCAGCTGGAACGGTAACGCTCTACAAAGGTGATTTGATCTTAGGTCAGGGTGTGTATATGTCGTTAGATGCACCTGCTGAACCACTACCAATGACCTGGTATCAAATTAGTTGGACACTTTCCGGCAGTGCGCTAACTGTAACATTAAATAATACGCCTGTTATTACGGTAAACGATCCTGACCCGCTTGCAGCAGGGTTAATTGTTTTTAGCACCGGCGCAAATAATACCGGCACAGTAGCGTTAGACAATATTTTTATCCAAAAACTTCCGGCACCGGTTGAACCCGTTCCAACACCAGAAACTGAAACACCGGTTATTGTGATCCCACCTTTGCCAGAAGACCCAACGCCTACAGTTATTCCAACAGAGGTTGTGACGGAAGAGCCGGTAGTGATTCTGCCAGAAGCGACCGAGGAACCAACAGAAGTTACCCCAACTGAATCACCAAC
>RFHA01000242.1 GCA_003696565.1 Chloroflexota bacterium
ATGCCACGTTGCGGGAAGCCCTGGAGTTGATGGAAGAAGTGGGGTGTCGTCATTTGCCAGTGTTAAGCCATGAAAAGCATTTGGTTGGCATTATCAGTGACCGAGATTGTCGCTTGGCATTGAACTCGCCTCATATTATGCGGGAACGTTGGCAGGACGAAGCGATCATCAACCAAACACGAGTCGCAAGTATTATGTCACCTGCGCCGATTATTGTGGAAAGTGATGTGCCTGCTGCGGAAGCGGCGCGATTAATGTTGACACATCGCATTAGTGCATTGCCAGTGATGCGTGGAGAGACATTGATCGGCATTGTGACGACATCCGATATTTTAGCGGCATTTATGACACTGGAAAAAAAGCTTGCTGCCTTGCCTGGTTATCAACCCAGTGATGGCAATAATCATGTGATACTATAAGATGCCTCTGGCATGCCCTGTGATGCATTTAAACCTCAGCATCAACTTCCAACATTAACCGCAATTGTTGAATTCCTATATCTAGGCGACGTGTAAAGTCAATAGGTGCAATCCAAGAATTTAAGCCTTTTAGATCACATGCGCGGTGAATAATTGGGATTAACAACTTACCACTTGCCATAAAACGCGCCCATTCATTGGTCACATCGCGATCTTCCAATGCCTCTGGCGAAAACACTGCCAACATCAGCCCGGCACGGTTTAAGGCACGGGTGACCTCTTCATACCAGTCTTGCTGTTCTCTCACATGAATGCTATCTAACCAGGTTTGTATCCCGTAATCATTTAAGCGAATAGCCAATTCAAAGGCGAACAATTCATCACAACGACTATAGCTGATAAAAATGCCTTTTTGGGCAGCAGCTTGCAAAGCCTCTTTGCTGATGAGTTCATCGCGGGCTTTAAGCAAATTTGGATCATGTGGTTTTTCATATAAAGCGCGTCGCAGTGCAATCCGTTTTTGTTCGATTGAGGCGAACTGAGTTGTGTCGTCTTTTCTACTTTGATTTTGCATTAATAGTTGCTCTCCATCAAACTTCTACCAAAAGTTTACCACAATAAAACTCAATACAAACTTAATATTTATCAATTGTTTTTGAAATTGTTATACTTAAGCTGGAATTGATAGACGAGTCACCCTGGGCTATTGATGCAGGGTATGTGAGGGAAAGGATAATCCATGAGGAAATGGTTTGTGGTGTGGTTGTTAGCCTTATTGCCAGTGTTGCCCGCCAATGCTCAAGGGGATGGGATTGATTTGCCGACGGAGTGGTATATTCTGCTCAACAGTGGTGTCGTACAACGTTATGGTTTGGGGGCGGCGGGGGTAGTGACGGTAACACCGCCAGATGTTTATGTGGTGGATTTTGGTATTGCTCCAGATGGTAATTGGATCGCTTATCGCACTGAAACCGGTTTATACTTGGATAATTTATCTGATATGGACGATGCCCCCTATCAACTAGAAGGTTCCACTGCGGATGTCCCTCCCTTACGTCAAGATGCCGGGCAAACCATTACTTGGGGGCAAGACGCGCTGGCATATACAACGATTTATGGAGCGCGGGTCGCGTTTGACATTGCCAGTGGTAGCCCACGTTTTGCAGATATTGCAACCAGTGCGGTTAAACATCTCAGTTGGTCACCGGGGGGGACTTTTTTGGCGGCAGAGGTGGAAAATAACGTATGGTGGATTTACCGCCGTAATGGTTATCAAATGGATTTAGCAGGGGCATTGCCTTCGTCCTTTGGCACTGATTGGCTGGATGATGGGCGGTTGGTTTTTGCACCAGCAGAAGGTGGTTTATATGTGTTAGATTTATTCAATGCTAATCGACAAGTTCTTTTAGCAGAACCGCCGCAGCTTTATCGGCAGCCATATGTCCGCCAAGACGGTGCTATTTTGGTTTTTACACGCCCACTGGATGACGAGATATTAGGTGAAACCGGGGCATTTATTCAACGGCTTGAGCCAAACGCCAACGGTGTTTACGATGTTGTTGAGACCAGTGCGAATGCGGTAGACATGAGTGGCTTAAAATGGGCACCACGTGGTGAGTTGTTAGTAGCGTTTCGGGATGGCGGGTTGAATTTGGTGGTTAACAGCGCGGAAGGGACGTTTTTCGTTGATATTCCGGTGGATGATGTTGTGGCATATGGATGGGGTCCTCTACGCCCTGCCCCGGTACGCGGTGTTTCGACCCCAGGCGATGTTTATTTCCGCGCGCCTGATCCGTTTGGGGTGTTACAAGTTTGGCGGTTGAATGAAGACGCGCCGATAATGCTCACACAAGCGATCAGTGATGTCAACGGTTATGCAATTAAAGGCGATCAGTTAGCTTATGCTAGCGGCGGTGGTTTGTGGATGCTTTCTTTGAATGACCCCGACACCCCAGCTGTGGAATTTGCTAAAGTCAATAACACGGCAGCAGATTTATCTTTCAGCCCAGATGGCTCATCGTTGGTTTTTGCGACGAGCAACGTTGTCTCTGGCGGGGTCTATCAGGTCAGTGCGCTTGTTCAAACCGATGCAAATGGAGAAGTGCAGCTGAACCCACCAGAACTGATTATCCCCAACACGGATGGGGTGGATTATAGCCAACCCAGCTTTGCGCCAAACATTAACGCGCTGTTAGTCCGTGTGATGGACGAGACAGGTGGCTATTATCAGCTGTTTGATTTGGCATCTGGCGAACTTATTGATGTTGGCGTATATGATGACGCACATTGGCTGGCTGATGGGCGGCTTTTGGCGTTTAACAGCACGGGCGTTTTTATTTTAGACTCGGTAACTCTTGCCGCTATTCCGGTTTATACCGCGCAACAGGAGACGATCTTAAGTGTGTCTTTGTTGGATAGTGGGCGGCTTGGGGTATTGGTAAAACCGGATGTTGTGGTTGGTCCGTCGGCGGTTGTGCTAGTTGATGTGCCAATTACAGGGGGTGCGCCGCAAATCACTGCCGAGCCGGGGTATATTTTCAACCCGACGATTGCTAGAAATACCATCTTTGGTTTGACTCGTGCCGGTGGTAGTATCATGATATTTGATTTGCAGACACAAACACAAACGGTATTACGTGCGCCATTGGCTGCCATGGACTGGACGTTTATTGACTAATACTCGGCGCGCTATGATATAACAACGAAAGATGAGGCATCATGACAAAACGGTTGATTTTGATACCGCTGGCGGTGTTGATTTTTGCGCTGGTGCTGCCGGTGATATTAGACGGCACAGGCGAATCATTATGTGTATATGCGCAAGATAACCCGTGCTTAGCGCAAGATGCAACGCTCAGCGCGTTACAATTAGAAAACCTGAACTTGCTAGCGACCAATGACGCGCTTGGTTTGCAACTAACGCAGTTCGCGATTCTCCCTACCGCGTCCCCTGTGGCGCGCATTCCGCTGGAAGAACTGCCAGAAGCTTGTTTGCAGCATATTGTTCAGGCGGGGGATGTTCCGGCGGTTTTGGCAGAGACGTATGGTGTTGATCTCATCACCTTGTTGATCGTGAACAATTTGAACGACTTCACTGCTACACAACTTCAAATTGATGATGTGTTGATTATCCCCTTAGAAGGGTGCCCAGTGGAGCAAATTATCCCCCAGCCAACACCAACAAATTCACCCACACTTGCGCCAACTGCGACTGCTACCATACCACCATCACCCACACAGCCAGCACTCTTAGCCACTGCGATGCCCACCAGCCAAGCAGCTCCCTTTGAAATTCCCCCAACCGTGGTTGATTCAACGGTGATGATTGTTTCTGTAGATGGCGTAGGAGACTTGACGACCGAGTC
>RFHA01000243.1 GCA_003696565.1 Chloroflexota bacterium
GGCTCTTGGGTGGCGATGGCACCCATTGCAGATACTAAACCGTAGGGGTCTGCATGGAGCGTGGTCACTCCAGTGGGTTGTAATGCATCCAAGATGAGCAACGCATCATATCCGGGGCTACCAGTACCAGTTAATGCTGCACCTGCCATAATGATATGTGTCAACGCCAGCGATTGATGCTCCCAAGTCGGATTGGCATCCACCAGCATCCGCCGAATCCCCGCGCGTAACAAGCCGTGTTCAATATATAACTCGCGTAAGGTCATTGGAATCGTCGCCGGACGCAAGGATTTATTCAGGACATAGTTTTGTAACTCATCCTCGCTGATATACATCGGGAGCCAATATCGTACAGCATCTGCCCCAATGGTATTTAATAACTGGGGTGCGCTATGCCCTAAACCCACATCTGTCCGAATGGCACTCACCACATCCTGACCAAATGAGATAGCAAGCGTGCTAGATGCACTGCCAACATCCACCACGGCAACACCTGCCTGTGTGATTTTGCCCAAATAATCGGCTATCAACGTATAACCTTGTGCAGTGGGCATGATCCCTGTTTGGCTCATCTCGCTTAAAACAGCAAAACTGCGATGACGGTTCTCTTTATAGCGATCAAAGGCATTTGCTAACTGCAATCGGGCATTTTCCAGATGTTCTGTTTCAATTGACGGGCGGACATTCTCACCAATAAAGACCGTTGTCAACCCATCAAACATTGCTTTAATCGCTTCCACCAATGCACTGTTACCAGTATAGATAATCGATGGGCGGCGGTTTTCCGGCTTGATAAGCGTGACTGCTAAGCGGATTAGCTCGGCAAAGCGTAACACGGCGTTTTCCGCACCATTTTCTGTGCCGCCCGTTAAATAAATGATGTCAGGATTACTTAACAAGAGCGTATTTAGTCGTTCTTCTTCCGTGCGTCCATCGTCTAAGCTGATGGTTGCGACTTCATCAATGTAAGTGCCATTAGAGGCGCGGATTGCACTAGCAATGCTGACATCTGGCACTAGCCCAACAATGACCGCACGTACTGGACGACCAATGCTTGCGGTTACAGCAAAAATATCGACTCCGGAACGGTCTGGTCTTTCTGGGGTGATAATCTGACCAGTTTCTTCCATAAGTTTACGTCCGGTTAACCGACTGAGATCACGCAGCACACGATTCAACCCCACTTCCAAATCGTAAACCGGAAAACCATCTGTTGTACGCCCATCTGCCCGTGCGACCAAACGATACGCCCCATCGACTACATCAATGAGTACCACACGGGTTCGTACACTGCCGAAATCAACTGCTAAAATTGATGCCATAATTCAACTTCCCAATAGAGGGGACAGCAAAAACCCCACTCGTTCGCTAAAAATCGTCAAGCTAGTGATAATCGCCGCGCCATACAACGCCCCCAACGTGATGATGATAAACCCTTGTCCAACTGTTCGGATTAACTGAATTGGCACAGA
>RFHA01000244.1 GCA_003696565.1 Chloroflexota bacterium
AAGTTACAATCAACTGTGCCTGATCCCCACTATTGTGAATAGATTTAAGTAAATTTAGCCGATCACCATGGAAAACCGTGGCATGGGCTTCTGGACTATATTGCGCTGACAAGATCAGTTCTTTTTGTGTAAATAGGGATAATTGATTTTTCATAAATAACTCCTGTGCTAATGGCGGAACATTTTCTAGAGAACTGTTGGTTAAAATGTGCTGTATGCAGAACATTACTGGACGAAACATTCAAAAATTCAGAAAACAGCAAGGCTTAACTCAAGACGATCTCGCAACCCGGCTTCAGATCAAGGGTTTGAGCCATACCCGTAACACGATTGCAAAAATCGAAATCGGGTTGCGTCGTGTGACTGATATTGAGTTGTTTGCGATTGCAAGCATATTGAACATAGACATCGGGCGTTTTTTTAATCATGAAAATTATCAAGATACATTCTCATAAACAAGGGCATGAGTTAATCCTGGAACATCACCCTGAGTGTTTTGCCGATATTATACAAGCTGTTGAGAGCTTTGATCCACTGACCTGCCTCATAAAAATCTCTGAAGAAAAAAGCAAAATCCGTCGATGGGGTGGATTGATTTTTTCACCCAGGGCGATTAATCGGTATTTTCGCCATGCTCTCTATCCACTTGGATGGGCGGAATGGGATGAAAAAGACAAAAAATACAAGGAACCCCGCATCCGTTTTGATGATGATACCACAGTTCGTGGTAATGACCGATTCCGCAGTCTGGATGGTCTAAAAGATCGTGTTGGTCTTGAAATTCAGATGGGGAAGTATGCCTTTATGGGATACGATGTCTTTTCTAAAATGATTATCTTTAGTAATAAAGGTATGATTGATTATGGTATTGAGTTGGTGCTTGTGCAGGAGATGGTGAACTGTATGTCTACCGGAGTTTCTGCCTTTGAACATCTTATGATTGATTTTCGATATCGTGGTGAGGCTGATATTGATATTCCGGTTGCTGTTTTAGGTTTTGGTGCAACTGAGGCTGAATGGAATCTGATCCGCCAACGGCAGGAGGCTTTTAGACATGATCCAGAGGGTATCATGCGACAATTCCCTGAAATTGGTGGACACGATTTAAAAGGGACAAAACCGGGTCCTAAATAAACTCAAGATAGTCGGTTGTTGCTTGGGAAAGATCGCTATAAATACCGCGTAGTGACTCATCAGGCTGTGTAAGCGCAAGCTGATACATCGCCTCTTGTGTCATCTTTTTTAATTCTTCACGTGGGATGCGTGACCGTCCGTTGGTTTTGAACTTAAAAGGGCGACCGAATGCGATATGAGCTTCTGCCCGTTTGAGCTGCTTCCAGCGTTGTTTGAAGGTTTGTGTTTTGGAGATGGCAGCTGGGACAATGATGGCATCAGCCTTGGTTGCCACATATGCTAGTCCGTCTTTGCCTTCTCCCATTCCTTCTGGATGGCGGGTTCCTTCCGGGGCGATCAAAATCATGTTCCCATGCTTAAGTAGTTCAATTGAGTTGATGAGGGCGCGGCGGTCAACTTCTCCACGTCGGATTGTATAAGCTCCCCACCACCACACAAAAAAGCGTAAAATGGGGTTGGATAGATTTTCAATTTTGGTCATGGGGATGACGAAGCGATTCGTCACTTCCCCCATGCACACGACTGGGTCTATGGCACTGATATGACTCATCATCAGGATGACTGGGGCATTGTCTGGGATATTCTCTTTGCCGGTGGATGTAACACGGCAAAAAAACCAATAGCCAATTGTGCGGATTAGCCCCCGCAGCAAATACCGCCGCCAGGCGATACGCGGCTGTTTTGCAATATAAGCATCAACCGATGTCATGTAGACCCCTTACTTTTTTCTCTTTTGTTGCCGTAACATCCGCTTCCGCTTACGGATTAGCTCTAATTCCCAGCTTGGCTGAGACATATACATCACTTCTTCGTCGCTTAAGCGATACCATTCACCGCGTTTAAGTGTGCCTAAGCCTAACTCACCGATGTGTGTTCGTACCAGCTTTTTGACGGGATAACCTAACAAAGATGCTACCCGCCGAATTTGCCGCTTTTTGCCCTCAATCATCACAATCCGTAAGACAGTTGTGGTTTTGTTGCTTTCCAACACTTTGATATAGCAGGGTGCGGTTTTTTCCCCTGGACCGATAAACACACCATTTTGCCACTCTTCTAGATGCTCTGGTGTGGGTTCGCCATAGACGGTAACTTTATAAGTTTTGGTATGCTCATAGCGTGGGTGTGAAAGCTTGTTCTTCAGTTCCCCATCATTAGTGAGGATCATCATGCCTTCACTTTCTGCATCCAACCGCCCAATGGTAAATAGATGCCCTTCCACGGGGATCAGCTCCCGCACGGTGGGGCGGTCATCGTCAAAGTCTTTTGTGTTACTCGAAAGCACGTTCGGGGGTTTGTAAAAAACATAATAGACTTTTTCAATGTCCTGGAATTTTAGTTTTTCACCATCAACGCGAACATCGTCTGTTGCCGGGTCAGCTTTATCACCGAGCTGCACCACCTTGCCATTGACGGTGACACGTCCTTCTTGGATGATTTTTTCACTGGCACGGCGGGAGGCAATTCCAGCTTGTGCCATAAGTTTTTGAATACGTTCTTTTGCCATCACGGTAATCTTTCTACTCTTGCGTGGACGCAAAAGTTTAACAGAATTTGAGCGATTTGCGTAGTGTGCCTTGTCAGTTGTTTAGATTACTGCTATAGTGATTTTGGTATTGAGACTTTGTATCAATAAAAGGAGATTTTATGAAACGTATTGGGCTGGCTTTTATGTTGATGTTGCTTGCTGTGCAAGTCAATTTGGGGCAGCAGAATCGTTTGCAAGTCGTTGCGTCATTTTCAATTATTGAGGATGTTGTGCGGCAGGTAGCTGGTGATCTGGTGACGTTGGATGTGTTGATGCCAATGGGTAGTGATCCGCACACGTTCAACCCCACGCCGCAGCAAGTAGCACAGATGGAAGATGCTGATGTTGTCTTTGTCAATGGGGTATATTTTGAGGAAGGTTTGATTGATATTATCCAAGCACAGGGAGAGAACATCAACACTGTAACGCTTTCTGATTGTGTATTTATTTGGTCAACGGAGCATGAGCATGGAGATGACCATGACCACACTGATGAAGCCCATCACGATGACGATCATGCCATGGATAACCTGGCTACATTGTGTGCGCAGCATTATGCTGAATTAGCGGCAGCGCATGGTGGGCATTTGCCACATTATTTTGAGGATACACTTGGGGCATTGCATGAACTGAACTGTGTTGGTGATGAGCATGATATGGATGACCATGCCGATGATCATGAGCATGGGATGTGTGATCCGCATGTATGGATGGACCCGCATAATGTCATCCTGTGGGTGTATATGATCCGTGATACACTGAGCGAGCTTGACCCAACAAATGCTGATATTTATGCTGAAAATGCCGCCGCATATGCCATGCAATTGGATGAGTTAGTTCATCAAGGACTGGCAATGCTGGAATCTATTCCACAAGAAAACCGCATATTGATTACCAGTCACCAGACGTTTGGATATATGACGAACCCCATTGGCTTTGAGGTGACAGAAGCAGTTATCCCAGGGGGATCAACAATTAGTGAACTTGATCCGGCGAGTTTTGCCGCGTTGATTGATTTAGTAGAGGCGACTGGTGTGCCAGCTGTTTTTGCAGAAAACACCGTTAACCCAAGCTTAGTAGAACAACTTGCTGATGAAGCAGGTGTAGAAATCTATGTGTTGTTGACGGATTCACTAACGCAAGATTATCCAACCTATTTAGAATACATGCGCTATAACTACCTGACAATCACGCAGGCGTTGGGTGGAGATGTGAATGCAATGCCGATGGACGATCATGCTATGCATGATGACGACCATGACCATGACATGATGAGCATGGGCGGCGTGAGTGGTGCATTTATGACAATCCGTAATGTGGGCGATACAGATGAGGTATTGATTGGTGGACGCACGGATGCAGCGCAGGCAGTTGAAATCCACCAGACGACAGTTGAGAACGATGTCGCGATGATGATGCCTATGGATGGCTTAGTTATCCCTGCTGGGCAAGAGGTGATGCTAATGCCGGGCAGTTATCATGTGATGTTGATTGATCTCACCCGTGAGTTGCACATTGGGGAAACGGTGATACTGACGCTTGTATTTGAATCTGGTACAGAGATAACATTGGAAATTCCTGTCTCAGATTTGCCGTTGGAAGGCGAGACACTTATAACAGATACGTTCATTATTGAAAACGCCTGGGTGCGGGCAACAGCGATGGAACATTAATCCTGATCACCTAAGTGATTCTGAAACGTCTGAAACAATGGCGACGCACTCCGTCTGATTGTTAAATTGTTGTGTGGCTAATAGTTGGTAGATAATGGCTATTAGCCACAACATATTGAGGCAGTAATGAGTTAATAGGTGTCTGGCAAGTCATTCATAAAAAGCACAGTATCGCCCGCTTTGAAATGCGCTTGATACCATGCCATTGCCTCACGCAGTTCATCTACAACTTGTAAGCGAGCTTGTGGGAAATTGGTTGATCGTATACCGTCATAAATGGGCTTGGTTTGTTCTGCGCCGACGAGAATGACATCTGTTGCATATTGGGGGATAATCTGTCCAAGTTTGTAGTTTTCCTCATAGTGTAGGTCACCTAATTCTACCATCCCCGGCGTGATAACCAGTCGCCGCCCACTGGTGTGCATGCCTAACACCTTAAGTGAACTAATGACCCCCTCAGGGTTGGCACTGTATGCATCATTGATGATGGTGATCCCGCCTGGCACAACCTGCTTGACGAGTCGACTTTCTGCTGGTTTGAGTGTTTTTGCTCGCAGAGCAATCTCTTGAAGTGACATGCCTTCATGTATGGCGACCGCTGTGGCAAGCAATATATTGGTGACGTTATGCACCCCAAGTACAGGGGCAAAAAACGGTTGGGATTCCCCTGTTTGGATATCATGCACGCTGAAGCGCAGTCCATCCAGATTTTCTTGTATATCTGTTGCAATAAAGCGTGGTGGGTTTTCTGGTAAGTTTGTTGGGTCAAGTTGACGGCTGACTGCAAGGCGTGTTTGTGGATAGCCACGCTCATACATCTCACGCACATAAGGATTATCCCAATTAAACACACCAACGCCATCTGGCGGTAAGTTTTTGATAATTTCATACTTGGCGATGGCGATGTTTTCTAAACTGCCAAAACGCTCCAGATGTTGAGGACCTACTTCCACAACAATGCTAATATGTGGCGGGGTCAGGTCACAAATGCGTTGGATTTCGCCCCGAATGTATGCGCCCATTTCCACCACAAAATAATCAATGCTGTAATCATGCTTTAAGTCTTTGTTGATGGCGATACACACGCCCATCATGGTGTTATAGCTTTTAGGAGTGGGATAGGCTTTGTAGCGTCCGTTAAGAATATCAGCGACAAACCCCTTTGTTGTGGTTTTGCCATAGCTACCTGTAATGCCGATAACGGTTGGGTTGATTTCTGCCATGACGCGCTTAGCAGAACGAATAAATCCCTGGCGGAAAGTTGCTTCAACGGGATACATCAAGAAGTTGCCTGCTGCTAAAATCAGCGGCGCGGTCAGAAAAGTCAATAAACCTGTTGCGCTTAGCCCAATGGCTTGTAATGCTGGATCATCCAAATTCAACCGAGATAGCAACCAGCTATATAGCATTAGATCAAACACAGCGACACTGAAAGATGCACCAAGCAAGCGTTTAGCGCGTGCTGTAGGGTTAAAAGCTTTTTTGATTTCTCCCTCATTCGGTGGGATGATCGCAATGATACCTGTGATGATCGCAATGATATGTGGTAGGGGCGATTCTGGCGATTCCGATAGAAAAAAAGCAAGCACGCTACCGATAAACACCGCGATTAACGGGCGACGCGGGGCGTAACGATCGGGCTTGCTTAACCACCAACGTAGATACCGCCCACTTTTATATTCTTCAATTTGATAAAACCGTGCTTGTTTATATACTCGTATCCAAGTGCCAATTAACCAGATGACACCTATTATCATCAGCCAAAAATCCATGTAATGAGGCTCTCCTGAAAATAAATGAACACGCTTTTGCGTTTGTCAGTTGTTTGTGTTTATGATTCTGGCGTGATGCCAGTTTGTGGCAATGTTTTGCCAAAGCCTTTGACATTGTACCTGAAGTAAGTATAGGTTAAAGGTTGTTTTGATGATCAACTTTGGACTTATTGAATTTAAGCCAATTTATGGAGGGGTGGGGTGTGGGCTGGATGATGAGCGGGGTTTGATACCCCGCCCATGGGATTTGCTGATGAGGTGTCTATGGTTCGTCGGCTTCCCACAAACCCGCTTCGATGAGTGCGTCAATAGCTGCTTGCGGAATTAATACATTATCCACGCTGTGCATGATGCCGTTTGTTGCGCCAAGATCACTTGATTTAATTTGTACGACTTCATTTAAGGTAATCCGCCGCCCAACAACTGCAACTCGGATTGATTCGACAAAATCCCCGTTATCAAAAATGGTCTGGAGCGTATCACCATCAAAATCGGCAATCTCTTCGGCGGTAAGCACGCCATCCACTACATGATAAGCGATAATCCAATTTAGAAGTTCTGGGTTATCCAGTGCATTGTCTAGGTCTATGCCAAGTGTGTAGAATAAATTGTCAAATGCGCCATTGGTGGGGGCAAAAAGTGTTAGGGCAGCATCTGGCGCGTTTAGGGCACGGGCATAGTCTGGTGCGGCTTCTTCCAAGATTAACGCCAGCGTACTATAACGTGGATCACCAAATATGCGCCCAGCAAGTGTTAGTTGAGAGGGGAAAGTTGCGACGGTTTCAACCTCGCTGCGGTCAAATGCTTGTGTGCTGCCGCCACCCATGCCATCTGTGTCGTTTGTATCAGAATTGTCATCTGTTGAATCGCTTGGTGTAGGCGTGCGGGTGGGGGATGGCGCATCTGCTAGAGCTTCTAACTGCGCTTGTAGCTCAAAGGGGTAGATCATATCTCGTACAGTATGAATGATTCCGTTGGTGGCTTGCAGGTCATAAGGATTGACCACCCGTACAACATCATTGAGGCGTAATTCGCCGTTTTGTACAGAAACGCGGAAGGCGGTATCTGGCAATAGTGGGTTAATCAACTGCCCATCTTGTTCTACCAAATCCTGATATGTCACGCGCCCATCCACAATATGATATAAGAGTAGTTGAGTCAGCAAGTCACGGTCTGCTAGTAGGGTATCGAGGTCTGCGTCAAATGCGGCTGCTAGGTTAATAAATGCCTGATTGGTTGGGGCGAGTAAGGTCAACGGTCCGTCTTCACTTAGGGTTTCCTCAACGATTGGATCAGCAAGTTGTACCGCTTGCCATAATGTACTATAACGCGGCGTAAACGCCACAATTTCTGCGATTGTATTACCAACCTGTGCCGTTGTTGAAACAACACCCAAGCTCAATATCAAAATGATTAAACCAATGAAACGACGCATCACCATTTCTCCTTCAATTATGTATCTTATGTTGATTTTAATTGGCTCTTAGGGATAAAAAAAGCCGGGAAGTGCATCCCCGACTTTTTACCTACATATGCTTATTAT
>RFHA01000245.1 GCA_003696565.1 Chloroflexota bacterium
AAAACACACAGAAAATCAAAAGGCTGGCCCATTTTTGGGACAAATGCGGTTTGCTGTGACTGGACAAAAAGTGTCTCCGCCTTTGTTTGAGTCTATTGTGGCTTTAGGAAGGGAGAAAACGCTTAAACGGCTGGACATGGCAATTGCCATTCTTTCTGAATAACGGTTTTGTAGATTTTGCCATACACAATATTTGGGTCATGCAAGTTGTTTGGCTGCCAAAGTAATTATTTTCTAAAGGTTGGCTGTGCATGATGAATGGGTTGTGTATGGCATTTTGTTTTTATTTTTGCAATTTTGGTACTAATTTCACCAAACTTTTGCTTTTGATTCTTTGGGATAGGCATTAGAATGCTTATGGTATTTTGTTTTTGAATTGATTTGACTTAATGATGCCTTATTCATTTACGACTTATTCTTTACCTTTGTTTATTGCGGCGGCGGTTTCTAGCGGCCTGATTTACCCTGCTTTGAAACGCCGGCAGTCACGGGGACGGGTTACTTTTAGCGTGTTTGCCGCTTTGGCTGCGCTTTGGTGCCTGGGGTATGGGTTTGAAATTTCGGCCGTTACGCTGCCTTTGAAGCTGTTTTGGGTAAAAGTTCAATATATTGCCATTGTTAATGTAGCAACTGTCTTTTTTATTTTTACGCTTCAATATACAAAGGGTTGGCAAAGACCACGTCGTCAATTGAGTGTATTTTTCATTCTTCCGATTTTCTTTCTGGTTGTTGTTTGGTTAGAACCGGGACTGGGTATTTTTTATCGTTCTGTTGCGTTGGACAGAAGTGGCCCGTTTGTTAATTTGTCGCTTGAGTATGGGCCAATATTTTGGATGTTGATTGCGTATTCTTATTCGATGCTGCTGGCTGGTTCGGTACAGCTGTTGAGAATGGGGCGCAAATTGTCTAATCCATTTCGGGCCCAAACGTATGCTTTGGTTGTGGCGACAACGTTTCCCTGGCTGGGGAACGGTTTATATGTTTCTGGCTTTAATCCCTTGCCTTATCTGGATTGGACGCCAGTTGGGTTTGCATTAACGGCCGTTGTGCTTGGCTGGACATTGCGCCGTTTACGGCTGTTGAATATCGCCCCTATTGCCCGAGAAGTTGTTTTTGACAATGTTGCAGATGCCGTGCTGGTTTGGAATGAGTCTGGGCAGTTGATTGATTTAAATCAGGCTGCTGTGCAGTTATTTCACATTAACTTTCCTGATGATATTGGTATTACAATTGATGAGGTGTTTTCCGGGCCATTTATATCGCTAAAGAAATTAGCTTTTTCTACTCTGGAAACGCAAGTTGTTGATATTGTCCACCAGGATGGTCATACAGTTTTTGAAGCTTCATTTTCGCCTATTTTGAATCATGAAGGGGAAGATTACGGCCGTTTACTCATCCTGCGCGACATCACAGAAAGCCAAACAGCCCAGCAAGAATTAGCCTACCAAAAACAACTATTCGAAAACCTCGTCAAAATTGCCAGAGCGACCACACGCTCCCCCAACCTGACCGACACAATGGCAGGCACACTCAGTATCACCATCGAACTCACCCAGGCAGAAACCGGCTCAATCATGCTCCTCAACAAAAACCAGGAAATCATCCAATCCATCCTGGCAAACAGAAACACCACCCAAGTTAAAAAAGAAAAAACCGAGAAAAAAGTATTAAAAGAAGGACTGGCCGGCTGGATATTACAACATGGCACTTCCGTCCTGATACTGGATACCAAACAAGATCCACGTTGGATTCAATTACCCAACCAACCCTACGAAGCCCGTTCTGTTTTAGGCTACCCTATAAAACGGCAGCAAACAATCATTGGGCTCCTGTTCCTTGTTCACTCAAATCCAGGTCATTTTACAAACAGCACACTGGAGCTAATCGACGCAGCATCAGACCAAATTGCCCTGGCACTAAACACAGCCCAAATGTACGCCGCTGAGCAAAACCTTGTTAAAGAACTTGCCTTTGCCAAAGAAGAAGCCGAAACAGCAAACAAAGCAAAATCTGCATTTTTGGCCAACATCAGTCACGAACTGCGAACACCGCTCGCTGCAATGATAGGTTACAGCGAATTAATTCAAGAACTGCTGCCGCCAGAAACAAAATTAGAAACCATCCAAAAATACCTGCAAAAAATTTACAGTTCCGGAACACATCTGCAAACATTGATAGATGAAATTCTGGAAATTTCCAGAATTGAGTCAGGTAAAGTTACATTGCATAATGAACTATGCGACATGGATGATTTCATTGATGATGTACTGCAAACGGTCCAGCCGCTAATCTTAAAAAACAACAACACTCTGCAAACAAATTTACCAAACCAACTGGGAACCTTTACTACAGATCCTCTTCGCCTTCGACAAATCTTGCTCAATTTGTTAAGCAATGCAGCCAAGTTTACTCAAGAAGGCACAATTACATTTTCCGCTCAAAAAACCAATACATCTTTTATTTTTGAAGTTGCCGATACCGGTATCGGCCTTTCATCTGAACAGGCAGAAATTATATTTCAGCCATTTATTCAGGCAGACGAATCAATTACCCGAAAATATGGGGGGACAGGACTTGGATTAGCAATTAGCCAACATTTCAGTCACCTTTTAGGTGGGTCTATAACAGTGGAAAGTGAAATTGGCAAAGGATCTGTATTCACATTGACATTACCAATTGTCACAGAAATAGAGGCTCAACCATCATGAATTGGCAATTTAATCCATTAGTTATCGTCATTGGTATTGCATTTCTGATTTCGTTGTCTGTTTTGGTGTACGCGTGGCGGCGGCGAAATTCGCACGGGGCACGGCCGTTTCTCCCCCTAATGTTAGGCATCACCATCTGGCTGTTAAGCAACGGCATCGAAGCGGGCTTCACCAATGAAACCACACGCCTCTTCTGGAACAACATGCAATACCTTGGCATCGTTATGGTGCCAACAGCCTGGTTCTTGTTTACAGCCATATACACTGGCCATTCCAAACGGATCACCAAAAAATTCCTTAGCTTATTATTCATAGAGCCAATTACTATCATCATCCTGGTATGGACCAGCCAATGGCACCAAATCTTCCGCCAATACATGATTCTAAACACAACAGGCGGAACACCCATTTGGGAATGGGCACCCGGGCCAGCATTTTGGGTGCATACCATATACTCCTACACCCTGCTCATCACTGGCGTCATCCTCCTCATCCAGGCATACATGAGAAGCTCCCGGCTGTACAAAAGGCAAATCAGCGTACTTCTAGTCGGCGCACTCGTGCCGTGGATTGCAAATATCGTCTTCATCGCACGAGGCGGCTCATCCACAATCGACCCCACCCCACTCTCATTTTTAGCCACAGGTCTCATGATCGCCTGGGGTATTTTCGGGTTTGGTCTGGTAGAAATTGCCCCCATAGCCAGAGAACGCGTATTCGAAAAAATCAATGACATCATATTAATTCTGGATGATCAAAATCGAATTATTGACGTCAACCCCGCATTTCGGCAAAGAATAAAAAGCAATGTCCGTATTACCGGGCAGCCAGTAGAAAACGTATTAGAACAATGGCCGGATCTTGTTTCAAAGTTTACAAACGTCAATCACATTGAAACAGCAATTTCACTCATGACAGAAGATGGCACAGAAAAACATTACCAGCTATCCATCTCACCATTGTATGATGCCAAAGAAAGGTATTCTGGCCGCCTTGTCATGCTCCATGACATCACCCCCCTCAAAGAAACAGAAAGCAGATTACGCCAGTCCCGAGAAGCGGCTGAAGCTGCCAACCAGGCAAAAAGTGCATTTTTGGCTACTATGAGTCATGAACTGCGAACACCATTGGCCGCAATAATTGGTTACAGCGAGTTGATCACAGAAAAAAGCAAGGTTTGGGGATACGAAAATATTGTTCCTTACTTGAGCCAAATTGAAACAGCCGCACGCCACCTCAACACCATCATCGGAGAAATCCTGGATATTTCCAAAATCGAAGCTGGCCGGATGGAGTTAATTAAATCTGACTTTTCGTTACAAGATGTGTTGGATGACGTAATCAACACCATCTACCCGCTAATCGAAAAAAATGGCAATCAACTGCTCCAAAATATCCAAATACAATCGGGGACAATGTATGCGGACAAAACAAAAGTTCAGCAAATCCTCATTAACTTACTTGGCAATGCAGCCAAATTTACCAAAAACGGTCAAATTTCATTGGATGTCCACTACCAACCCGCAAACAATGGCTCTTCAGATTCTTATCACTTCAAAATAAGTGACACAGGTGAAGGCATTCCAAACGAAAAAATGGATGTTATTTTCAAGCCATTTGTCCAGGTTGACTCATCCTACACCCGAAAACATGGTGGAACAGGGTTAGGACTGGCCATCAGCTATCAATTTTGCCAAATGATAGGCGGGGAGATGCACGTAGAAAGCACCTTGGGACAAGGGACTACATTTTATTTAACGCTGCCTGCAAAAGTTGCGAATGAACAAAAATCAGGTGACAAGCTGCCTACAGCGGGGTAAATTTAAGTTCATGCTTGTAATGCTCAAAGTAATGATTTTTCAGTAAAAGGGTTTAATATGGAAAAAGTTTTAATTGTAGAAGACAATATGATGATTCAGGAAATTCTTTCTGAACGTCTGAAGCTGCGTGGGTTTGATGTGGTTGTTGCCAGCGATGGGCAGGAAGGTATCGATACGGCCGTTTCTCAAATACCAGACATCATCCTCATGGATGTCAGTCTTCCCCTCGTCGATGGCTGGGAAGCCACCAGACAACTCAAAGCAAATGAATCCACCAAACATATACCAATCATCGCCCTCACCGCCCATGCCCTCCTGGAAGCCAAACAAACCAGCTTTGAGGCCGGATGCGATGATTTCGAAACAAAGCCTATCAACTTCAACCAACTAATGGACAAAATAAACACCTTGCTCAAGTCAAAACAAAGCGAGTAATGTGACCAAAACAACACCACTGTGTCTAACTTAACAGCCACAAAACACAAATCCTGTAGACTAACACACTCAAATTAAAGTACAATGCACTATCAAGTTGCAAAATCAAACTCAAAACCAGACCAATAAACAGAAGAAGGAATCCAGTTATGACCAAACCAATCGCATTAATAGTTGAAGATGACAACATGCTGGCCACCTTTTTCACCGCCACATTAGAAGATGCCGGTTTTCAAACCGAGTTAGCCCAAAACGGTGCCGAAGCGCTAGCCTATTTAGAAAAAAACACACCCACCCTAATCTTGCTCGACCTACAGCTCCCAGACACAACGGGTGAAGGCATTCTTTCATACATCGAAACACAGGAACACCTCGCCAAAACACGCATCTTTGCCACCAGCATCGAAGGGACAAGAGCCAGTTACCTGCAAGAGAAAGTAGACCTGGTCTTAACAAAACCCGTTTCCTATCATCAACTTATAAACCTTTCTAAACGCATGATTCCCACAGAACAACCTGCCAAAACGGAATCAAGCAGCGAATAAAACAAGCCTGTTTTTCAAAATCCATATTGCAAGCAAACATCGCTTTTGGTAAAATCCTCACCGCCTTGAGGGATAGTTTAACGGCAGAACAGCGGACTCTGACTC
>RFHA01000246.1 GCA_003696565.1 Chloroflexota bacterium
TAAATTATGAGAAAATGGTTTCTGCTTTGGTTGATCTTCCGAACAAGCAATTAGTATTTGAGATGGCTTGTCAGGTAGAAAATTGAATTGCCTATGTATCTGTTTGTTAATTCCACAGAAAAATTCAACATTGAGAACAATTTTTGGGAACTGAACCCCCAAATAAAATACATTGAGCCATACAAGAAATTGTATGATCGCGACACCACGCCAGATAAATCCAAGTCGTCGAAAGAGATGTGGTGTATCTGGCTATATAAGGATCCTTCTTACAACAACAAGATAGGCAAGCTTCCTGATAAAGACAAGAAAGAAGCAATCAGGTCGTACTATCCCGAGTTCAATGAAGACGATCCTGTAATTGCTGAGTGCATGTTGAAATATGTTGATCACTGTCTTACTCCTGCTGCAAGGGCATATATGTCTATGGAGACAGCAATCAACAATACAGCACTAAAGATTAATGAGCTATCGCAAAATACTGATGAGCTTACCTTGGATGAATACATCCCTATGGGGGGAAACAGGTTCCAGTTGATTAAAGGCAAGCTACCGCAATTAATGAAACTTTTCGAACAAAAGAACAAGCTTATTGAACAGTACTTTGCCATCAAGGAGCGGTTTGAAGAGGAGCAGGCAGAAGAGCGTATTTATGGGGGTGGTAAGCTCAGCCTTGCAGATAAGGGAGATTGGGAGCAGAACATCGACCTTTATGAAGAAGAGTAGAAACTCAAAATAGTACATGGAGAAATGGAGATTAACTCTTGACAACATACGTACCGATTATCCAGTAGTTGAGAAAGTAATACGATGGAAAGCCCCTGAACCGCCCCAGGTTCACCCTGAGAGTCCTATATATAAAAAATTTTGGTCTCGGGAAGCATATAAGTGTATAGAAGGTTATTGGGCAAAAGATTTTGATGGGTACAGGTATATGCCTGGTACCCTTTATTATTTTTATAACTACTTCATCATTGAGCATACTGAAGAAGTAGATGGTGTCAAAGAAACGAAGGAGATGAAGCCTTATCTCCTTGACTATTTTTGGGAGATAGCCTACATGGATATTTGTGCCTATGGGTTTAGCGGCTTTGCGGAAGATCTTGAGATAAGCTGCAACAAAAAGATACTTGAGTACAGAGAGGGCAAGATTAGCGAATCGAAGCTTCCTGATACTTGCTTTATCAATAACGACAAAAGCACAGGCAAATTAAAGAAGTACGAAGACGCATATGAATATCTGTTACGGAGGCATAAGAAGCCTTACAAATACCCGCTATATCAGAATGATCTGATGAACTATATGATATTGGGTACTCGTGGTGGTGGTAAGTCCTATTGGGAAGCTGCCAGGATAGAGCATATGTTTGTCTTTGGTGGTGCAGGTCGCTATAATGAGGCTTTCATCAATAACCGACTTGCAGGACATACAGTAGTAGGTTCGTCCGAATCGGCCAAGTCTGCTGAACTGTTAAACAAGGTTGTCACTTCACTTACCGCAAAAGCAAAAGGAGATAATCCACTATACAAAAAGTGGTTTGGTATATATGAGTATACCGACAAAGATGGCAATAAGAGCTATATTCCTTGTCCTTTTTATCGCTATTATACAGGTTCATTAGACTGTCCTAACAAGAAAAATCTTTTCAGGGCAGAGTACAAACGCTATAACAACGGTAGGTGGGAGATGCAGGGTGTGGGCAGCAGTATTGCTCATGTCTCTTATTCTAACCAGAAAGCAGGTAAGAGTGGCCACCGCGCTGCTGAAGGTGGTCGTTATAACCGAGTGGTATATGAGGAGGTTGGTTCGATGGAAAACTTCATCGAAGCCTTGGGTGCCAACGAAGGTACGGTGATTCGTTCAGGCGTCAAATTTGGTGTACAGGTTGCCATTGGTACTTCGGGTAACATCAAGTTTATCGTTGCTGCCAAGAAAGTGTTCCTAAACCCGCAGGACTACAACTTCATGTCTTTTAAAAACAAGTTTAGTCAGGAAGGAAAAAATGGCAGGATATGTTACTTCTTGCCTTATTACATGACTCTTCTTGATTGTAAAGACGAGAACGGCAATACCGACTACGAAAAAGCTATAGCACAGGTAAACAAGGAAAGAAAGAAAAAGGCTAAGTCTGAAGATCCGAAGGTGCTTCGTGACTTCCTTATGAACCACCCATGCTTTGTCAGGGAGATGTGGTTCAACGATGAAGGCTACTACTTCCCTATCGAAGAGCTTATGGAAAGAGAGCGTCAACTGCTCTTTAAGCAAGAATACAAAAAGCTTGGTACACCTGTAAAGCTATATAAACGTCCCGACAATAAGGTAGGCTATAAGGTACTTAACAACGTAGAGCCAATAGTCGACTTTCCTTTACCGAATAATATAGATACCAATGGATGTATCGTGATTTATGAGCATCCTATACGAAATGCCCCTGAAGATATGTATAATCTCATTGGATACGATCCATATGTAGAAGATGATATTGATAGGGGTGGATCGCTTGCAGTGACTTATATAGTCAAGAATCCAAAATATGCTTCTCAAGGCTACAATACGAATATAATTGTAGCCTCTTATATAGGCAAGCCTAAAGAAGGAATCGACTATTATCACAGAAACCAGGAGTTGTTGATTGAATATTATGGCAATCCGCCACGATCGCTTTGGCTTGAGAATAACAGAGGGGAGCGAGTAGTAGCATATTACAAGGCAAGGCGAAAAGAGCAATTATTGGCTATACGGTATGGTGCGTTGGTAGATGCCAAGATCCGTGCTTCGGGGCCAAGTGTGTATGGTTACAGGGTAGGTAACCGCATCGACAAGCTCACATATATAGGCTATCTCAACGAATGGTTACTTCAAGAAACGACACATATCCTTGAGGATGGCACTGAAGAGACGTTGCCAAATCTATATAGGATACCTTGTCTCTTTCTCATACGGCAGCTGATACAGTACAATTTGAAAGACAACTTCGATGCCGTATCGGCTATGTTGGGTATTGCGATAGCAGTGAACCAAATGGAAAAGCTGGAAGAGCTTGGGTTGCAAAACAAGAAGTCCAAGCTTGCCCCTGTACTTACCAATAAAAGAATATTTGGAAGAAATCAAAAAGTATATACTTCATGAAGTTTTTATATAAGAAAAGGAAAGACAGTACCTTTTATGAGGATGTGCTCAAATATATAGGTAATAGTGGTACTACACGTACTGATATTGAGCAAAAAGAGAAGTACTACGAGCTGTTCTCGGGGAATATTGAGCCATACCTCAACGAGTTGCAGCAGATGTGCAACGACCCCTTGACCCTTGAGTATGCCAATGACCTGCTGTTGAGCTATAACAAAATCTTCAACAAGTACATGGTACTTGAGGGTGACCTCATGCGAAGGGGGTTGCAATTCAAAATTGTACTTACCACCGACAAGGCTATCCGCGCCAAAGATGAGGAATATCGCAGGCGCATCATGGAAGAGGTAGACAGAGACCTTGAGCTTATCCTTAGCAAGTCTCAACAGCAGATGCAGGGGATGACTCCTGAAGAAGTTAAACAGTTTATTGAATCGTACAGACAGAAACTCACCCCACTGGCATTGGACAAGAAAACGTTCATGTCAGAATATGAGGTGTACAAGAACAAGATGCTTCGCTATATCATCTCTTCGGAAGATGTGATGATGAAGCGAAGAAAGACATTTAGAGATGCTTTTGTATTTGGCGAGTTTTACCTCAAAAACGAGTGGCGTGATGGCAAGCCTTTCATCAAAGTGCTGAATCCGCTCAATATTACCTATCAGCTTGATGACGATTATTTTGATATCTCGAAAGCTGATTGGGTGAAATACAGAGAGGAGCTTACTGTAGGTGAGTTCCTTGATATGTATATCAATGTTCTTTCCAAGAAGGATTTGGAAGAATGCCTTCTTTCTCTTGCCAATACTAACTCTTCTTTAAGCAAAGACCATATCACCAAGTTTATTCATTCTGATATGTTCAGAAAGTTTCTTTCCTCGCGCGGTGGCTATGGTCGAACGACTTATCCCAATTATGATAACAGTGCCTTGAATACAACCTTGATGAATTCGGTGATTACGAAAGAGCACATCGAGTTCAAGGCCTATGATGAGCAGGTGTTTATTTCATATACCGATGAATACAATGAATTGGTAACAGAGATTTTCGATGACAGCAGTATAATTCCTGAATATGCAAGTAAGATAAAATACAAGAACGAGTGGTTTGAAGAAGATTATTACTACCAATGGGAACAGGATGGTATTGTGTACAAGGCTGAGATAGTATATATCCCTCAGCGATATGAGATGACAGTAATCAATGGGAGCAAAATTATTCAAAAGCGGAAATGCCCCATGCAGCCTATTTATACTGAAGATCCTTTCACCAACTTCACTTTGTCATATAAGGGAGGGGCACTAAACAACATTGGCGGCAAGAACTTCAGCTTGATGGATAATGCAGTGCCCTTGCAGCTACAGTATCTTGCCTTGAAGGCTATTTTTGACCGAGAGCTTAGTAAGTACAAGGGCACTCGCATTGCACGTGACCTCGCACAGATACCTGATGAACTCGCCAATACTCCGGAAGGAGAAGGGGAGAGCAGCGATGTAATTACAAAAGCAGAGATTATTGCTGCCAAGACAGGTAACGAATACTTTGACAGTGAAAACACTTCTCTTGGCGGTGTTCCCACCACGCGCAGTGCCCCTGTTATCCCTCTTCAGCTGGGCAATGCTCAAGAGCTTATCAACCTTCAGCAGCTGATGCAGATGATCGATTACGAGCTTGGCTTGGCTACGCTTGTGCCTGCCTCTCGTGAGGGTCAGATCATCGAACACTCAAACGTTACCGACAACGAACGTGCCGTTATTCAGACGACGCTGGCCACCGAATCCGTGTTCTATATGCACGACTATCTGTGGACACGTTGTATCAAAGAGTGTTTGGAGCAATGGGATATGTATTTCAAGCGGTGGTTTGAGATGAATCCTGAGGAGAAAAGCACGTTCATTCAGTTCATGAGCTATGATCGCATTAATGAGATAGTAAATATCAAGCCTGAGTTTATTGCTCCTGAAGATGCAGGTATTGTACTAAGCAATACAGTTAACGACATGCAATACATGCAGCTTATTCTTCAGAAGATCTCACAAAACACTCAGGACGTCAGCGTGTCCGAATTCAGCAACATCCTCAAGCAGATCGTTACTGGTGCCAGTGTCGAAGAGATCCACCAGTCTATTCTCGAATTGGAAGAACGCATTCAACAGAAGGCTGCTCAACAGCAAGAAGCACAAGCCAAGCAAGAGCAGATGCTTATTGAAAAGCAAAAGGAACTTGCTCAATGGACTACGAAGCTTGAGATTGAGAAAGAAAAGGCCCTGGAAGAAGAGCGTAGAAAGACACGAATTCTTGAAGCTGAGATCCAATCGTCGCTGTATGAGCGCGCTAATGATGTCGATAGAGACAAGATCGCTGATGAGATAGAGAAAGAAAAGTTGAAGCAAGAGCATGAAGATCGTCGTCACGACAAAGAGATGAAGCTTAAAGAAAAGGAAATAGAAGTGAAAAAAGCACAAGTACGTAGTAAATCGAGCAACAATACCAAATAATTATTCGATTACCTATTATATAGCCACATTAATATACTAATTTATTTGGATTATAGGTTACTACAGATTTAAATTTGTACAATCTTACGAAAAAAGATATAATTATGAGTACACGAAAAGTAACTTTTGACGTATCCGATGTAGGAAACATTTTCGACGATCCTTTCAATGACAGTACTGATAATGATGTTATTGACGACGATAAAGATGATGTAGACGACAAAGATGAAACGGGTACGAAAGACGACACTGATGACAAAGAATCGGATGTTGTCGACAACAAGAAGACAGGAACAGACGTCGATGAGGAAGACGACGATCAAGACGATGGAGATAAAGAGGATGAAGAGGATGACGATGATGATGATGTAGATGAAGACGATTCAGACATAAAGGATGACGATGCTTCTGATACTGATGATGATCTTGATGACGATGATAGCGATGAAGAGGATATTGATGACGATAAGGTCAAGATGATCTATGATATCCTCAACGAGTATGTAGGTCTTCCTCAGGTAGATAAGGTAGATGCAGCCAAGCTGGAAGAGCTTTTGGAGGAGTTGCCTGCCAATCTGATGATTCAGTATCTAAGCGATAAGCCCTCATATGTTCAGGATCTGTTTCTGTATTTGGATACTAAAGAGAATCCTTCGGTTGAAGATGTAAAGAATTTCTTTGACCAATATGTCTCGGGTGAAGAAAAAGTCCTTCGTACGTATGATGATCCTGATGAAGCCCGAGAGTTTTTGATGGAAATGCCCGAGATGAAGCGGCTTTATAAGAGTGCTGAAAAAAGGCGGGCAGCTATTGACGCTCTTGATGATGACGAGGTACTTGAAAGAGCGAATGAGATCATCGAAGAGAAGCGTCAAGCGTTTGAAGAAGAACGCAAGAAGGCTATTGAAGAAGAGAAGAAGCGTAAGCAAGAACAAAAAAAGCGCGAAAGAGAATTCTGGAATACGGTTAATCAGGTGGTAGAGCAGCTTGATTGGGTAGAATCTCGAAAGAAGAGAATCAAAGAAACCTGGAAGCCGGAGGTTATCAGTGAAAAGTGGCAGACCATTATTCAGAATCCAGAGCACTTTGTACAGTTTGTCAATGTATTGACCTATTACAATGATGAAGAAGGTTTCAAAGAACTGTACGAGTTAATCGACAAGAAAGCTGCTACACCTAAAAACCAAAAGAAAAAGGAGGCGCTAAAGTCCAAATCGCTCAGAGACTATCTGAGATCGTCGAAAAGGACAAAGCGCCGTTCCTCGAAAAACAATATTGAAGACTTTTTAGAATAAAATAAAAACTATAGAATATGAACTTGAGACGACATTCAGCGTATCTTAAAACACGCAAAGCAAGCAAATGGGGTGGTTCGTGGGCTGATAGCGCCGCTTACAGCTCGCTTTTTAATTCCACCGAGCAACCTACTGACCTGGGCCTCATTGACATTGAGGTATTCGCAACGAAGGGGCTTGGCGACATTGTCAACAAGCCGATGACGTACATGGCCAGCAAGCAGATGATCCCTCTGCGCGCTGGGGGTGGCGGTAAAGTCACCTGGAAGCTGGCTACCGACGGTGTCAGCAACTGCACTATTGTAGATGTTGACCCCAACCTGTCTGCTACGCCTGGCAAGGCGGGCACCCGATTCCGTATTGCCCTCGACAGAGGCTATTACAACGAGCCTTCGCTGCTCAAGACGGAGAGCACTGATGCTCCCATGCTTATCATTGAAGGGTTCCCCGAAGAAGAATCGCCGAACAAGTTTTGGTATACGGTGAGTCTTCAGACGAGCGATCCCAATGCCTTCATCGATCCCAAGTACCTGCAACCGGGCCGTACGGTGCGCGATGCAAGCTCGATGGTACCCGATGAAATGAACACCAAGTTCGCAGGTCTGGAGTTCGGTACGACCTCGGAACTGGGTAGCCAGATCACCTACGCTGCTCGCGGTATCACCGTATCGGACAAAATGATCCGTCGTGAGATCGAGGCTGCTCGTCGTGGTAGCAATGAAACGGTAATCTACGACACGCAAATTGGTGCTATCGAGAATGGTGTGAGCCAACTCGTTGTTGCCGGTCCCAAGAAGGCTGACGGCACTGTAGATGTGAAGCGCGGCAAGCTTATGTCGTTCTTTGAATATGCTCTCCGTGAGCGTCTGTACACTGACCTTGAGATGAACTACAAGTTTGGTCATGTGTATTCGGGTGCTGACAACGACACGGGCTACATCAAGCAGTCGGGTGCTGGTTGGTTCCAGATCGCTCGCGAATCGAACTACTACGAGCACAACGGCTATGACCTGACCCTTGATGACTTTGTGGGCACGCTGGAAAGCCTGCGTTTCAATGTTGTCAACCCCAAAGAGGACGTTATCGAAGTACACACCGGTCTGGTAGGTATGCGCATGATCTCGAAGCTTATCGAGAAGGAAGCAGGCAACCTCAACTTTGTGATTGATTCGAGCTACTTTATCGACAAAGTATCGAGCAATGCAACCAATTATGGCCTTGCCTTTGGTAGCCAGTTCGTTGAGTTGCGCAGCATGGGTCAGGTGATCCGCTTTGTATGGGATCCGTCGAAGGACGATGCTAACCTGTTCCCCGAGCTTGATGAGGAAGGCAAGCCGCTGGAGTCGAGTTCGTTTGATATTTTCAACCTTGTTGCTCCTAAGGCAACGATGCGTGACTCGTCGATCAACCGCAACGTAGCCATTGCTTACGAGCCGGATGCAGAGGTATGGGTCACCGAGTCGAACGTATACGACTTCACGACGGGTGCTATCAAGAATGGCGGCAAGGTATCGAGCCTGAGCAAGGAAGCCACAATCTTCATGGAGAAGAACGGTGGTCTGCTCATCTTCGACGCCAGCCAGTGCATGCGTATTGCACGTGTAAGCTGATAGTATATTAACTACACAGGCATCCATCATAAATATTAAACACGAAAAGTTTAAAAATTAAAATTTATGGAAATTTTTAACAAGAGGTACATTGTGTATCCAGTTTTGAGACCGACGGCACAAAATCGTCACATACAAGAAAAGTATGTGAAGTCGTCGGGAGGTCAGCTGCTTAACAAGCAAGTACTTCAGAAGACAAAAGCAGTAAAGCCCGGTGCTGTAAGTGCTGCCGACGTACTGCGATTCAGAAAGCGTCGAGACAACCCTGCATATTTGGACACTGGCTTAGATAGACTCATGGTCAACCCGTTTTATATGGGCAAAGATAAGCCAGAAGTTGATAAAGTCGAATCTATTATTATCAAATATGGTCTTAGCAAGGAGTGGTCTGAGTACCTTCCTAAGGTGATGACGCAGGAAAGGATCACGCTTCAAACGTTGGCAGAGATACGATTTGGCCTTGATCCTGAGCAGCTTACAAGCAAGGTACCTAATACCAAGAATGGTGAACCGCTTACGATGCTCAGCAAAACGAAGGTGACGCTTTATGACAGAGCCAACTTCTTTGATACGAACAATTTGAATGGCTTTCTGGCTATCCAGCTTTTGATGCATCGAACGGACAAGGTGCATATCCCGGGCAGGTCGCTGAACACGACGATTCATAACTGGAAGCTGGTAGAGGCAACCAAAGAATATCAAAACAATATGGAGACCAATATCAAGCAGAACAAGGCTATTGCACGATATGCCCTGTTCCTTGAGAAAAGTCCCAATATTGGTTCGCTTACCAACAATCCGGTTTACTGGGTAGGTGTTCAGCTTACCGATCCTCGCACAGGGGTATCTATCATCAAGAGCAATCCAGGCATTAGCACAGCCACTATCGATGCTAAGATCAACGACTATCTCAAGCTAAAGGGTGATGACCTGGAAGAGCGCATCAAAACTTTCAATGATGTTATGGATACCTACGAGGGTCAACGGGAGCTTTTCTACCTGAATTACCTTGTTAAGCAGGCATTCAATACTGGAAGACTTGTACGAAGGGATGGCTATGTCTATTGGCTCTCGCAACACCGCGATCCTGCATTCTACAAATTCTCGACAGTAGAGTCTTTCAAGACGCGAATGTTTGAGGAGATGCAAATCGCATCAGACAAGTTTATCGAGTTTGTCAATGAGTTGCGTGATGCTCGCGTAGCCATTCCGGAACCTCTTGACGATTTCCTTCAGCAGGTAGCGAAGTTGCAATCTGCTGATGAGAAAAATAACGAATAACTACTATGATTAACATAGCCCTGTTACACAGACTGATAAAGGAGCGCGTGAATAAGATGGATAGTAATCACTATCAGGACATGCTTCCTGATGTAATTGATGATGCTATCTACCGTGCTTCTTTATCAGTTTTGGGCTTTTACGATTATAAGAGCAATGAGCGGCAATGGGTAAAAGACCTTATTGCTCCTTTCATTGTATCGTGGCCTGAAGAGCCAGAGATTACTCCCATCGCTACGTTTAATATTGATAATGCGTACATAGATTTTGATCTAACCAAGCTAAAGAAGCCTTATTTCAGGTTTCTTCGAGGGTGGCTGGCATGCAACGAGTTCGTGGCCCCTGTAAGCCTTATTCGCCAAGACGATCAATACAAGCTTAACAATAGCTATCTACGTAGTGATCCGTCGTGGGGTAGGTATGTAGGCATGATCACTGCTGTCGATGGTAATCCTACTCTTAGGGTGTTTACTGATAATACTAATTTCAAGTTAAGAATAGAATATATCAAGGCCCCCAAAAGGGTGTTTCTTGGCGGATACGATACGATAGAATATATCGATTGTGTTCGACGTACTCAGTCAGGCACCTCTACAGAAAACTGTAATCAATATTATAATTCACAGACAGCGCCTGTAGATAGTGAATTCATGAGCAACGCGTTGGATCTGCTGGTAGATATGGCAGTATATTTCATTGCTGGCGCTACAGAGAACCAGTTGGTCTTGCAACTTGTAAATGCATCTATAGGTGAAAGAAAACAAATCACTTAATTAAATTATTTAATCTTAAATTCTAATAAGATGACTAAGAGAAACAGAAAATTCTTGTTCCCTCAGCGTCGCATCCTTGTAGGTAAAGGTGACCAAGCTCTTGCTTCGGGTTCGTTCCCGGGATCGGCGTACAACCAAATCAACCTTGCTGATGGTCAGCTTGGTGTACTGGACTTTGACAAAACGGGGTTTGTGTCGGGTTCCATTACGGTACAAAACTATCCGAGCATCTACGTCGTGCAGGGCACTCCTATGAGTGACAAGCTCTCGCAAGTAGACCGCTTTGGCTTTACTTTCCCTGCATACTATGAGAGCACCCTTCTTGAAGGTGGCTCGGTAACGATGGTGAGCACGACCAAGCCGGAGGTAGGTCGCTACAATGTTCGTAAGATGACTATCACAGATACTCCTCTTACGGATACGGCCTATCACCTGCACATTACGCTGCGTAATGCGGATATTAATCGTGTATATGACAAGACTCGCCGACACACTGTGCCTGTATCTGTTACTACGCCGGCGACGGCAGTAGCACAGCCGAACGACTGGGTTTATCAAAATCTGGCTGTAAAAGCCAACACTCGTTCGATCTGGGGCGGTGGCTTTGAGCGTTTCCTTGTACTGGGCGTTAAGTCGGCTGCTGCTGGTGCTGCTGGTACGCAGCTCTCGACGATTGCTGATGGTACCAGCATTCCCTTCATGGTACATGCAGGTACGACCTACTATTTCACTGCTGACAAAGATCTTGTACAAACGCTGCAAGACCTGGTTACGGCAGGTGACATGTCGGCTACGGATGATATTGTAACGCTGGATACGGCATCGGCAGGTACTGCTGCTTCGGTAGACTACCTCCTGTTCATTGGTCTTGATGACCAAGATTACTTCGTGTTTGATAATACTATCTTCCGTAAGACCTGGATCGATGTAGGTACTGACCTTGAAGCTGACATTGTAGAGCTTTCGGCACCTAAAGAATGGGTAGGTCTGGGTAAGCACTGGAACCTGATTTGGAAAGAACAGGTAGGTACGCGACTGTATTGGAACAATATCTATGGCAACTTTGACGAACAGTCGGTTGACAAGCTGCCCAATCCTGTTGACGAAAATCAGCTATATACGAGTACGATCATCGAATTTGTTAAAAAGGATGAGCGCACTTCGTCGAGCAACCTGATCACGCATCAGCTCACGATCCTCCTGCCGGCAGGCATTAATAACCCGACGGCAGCTGTAGGTGCTGTTACTCCGCCGTATACGATTACTACTACTGATGCTACTACTGTAACTGAACTCAACACCAATCTTGGTGCATGGCTTGCAAGCTCAGACCAGATCAGCCCAATCAAATATGTGGGCGAGGCTAGTGCAGGCAACCCGTTTGTTTAATCCCCTTTCTATATGCAGGGCGTCCTGGGTCACTCCGGGGCGCCCTTATATTAATTAAATAGCAACATGACAAAGATAAAGAGGAGCGCACTTAGTTCTGGTCAAAAAGGAAATACAAAGCTGTTGCTTTCCACAAGCATATTTGGGCGATATTCTGTTGACCCTGTAGAGATAAAAGGAGCTGATTATATCACTGAAACAGGTGATAATCATGTAGTAGTGTATAATGTCATTTCAGGAGAGCCGTCCATAGCTGTTGACAGGAGCGACCCTTCAAAGGTCGTTCTTACTGTTTCTGGGGGTGTTATCCGTCTGAAGTGCTTTATTGACAAGTATCAGTTTACTACATCCAATGATGTAACATATACATTTGATGGTATAGAGGGAAATATCTTTAGTGCCATTCCGATGGTAACAAAGATTGCGTGGTTTACTGATGATCCGGATGTGGACAGTGCCCCTAATTCAGTAGACCAGGATAGTTCGCCTCAAATTCTTGTGGGTAACTATACAGGCACTTCAATTAGCGTTAAAATCACTTCCATTGCTAATGACTACTTGTTCCAATTTTATTGGCCAACTATATAAATTTAGATATAAATGAAGAAATTAATAAAAATCATTGCGACGGTTTGTTGTGTGATGTTTTTTACCAGTGCTGCTTTTTCGCAAGCTACTGGAATATACGTATTGTATGTTCATGATGACAGTAACCCATATACTACTACAGTTCTTTTGAACGACAGATTTTCCAATATCGATGCCGTAGACCTTTCTGTTGGGGATACTTTATATCAATATTTTGATGATCAATTGCACTTATGGTATATTTCGTCTGTACTTGCCATAAACAACAAAACTGCGCAGGTAGACCTTTCATACGCAGGTGCCCCGGCAATAAAACCACTTGTTCAGCTGAGTGCTTTGATTAAGAGTGGATCAAAGTATAGCTATATTCCGGGCATTGATCCTGATCTTCAAGGTGCTCTTGCTGCCCGTTTTGAGGGTGGCGGGGGTAATGCCACGACTTCCGTTGGGGGTATAATTCCTTATTTCACGCTTCAAAGCCACAGTTCTTTATATTCTGATCATCCTGATTATCCCAAATATCCAGGACAATCGGATAACTCTTTAGAAACCAGTATAGACGTCAGTGATTATCTCCAGCAAGTTATCGACAGTGCAGCTACTGTAGGGGGTACTGTGCTGCTTGGTCCTGGTTGGTATAAAGTGACCAAGACAATTAATGTACCTGAAGGTGTTACAATAGAGGGTGTATCTGCCGGAAAGTTTGGTGTGTATGCTACACCATATCAAGACTGGTGGGATAGTGGTACGGTGATCAGTTTTGAGCCTTCGCAAGATAATTTAGCTTGCTTCAGGTTCTATTCAAAAGACCCTAATGGAAGAGAGGTACGGATAGGAGGCATTAAGAATGTAACTATTATGGGTGACAACCTTCGGACGGGGTCAAAGGCTATCCATCTTGATGCTACTCCGGGATTCCTTACTTCAGGTCATTTTGAAGATGTGCATATTCACGGATTCAGGAATGGTGTAGGTCTTTTGCTTGAAGCAGACAGTACGGGTGCTGTAACATATAACACTTTTGAGAACCTTCGTTTTCGTGATGCTGATACTTCTATTGCTCTTATTGCACGAGGAAATATCAGTTCATTTATCAACAGCAACCTTTTCTACAATACGGTGATTTCTGGTGGCAACCTTGATTATGGTATTCTGGCAATGACTACTGTTAATGATATAAATGTTGACTGTAACCATAACCAGTTTTATGGAGGTAGCGTTGAGCCACAATACACAAAATATGGACATATTGTAGTAAAAGGGAATGCCTGGATTGTTACTCGTCAATTACGCGTCGAGGCAACCCAGCAATTTCTTTACTATCCAGATACAAGGCCTATATATCTTGATTCTACAACAACAGAAAACGACATTGAGGTATTTGGTTCTATTGAAATCGACGACAGAGGATATGGTAATGTGTTAAAAACGAGATCACCAAAGAATTCGTATCCAAACACATCGTCGCAAAACATGCTTTCAAACAGTACCTTTGCCGGACTTACTATAGGAGATTCTTCAAGATACGAAATGAAAGACTGGCAGATAGGTACTGCTGACTTCAGTAGCTCCACATATACGTTAAATACAGGAGATACGATACCTATTGTCAGAGTCTTGGATGATAGTATTCCTCCTGAATACAACGTTTTAAGAATTACTATTCCTCCAGGAAAAAAGCTAAGATTTGTTCCAAGTCCATTTGATTCGTGGAAATATAACAGAGGAAGAAAGTTTACTGTAGGGGCTTGGGTCAAATCGACAGGGAAAAATGCAGCCCAATGGATTTATACTTCCAATTCTGATAATGGTACTATAACAGTAGGTACGGAGTTTCCTTACCAGACAAACAAGTGGACATGGGTTGGTTGTACATTTGACAATTATGCATCTAACACATTATTCCTATGTTATCTAACCGTATTTAATGATACTACTTTAAATGGTAATGCACCACTTGATGTATATATTGCATCACCTACATTTGTATGGGGTAATGAGGTTAGTTATCATTTGGGAGGATATTTAGAAAAGAGTGGTGGGTCTATGTCCGGACCGCTTTCTCTTTCTCAAGCTATGAACATAAATATAAATGATACTGAATATATAGATACATCTGGAAATACGACAAGGCTGTATCTCCCTACCAGTGCAAACTTCTTTGCTCTTAAAAGTCCTGGTGTACCAAGAACAATTACTTCAATAAATGTAGCCGAAGGAACACAGGCAAATAATCCTTATGCAAAAGTGTTCAAAGGAGGTACTGAGATAACATTGATGTTTTTGGATAGCAATATTAATATAAATTCTTCAAGTTATATTCATTTGTTGGGGGATCAA